>JAUSHJ010000009.1 GCA_030648615.1 Microcaldota archaeon | reverse complement strand
TCATATAAGGAGTGACAGCGAGCTTATGGTCAAACAACTAACTGGCAAGTATAAGGTAAAAGATATAAAATTAAAGGTTCTCTACGGGAAAGCACTCCGTTTGTGCGAAGGATTAGACGTAACGTTTGAGCACATTCCAAGAGAGAAAAATGAATTGGCTGATGAATTGAGCAAACGAGCTATCGAAACATATTTAAATAAAAAAGAGCAATAGATAAATATGGAATCTAGAATTGTTTTTAATCCCGAGATTTTGAGTGGTAAGCCCATCGTTAAGGGAACTAGGATATCAGTAGAATTAATTCTCGAATGGTTAGCTTCCGGTATGAGTACTGAAGAAATAGTAAAAGAGTATCCTCATCTTAAAAGAGCAGATATTTTGGCAGCAGTGACATACGCTGCAAAAGCGCTCAAACACGAAGAACTAGTCATAATTGGTAAGTAATATGAAATTTCTCTCCGATGAAAATATACCTACTTCGCTTGTTAAAGAGCTGAGAATTTCTGGTTTTGATGTTAAAGACATTAAAGAACAAAAGTTATTTGGTATGTCTGATAAAAACGTATTGGAACTTGCAAAAAGCGAAGACCGAATAGTTTTAACATATGATAAAGATTTTTTAAATTTAACAAATCAAACTCCGTTTGGTCACAAGGGAATAATTATTCTTAGATTTAGTAATCAAGCTCCAAAAAACGTTATCGAAAGATTTTTGACTATTCTAAATTCGGAGCATTCGGCTAAATTCGGCAAATCATTGGTAATAATATCAGATAATTCTATAGAAATAATCAAACAATCTATTTTTTAGCAGGTTATCTATGAACATCTCAAAAAATCTTGAATTAGGGAAATATTTTACCTTCGAACCAAGCAAGGATAAGCCCATTTATAATTGGTTTTACTACAAGGAAGCATTCTCTCCAGAAATTATTGACTATGCGCTAAACCAGGAGAAATTAGAATCAGGAACTCTAGTCGATCCATTTTGTGGTGCAGGCACAAGTCTGCTCTCAGCCAAAAGCCATGGATTACAATCAATCGGTGTGGATGCTTCACCACTTGCGGTTTTCGTTTCAAAAGTCAAAAGCGACGATTATTCTGATGCGGATCTGAAGGAATGTGAACGTTTCATCGAAAACCTTTCAAAGCTTAAAGAACCAAGCACGGTGGCAGCCGCTCCCGATTGTCCGTCGTTACGGACAATGGGCGCATTGTCGCGCTCGACAATTGCGTCGCGGAAATCGATCATCGATTGGCAGTTTGAGTTATTTTCTCCAAGAGCAGCGTTCCCAAAATCTAATCTTAATTCAATTTTATCAATACGAGAAGCAATTGAAGCTGTAGAAGGAACTAAAGCCAGTAACCTGCTGATGCTTGCCTTACTTTCAATATTGCCACAGTGCAGCATAATCATAAAAGACGGCGGAGTGCTGAGAATTGACAAGACAAAACGAGCGATGCCGGCTAAAGATGCTCTAAGAAGAAAAGTGAAGAGAATTGCAGAAGAAATTCGTACTAATTCTATCTCAGGTCCATTGCCCAGGGCACAGGTGGGGGATGCTCGTGCATTGCCAATTGCAGATTCTTCTGCTGATATAATCGTAACTTCTCCTCCTTATCTGAATAATATAGATTATACTAAAATTTATGGATTAGAGATGAGTTTGCTTTTCCTGGATAAGGGTATAACATCAGCAACCAGAAAAGAAAGTGTACGTTCTTTCATTACTCAGACTTCATTGGAAAAAGAGATGCCTCCGGAAGTCGGAGAAATCGGCATAAGAATTCCCATAATAGGTACGTATTTCACAGATATGGAAAAAGTATTGATGGAAATCAAAAAAGTACTCAAGCCTAACTCAGCATGCTATTTTGTTGTTGGCAATGCGGTAATCCATGAGACTCATGTAATAGTAGACGAAGTTCTTGCAGAGATGGCTGAACGACTAGGTATGCAAGCAGAAATAGTTGTTGGATTAGAAAGAGTTGCGGATGTTAAACCAAGAAAAGTTAAAACTAGAGAATCGATTATTGTTATGCGGAAGTGAGTGGTTTTGTCCCGTTGGGTTTTTTTAAAATCGTCCCACCGTTAGGTCCCTGTACTCTGTGAGGGTGTCTTGCTATAAAATCTGCAGCCTTCCAGTCCATTTCTGCTATTGCAGTTCTATCTCGGAATTTTGGATTATGGGGATTTGTTGTCCATCGCGGATCTTTTTTCATAAGTTTTTTATCTCTTATTGCTAATATTCCATCTACTGTCCAGCCTGTAGTCACACGTGATTCTACGATTATTTCTGCAATAGCCCGATCAGACAACCTCTCTTCCATAAGTCGTTCTCTCTCTGCGCATATAAATTCATGATCGTAACAAGCATATGCTCTGTTTGGATTTGGTTGAAGCCTTTCTTGTGCCACACATTTATTCATCCAGGTTGCTACCATGTTGCGGCTAGAATTTAAGTTTCCATGTTTTTTTTCATAAGCAACTATGCTATCTGTAATTTCCCCATCACAATATCCTTCTTTCATAAGCTGCGCACGCATCTTTTTTCTGATTGCGATGAGATCTTCCCTAGTTCGTTTTGTGGATTTTCTGTTATTGGGATTCGGAGTTATGTGTTCGGTCTCTGCTCTTCTGGTTATCCTGCCATATATCTTATCTGCACTAGGCACATTATCAGTATTCTGTCTCCTACATCCTTCTTTTCCAAGTAATTCAGTATAAATCATTTTTGCGCAAGCTAGGTCTCCATGTCCGAGTGTCATCAGTATCTCTCGTCTTGCATAAATATAATCGCTGAATCTATCTTTTGTCATTGAGAGGTCACCTTATGATCTCGAGATATTTGTTCCGTAGAACAATTCATTGAGACATCACATGTCGAAATATCCTGATTGTTGCATTGCAACAATAGGCATCTTGTCGCTTAAAGCGACAAGCTTGTTGTCCTGCAGGGCAATTCATACAATTATACTATTTACGACCCATATGTTTATCAAGGTTGCTAAAATCCTTATAAAGCTTTTTAAACTTTTATTGAGTTATATTTTTCTAGTTTTCATATGATGATCAACAAAAAAGCAGTCTTAGTGCTGCAGGATGGAACCATTCTCTATGGTCGTGGATTCGGTGCGAGTACGACGAAAGTAGGTGAATTAGTTTTTAATACCTCAATGACGGGTTATCAGGAAGCAATCACTGATCCTAGCTACGGTGGACAGATTCTTCTTATGACTTACCCGTTAATAGGAAATTACGGTATAAACAAAAAAAACAAATGGGATTCTAATTACTCCTGGTACGAATCTTCAAAAGTTCAGGTGGAAGGATTTGCAATAAGAGAGCTGAGTGATGTAACTTGTCACGTAGAATCTAATAGTGATATAAGTAAATTTCTCGAAGAAAGTGGGGTGCCTGGCATATCGGACATTGACACTCGCTATCTGGTAAGACACATAAGAAATCACGGAGTAATGCCTGCAGTTCTTGCTGTTTACGAAGAAACAATTGACACAAAAAAGTTGCTGGACGAACTTAAATTTAATTACTCTTCAATAGATTTCGTAGAAAAAGTTACAACAAAAAAACCACTTATTTTCGGGGAGAAAAACAAACAAACCGTAGTGCTAATGGACTATGGTGTAAAGATGAATATCGTAAGGGAGCTGGAGGCTAGAGGGTTGAGAGTAGTAGTACTTCCTAGTTTTTCAAAGTTTGAAGATATAGAAAAATACGAGCCGAAAGGCATAGTTCTCTCCAACGGTCCTGGTGATCCTGCAATACTTACTGATGCACATAAAACGATAAAGCAACTCATAACTAAGGATTATCCGTTAATGGGAATTTGTCTTGGCCATCAGTTGCTTGCACATGCGTTTGGCGGAAAAACATATAAGATGAAATTTGGTCACCGGGGAGGTAATCATCCGGTACTCAATAAATCTACAGGTAAAATATCTATAACTACTCAAAATCATGGTTTTGCTGCTGATGAGAAATCATTGCCGAAAGATGTTGAAATAACTCATGTAAATGTTAATGACAATACTATAGAAGGCATGAAGCACAGATCAAAAGATGTATTCAGTGTCCAATATCACCCAGAGTCATGTCCAGGCCCAAGAGATTCTAAATATTTATTTGATCAATTCGTTAAAATATTAAAATGAGGGGTGCATTAAATGAAAAAGAATCTTTTATCGCTGCTCGATTTGAGCAAAACAGAAATAGAAAAAATACTTTCAGATGCAGATAGTCTCAAAGATAAGACTTTTCCATACGCAGGCAAAACTGCTGCATTGCTCTTCAATCGTCCTTCCACAAGAACACTTGTTTCTTTTGAAGTCGCATTGAAGCAGTTAGGCTATGGTACAATTCATCTGGACTATGTGTTCACACAAATGGTTCGAGGGGAAAGACTTGGAGACACATCAAAGGCAATCAGTCAGTATGTTTCACTAATAGTTGCACGGCTACTGCCACATTCAATGCTCGACGAACTTGCAAAAAGTTCAGAAGTTCCAGTGATAAATGCAGCAACCGACAGAGAACATCCCTGCCAAGCTCTAGGAGATATGTACACGCTGAAGTCACTTGGAAAACTAAAGCAAGGTAACAAGTTGGTTTTCATAGGTGATCCAACGGATGCAGTGGCAAATTCACTTGCAATTGCAGCGACTAAATTAGGAATGCATTTTGTTTTCCTCTGTCCAAAATCACTTTCACCAGATGAAAAATACTTGGCAGAAGCAAAAAAACTAGGAAGAGTAGAAGTAAGTAATGACATTTCCGTAGTTAAGGGAGCAGCTGCAATCTATGTAAGCTCATGGGCAAAAGATTCATCAGAGCAGGAAAATCCAGACAGACTAAGGGATTTTCTTCCATATCAAGTCAATAGTAAAATGCTTTTACTTGCATCAAAAGATGTCGTAGTAATGCACCCTCTTCCTGCATTCAGGGGTCAGGAAATAACTGACGAAGTTCTTGATGGCGGCAACAGTGTAGTTTGGCAGCAGGCTAAGAATAGGCTTTATGTGCAGAAAGCGATAATTAAGCAATTAATGTGAATTTACATGAAATCCAAAGTTAAAAAAGTTCTAGTAATCGGTTCAGGTCCAATAGTGATTGGGCAAGCAGCTGAATTTGATTACTCCGGAACACAGGCATGCAACGCGTTGCGTGAAGAAGGCATAGAAGTAGTGCTTGTCAATTCCAATCCAGCAACAATTCAGACAGATAAGGAAATTGCAGATAAAATTTATATCGAACCACTTACTGTTGAAGTTTTGGAGAAAATAATTGCAAGAGAAAAACCAGAAGGCATACTTGCAACTGTAGGTGGGCAGACTGCACTAAACCTAGCATCAGAGCTCCACGAACAAGGAATCCTTGACAAATATGGGGTTAAGTTTTTAGGCACTGATGCTGTTGCCATAAAACGTGCAGAAGCAAGAGAAGAATTCAACAATATCATGCGAAGCATCGGAATACCTATCCTTCCAGGAGTAACGGTAAATAATTTTGAAGATGCTCATTCATTTGCAGAAAAAATTCATTACCCTGTAATAGTTAGGCCATCATTTACTCTAGGCGGAAGCGGCAGTGGTGTTGCAAAAGATAAAGAAGAACTTAGACAAATTCTTGATTTGGCACTACGGTTAAGTGCAACCCATGAAGCACTGATAGAAAAAAGTGTTTCAGGTTGGGGAGAATTTGAATATGAAGTAATTCGGGATAGTTTTGGTAATTCAGCAATAATCTGTACAATGGAAAATATCGATCCGATGGGAATTCATACTGGTGAAAGTATCGTAGTTGCTCCAGTGCAAACTCTTAGTGACAATGACCACCAGAAACTAAGAAGTGCTGCTCTGAAAATCGTTGAAGCAATAGGGGTACAGGGAAGCTGCAATGTTCAATATGCAGTAAATCAATCAACTGGGGATTTCACAGTAATAGAAGTAAATCCAAGGCTTTCACGTTCCTCTGCTCTTGCATCAAAAGCAACTGGTTATCCCATAGCAAGAGTGGCTACAAAAATTGCTCTGGGGCAGAAGCTTCATGAAATAAAAAATTCCATAACTGGCACAAGCGCTGCATTTGAACCTGCACTTGATTACTGTGTTGTTAAAATTCCACGCTGGCCTTTTGACAAATTCCCTCAGAGCGATCGGCACATAGGTACACAGATGAAAAGCACTGGGGAAGTTATGGCTATTGGCAGGACCTTTGAGGAAGCATTACAAAAAGCAATGAGGAGTTTAGAAGTCAAGATTCCAAAATTCATTCCGGAAGAACAACTTAATCCTGCTACTGATCTTAGGTTGTTTGCTATACTAGAGTTATTCAGAAAAGGTGTGACTATTCAGCATATTCATGAAATGACGAAGATAAATCTCTGGTTCCTGCAGAAAATATTTAACATCATCAAGCTCGAGAAAAAAATCTTTTCACAACCTCTAAATCGTGAAATAATTCGCGAAGCAAAGCGTGCTGGTTTTAGTGATAAACAAATTGGTCTATTGAAAAACATAGATGAAAAAGAATTAAGAATCTTAAGAAAATCCTATGGGATAATTCCAACCTACAAGATTGTTGATAGCTGTGCAGGAGAATTTGATGCTATCACTCCTTACTATTACTCTACTTATGAAACAGAAAACGAAGCAAAGCCACTGGAAGGCAGAAAAGTAATTGTTCTTGGTTCAGGTCCCATAAGAATTGGGCAGGGGATAGAATTTGATTATTGTTGTTCCCATGCAAGTTTTGCTCTGCGCGAATTAGGGATTAATAGCATCGTAATCAATAATAATCCAGAAACAGTCAGTACTGACTTTGATTCCAGTGACCGGCTTTACTTCGAGCCACTCACAAGCGAAGATGTCCTAAATATAATCGAGAACGAACAGGGAGGAGTAATAGGTATCGGAACTTTTGAAGGAGTAATTGTTCAGTTCGGCGGTCAGACCAGTATAAATCTTGCTCCTAAACTTCATGATTATGGTGTTAAGATACTTGGGACTCAGCTTGATGGCATAGACATTGCAGAAGATCGTGAGAGATTTAGAGACTTATTACATAAGTTAGGTATTCCACAGCCTGCCAATGGTACTGCTATTAATGAAGCACAAGCTTTAGCTGTTGCAAATAAAATAACTTATCCAGTTGTAGTAAGACCTAGTTACGTAATAGCTGGTAGAGGTATGCAGATTGTTTATGATGACCAGGAAATGAAGCAATACATAGAAGAGGCCGTGGACCTTAGTGAGCAAAGACCAGTGTTAATAGACAAATATATTGACAATGCTTACGAGTGCGAAGTGGATGCTATTAGCGATGGCAAGGATCTTTTCCTAGGAGGGCTAATGGAGCACATAGAATTTGCAGGTGTGCACAGCGGAGATGCTAATATTGTTTTACCAAGTTTACATCTAGATGAGGGGACTAAAAATACACTAATCGATTATACTGATAAGATAGCACGTTCCCTTGACAATATTGGAATGATTAATCTTCAATACGTCGTTAAGAACAACGTCGTCTACGTACTTGAAGCAAATCCTAGAGCCAGTAGAACTGTGCCATTTGTCAGCAAAGCCATAGGTATTCCACTTGCGAAGATAGCTACCAAGGTTCTTCTTGGTCATAAGTTGAAGGAGTTTGATCTTACCAACAGGCAAAATAATTTTGCGGTTAAAAGTGTCGTGTTTCCATTCCTGAAATTAGTTGGTAGTGATATTCGTCTAGGTCCGGAAATGAGGAGTACTGGGGAAACAATGGGTATCGGTTCGACATTTGAGATGGCTTATTACAAGGCATTGCTAGCTGCAGGAGTAAAAATAAAACCTGTAAAATCAGGAACTGTTACAGCGTTGCTTAGTCTTAGGGAAGAAGATAAGGTTTATCTTGATTCACTTTCAGCGTTGCTACGATCACTTGATATTGAAATTTATGGGACTCCTGGTACAGCTACACTTGTAAAAGGTGCGAAATCAGTGCCTAAGATAGGCAAAGGTGATAAAACTAATTTAGATGTTCTAGAAACCATCAAATCAGGTGGCATTAGTCTAGTTATCAATACTCCAAGGAAAGGTGGAAAGCCTAATACAGATGGTTTCAGGATTAGAAGAGCATGTATAGAGAAGGGCATACCATGCATTACCAATGTTCAGACTGCTTTTGAATTGCTTAAAGCAATGGTAGAGTTGAAGAAGAAGGAGTTAGAAGTCAAGGATATTGCGGAATATTGGAAGTAAAACCAGCGAAACCTATTTAATAATAATCAGCGAATTAGCTCTATGATTTTTATCTCTAGAATAAAGCTTAGAAATTTTAAATCATTCAAATTCATAGATGTCCCTCTCCCAAGAACATTTCTCTGCCTGGCAGGGCCAAATGGAAGTGGGAAATCAAATTTCACAGACGGTATACGTTTCGTAATGGGTGAAACAAGTCTCAAATCCCTGCGAGCAAAGAAAGTAAGAGATTTGATTACAGGTGGAGCAAAGGCAGCAGAAGTTACAATTACTTTTGAAAGCGATCCGAATGATAAAGGAAAGAAGGAGAAATTCGAGATAAAACGTGCCATTAGGGAAGATGGAAAGATACGTTATAGACTTAATGATCATACCACCACTCGTACGGCAATCATGGATGCGCTGAAAAAATATAATTTAGATGGTAGTGGCAGAAATATAATTGTTCAAGGTGAAGTACAGCGTATAATAGGGATGCCTGGAAAAGAACGGCGTACTATTATAGATAGTGTTGCAGGAATTTCTGATTTTGATGAAAAGAAAAAGGAAGCAATGAAGGAACTAGATATAGTAGATGGAAGAATAAAAGAAGCGCATTTAGTCCTAGGAGAGAGAACTTCATTTTTAGCAGAATTAGAACGAGAGCGTGAAATAGCAATTAAGTATGTTGATACTAAAACTAGGTTAACTAATGCTAAAGGAACATTGCTTAAAGTTGAAGCAGAACGATTAGAAAAAGAATTTGAAGATGTAACAAAAACTCTTTCTAAATATCAGTATTCACTATCAAATAAAGAACAGGAGCTTGCAGAATTCGATGCAAAAGCTAAAAATCTTGAAACTCACCGATCTAATACTAATAAGGAACTTCAGCTAAGACAACAGACTTCAGCACTTGTAAAGAAAATAGAAGAATTAAAAGCAGCTATAGCCGCAAAGCATCAGATGGTAGAAGATAAGGAAGCGTCTCTTAAAAAATCAGGTGAGGATGCCGTTTCAATAAAAAAAGATATTGACGAAGAAAAACCAAAATTAGTTGCCATAGAAAAAGAGTTTATAAGTTTAAAGAAAGAATTGGAAAAATACGAATCCGAATTAGCCGTGCTTCGGCCTGCTTCTGAGGATAGCAGTATACTTACTGCAAGAACTGCTCTAAAAGAAAGTGAACTTAAATTACAAGACATAAAGGAACAATTAATAAAAATTGAAATGGAAATTAAATCTAAACAGGAAATAGTACAAATACGTTCCAATGAACTTTCGGCAATAGGTCCAAACAAAGAAAACGATGAAGACGAGGAAACAAGAAAAGATATTATAAGACTAAAAAAGGAAGCTCAGAGTGTAGCTAATGAAATAGATGAGCAATTCAAAAAAACCAAGGAAACTAATATGGATATGGTAGATTTGGATAAGAAATTCCTTGAACTTAGAGAAAAGAGTTCTTACCTTCGTGTACGTGTTTCTCCTAGCCTTGGAAATCCAGCACTTAAATTTATTGCAGATTTGAAAGCTAAAAATTCTGTTCCCGGTATCCATGGCACAGTTGCAGAACTTATAAAATTTGAAAATAAACACGCAACGGCAGTTGAAGCAGCTGCTGGTAACAGACTTCTCTATGTAGTTGTGGATGATGCAGATGTTGCGACTAAAATCATAGAACGGTTAAAAAAAGCAAATGCAGGCAGGGCAACATTCATTCCATTAAGAGAAGTCAAAGTATCTTCTGGTAATGCACCGAAGAGTGCTGAGCAGTTAGTTAGTTTCGTTTCCTATGATTTAGAGGTTAAACGGGCAGTAGAGTTTGTTTTTGGAGATACATTACTTATAGATGATCCTGATCATGCAAAAAAAATAGGTGTAGGTACTGCAAGAATGGTTACTCTGGGTGGAGATCTCTATGAACGTGTAGGTACCATAACTGGTGGTAAAACTGAAAGCAGCATACTAGCCACTGCTCAGCTTAGAAAGATAGATGAAGAGGCAGAATCAATAAAGCAATCAAAAGAGTCAATGATGAGAGAGCTTTATGCAATACGTGAACGGGAATCAGAGTTACGTTCCGCAAAATCAGAAATTGAAGTACAAATAAAATCCTGTGAAATGAAACTTGTATTTAGGGATGAAGAACGACAAAAGAATGAACAGGAGCTAAAAAGAAAAGAAGATGTAACAGCAGAAATAGAGCAGATAAAAGTAACAATAAAATCTTTGGTACAGGAACAGGAAAAACTAAATTCAGAATTCAATTCACTTGAAAAGAAAGTTGCACAGATGCAGCATAATCTTTCACAGAGCGAAGCAAAAGATAAACAGCTTTCAGAAGCAGCTCAAAAACGTGAGACTGAATTAGCATCTTTAATTTCTTCATTGAGGGCAACTATAAGCGGAAAAAATAATGAGTTTGCCTTGAGGAAAAAAGAACTTCACATAAGAGAAGATAAGATTTCCCAGATGGAAAAAGAAAAATCAGAAATGATCGAAAAAATAACTTCTCTTAAAAGACAGACAATAAATGATCAGAAGGAACTTGAAATTCAGGAATCCCAGATACATAAATATAGTAAAGAGATAGAATCGTTATTTGAGGAGATGAAGAAATTTGATAGTGAACTTCAGGAAATAGGCAAGGAAATAGGTATCAGAAGATTTGAAATAGATAAAATTAACAAGGAACTTAATCAGGCAAACATAAAGAAAGCAACAGTAGAAACACGACTTACTGATGTAAAGGCCGAATTTGAATCATACAAAACTGCAGAATTCCTTGATCTTAAAAGAGATGAGCTCAGTGCAATAATAAAAGAATCAGAAATTTTAATCGAATCACTTGGTAACGTAAATATGGCTGCCATAGACATGTATGTTAAGAAAAAAGCTGAAATTGAAGATATTCAGGAACGACTAAATAAATTGTCAGAGGAACATAGTGCTGTTGTTGAAATGATCAATGAAATAGAGCAGAGGAAGAAAGAAGCATTCTTCGAAACATTTAACGCAGTCAGTGACAATTTCAGGAGAATGTTCAAGCATATAAATATAGGGGAAGGTTATCTTTATCTGGATAAGCCCAACGAGCCATTTGAAAGCGGTCTTTTCATAAAACTCAAGCGACACAATCGTGAACATGTTCTTGATTCACTCTCCGGTGGTGAAAGTTCTCTCGTGGCACTTATGTTTATTTTTGCTTTACAATTCTTCAAGCCAGCACCATTTTACATCCTAGATGAAGTGGATGCTGCACTGGATAAGGAAAACAGTAGGAATCTGGCATTGCTGATAAAACAGATGTCTTCAGATACTCAGTTCCTTATGATTTCTCATAATGATACGGTAATGTCAACTGCAGAGGCAGTTCTTGGAGTTACCAAGGTAGATGGGGTTTCAAAATTGGTCGGTGTTAAACTGGAGCAGGCTCAGGTTGCTTAGATTTTAGTTTAGCCAGTTCCGTTAAAAATTGTCTTTCTTACTCGTTCAAACAATTCATCATTTACTAAATCTGCCCATTTTTTTCCATATAATTTTATTGCTATTATGTCCAGTAATATTGATGCTATTTTTTCAATTTTCTCATCTGGAAGAATTGCATAACCTAATGGAATCGGCATTCTGTTTCTTTCCATGGTTAAGTTAAAATATTCTATTAGAGTTCTACTTCTCCAGCTGGTATCAGGTATAAAGCTATCAAAAAACATTTCAGCAAGCAAAGTTCTTTTCATATCAGAATATTTTAGTTCAGTAGCGCGTGCAACTGTTTCTGAAAGTTCTTTGTCTACACTTTCAAAAGATGGCATTTGAATTATCATATGCCCCAATTCATGGCAGGCTAATGCGAATGCTCTTCTATTAAACATTACATCTACATCTGCTACGAACTCTGATCTTTCCACGGAAAGCACTATCGCATTTACTATCCCACTCCATTCATCTTCTCCTGTAATAGATTTGGCAAGCCTTTGCACGGATTCCATGGAATTGCATACAAGGAGCCCATGATCTACTTCAATTGAGTAAATACGTGTTTTTCTTCTGTGCTGGAAAAAATCTACTGTTTGTGATGCCGTATCGTATAAACCATCGCAATAAACTGCTGCTTGCCTGTATTTTGATCCTTCGTCTTCGGAGTTAAGGATTCTGCTTAATCCCATTTCTCCGGAGTTGCTAGTTTGTTTCATGTTGCATACGAAAACTAATGGTACACTGTCACAATCTAGTTTGTGAAATATGTCTCCTACTACGAAGTTTTTGCTATCTGGCATATACTCTAGGTAAACGTTGAAATCTTCAGCTACCTGTTTCCACAATACTGCGACAGTTGCATAATATACTGTAAAATTAGGAAATTTTATTTCTTCAACAGTCCCATCATGAAGCACTGCCTTTGCAATTGCTGGTCCATCTTTCAATCTGTCATGCGCTTCTTCTATTGCTTCCTTAAATACGCTAATATGTCTTGCAAATTGCTCACTGGGTGAAGGGCGATTTCTTTTGAAGTTTTTCATTCTAACTGCTAGGTTCATAATATCATTAATCTATTATTCAATCTTGTTTATAACACTTACTATAACATATAAAACGTCTTTTTATTAGTTTGCTGGTAATTTAATAATCATGAAAAGAATTCTTTTTATAGGGAGATTTCAGCCTTTCCATAACGGCCACATGTACGTTTTGAAAAAACTCCTTAGGCAATATGATGAAGTAGTTATCGTTATAGGTAGTGCTGAGTCTGAACAAAGTTGGAGAAATCCTTTTACTGCTGGTGAAAGAGTGGAAATAATTTCCAATGTGCTAAACAAAGAACAGAAGTTGCACACTGTTTTGATTCCAGTACGCGATATAAATAATCATGCCCAGTGGGTATCGCATGTTAATCGTTATGTTCCATCATACGAAGCAATTTATTCAAATAATGTAATCGTAAATCTCCTATTTAGAAAAGCAGGTGTAAAAGTACTATCAGGATATTACAAACGTCAAGTTTACGAAGGACAAAAAATTCGTAGTATGATTGTTAATAGCAATTTAGAATGGAAAAAACTAGTTCCAAAAGAAGTTGTAAAATATATTTTAGATAATAGATTAGTCAAAAAAATAAAATCCTTCAAAAAATAACTACTTCTATTCGATTTTAGCGTCAGTTATGTCAGTTATTATTGTACCAATTGCATTTCCTTTAATTGAAACATTTACCGTATCATTTTGTAGGTATTCGTTTTCACTTATTGCACTAATTAAAGTATTATAATTTGTGTAATTTCCTATCTTTTCAGGTAATTTAACCATGTAATTATATTCTAGTGTTTTATTGTAAGTTAGTTCCACTGTTTCATTGGTTCTTAAATATAATATCGAAGAAGGGAAGTCTAATGAATGATTGAAAAAATCAGATTCAATTTTACTACTATCAGTAAAGTTCTTATCTATGGCTATGCTTCCAGAACTTATATACGTGACATAACTTATATTTTTTTTATCTGTAGTTTCTTTAACTGTTAGTGGTGTACCAAAATCAACGTAATCAGCTCTTATGTATTTTACGTCTTCAGTTTTTAGTTCGTTTTTTAATTTTGCTTCATCTATTTCATTCCTATTCTCAAACGGTATCGTAAATGTATATACTGTGCCTACTGTATCTTTTACGGTTGCAGTTGTATTTTGCATTATCACATCAGAAACCAGGGAAAAACTGTTTGGCTCATAGCCTACTAAAACTGAATTTTCTACTATGGCTATCATTTTTGCTTTAAGCGAAGTTTTTACTGGTATACTTGCAATTACTAATGGGTAGTTAACAGTAGCTCCATTAGCTATGGAAGCTTGTATCGCTCTACCATCATCAGTATTAATTATTATCTGATTTGGAAATTGAAGGTTGGCTATCACTATGCTGTTTATTCCAATGCTGTTGAGGTAAGAACTTATTTCTCCCACATCTTCTCTAGTTTTAACTATAATGTAAATTCCTTGTTCAGTACTTGTAATATCTTCTACTTTAGGATTTTTCTTTATTAATTGTATTTGACTATCATTAAGTTTTTCTACTACTAAATATGGTTCATAGCTTAATAGAGTTACTTGCAAATCAGTTGCTCCGTGAAGGGAAGTAGTATTTACGATGACGTTTTGATTAACTGTAGTTCCGCCAAATCCGCTAAATGCAAAAAGTTCGAAAATAAGGGCAGCAACTGCAAATACTGCAAAACCTATTTTGACCATATTTTTTTTATCCATAATAAAATACCTCTATCCTAATTAGTGTTAATCGTCGATTCAAATGTATACAATATTTATACAATAAAGTAGAATCGATTACCTTTTTAATGGTTTATAATCAAATCTAATTTATAATTATAACTTTAGTGTTATTTTTTTCAAACGGTGATTTATTTGGTTAAGAATGGAGATTTTATACGTATAGAATATACCGGCTACGATGCCAACGGTAATATATTTGATAGCACATTCGGAGAGATTGCAAAATCACTTCATGACAAAGAAGGTGCATTACTTGTAATCTATGGTACTGACCGGCTAGTGCCAGGTATGGAAGAAGCACTTACTAATATGCAAATAGGTAATTCTAAAGAATTGCAATTAACTCCTGAAAAGGCATTTGGTCATAAAATCAAGAATATGATTCGCATAATGCCTGAAAAAGATTTTTATAGAAGTGAAATAAGACCAGAAGTGGGTCTTGCCATACACATGGACAGCGAACAAGGTAAAATGGTCGGAGTCATTAAGTCTGTAAGTGGCGGCAGAGTTCTCGTAGATTTTAATCATCCTCTTGCAGACAAGAACATAAAGTACACACTTAAGTTAGTAGGGATAATTGACAAAACATCAGAAAAAATTAATGCAATGCTTGCTGACATGGATTTTAAGGCAACCATAAAATTAAATGAAAAGGAAGATACTCTTGAAATCGAAGTAACAGAAACTCCAAAAGAGTATGAAGAAAAGAAGCAATATCTCGATGCTGTTTTGAAAGGTATATTCCCAACAATAACTACTATAACTTTCAAGGATGACAAAAAGAAACAGGAAATCAAAACTGATACGAAATAACATAACTGACGATTCAAAGTATCTGGCGAAACCATGTGTAATATCTGTGAACGTGTAAAAAAAAGTGCAAATTATTTATCGTTTATGGAGAAAATGTTTTCTGAAGATTCTGTACGCATGGAGTTTTCCAAAAGTTTGTCAAATGATTTGCCCAGTCTTTCTAATCTTCTTTACACTTCCATTGGGTATCCAGTAAAGTTAATTTATCCTATGTTTGAAGCTCGAGCAGCATATTCTGTACCAAAAAATTACTATCAACCTCTTACTGTGGCTGGAGAAAAACACAGTAATACCTTTGCGCACGGTACAACTAGGTCTTTATTTTTAGTTGGTTCAAGACTTATGGTACTTTCCAAAACTGTTAGTAATAAAGACGGAAAAGAATTTTTCACATCATTTCTTCTTGCGCATTTTGAAAAAGGAGAATATGATTATGTTTGGGAAGGGGATAATCTTACCATTTCATTCCATGGTGAGAAATTAGTAAAGAATCTAATGACTGAAAAAAAAGAGAAACAACCGATTTCATTTAATTTTATAGGTCAGTCTGTAAAAAATAGAATCGTTTCCCAGGAAGATGTTGCTACATCTTCTCAATTCAAATCAGTCTATTCTAAATACGGTGGTGCATCTGCAAAAAGTGCTTCTATTGACTTGGAAGGCTATGCGATTACGGTGTCGCATTTTTCTCCTCACCCTTATTTATTGCAGTTGCATAAGGAATTAGGTTATGCGAGCAATCGGGAGTTCCAGGAAAAAGGGGTTTTAGAATACTTTAAGTACCATCTACTGCCATTATAAATTATTCTTTTTATCATATTTATAGTGAATAAATATGAGTTTGTCACTGAAAACTAATTACATTAAATTAAGACTGAGGGATTTAACTCGATTTGGTCGAGATGATGAACTTACTCGTCTAGGTCAAGCGCTAAAAGCTTCTTGTTTACGTAGACTGGGTACCTGTAAAGGGACTTTTCATGCTATGGTTACTGGTCCAACAGAATTCAAAGTTACTATAACTGCAAACGGCGATCATGAGCGTCGAGCATTTATTTTTGATGTAATAAAGCTCAGATCTCCCAGACGCCCTTTAGCATATTCTGCTTTACTTGTAGAAACTCGGCCATGAAGCATTATCTGTCACAAAATTCAACTTTATAAGACTTTTTATGCAATAATCTAATATGATATCCATGCAACCACAACAACATGTAACAAGAGTAGGAACATCTAAGGTGGGTAGAACTCATCTAGCTTTAGTCAGACCTGATTCTGAAGGAATTAAATATCTGTCACGTTCATCTGTTTCACTGTCTGCTTTGAAAAGACTTAGTGGAGCTAACGATGGTGAGCGTCTTCGTTCACTGCTAACTCAATATCCGTTAGTTGAAGGCGTTTCTCCTGTTTTAGTTGGAATCCATAGGCAAGAACCGGATAGATATTTTGCTGAGGTTGTTGTCGAATCCAATGATACCGGTGCGCGATGGATGGTTTCGTTCGCTATTGTACCTCACGGTGCAAATTGCAGAGACGATGCATGTCACAGACCACCTTCAAATGCACAGGGGCATTTTGCTATTGACCTGCTAGATATGCAAAGAATAACCGAGCAAGATGTTTTACCTAATAGAAGTGTAGATGAGTGGAAGCATGCACCTCCAAGTACAGTAATGGTTTGCAAGGGTCTTTTAGTTTGAGAGATGTGGGATTTGGCTCGTTTAAGAATTTAAATTTTAGGTTCTACTGTAAATTCTATCGAATTTACAACAGGACAAATTATCTATTAATTTGTCCTTCTTGCTGCGTAACACAATGTATTCCGCCATAACCATATACCAATGCTTGGCAGGGAATACCGACTATTTTTCTATCTGGAAATAGTTTTCCTAGAATTGAAAGTGCTTTATTATCTTTCTCTTTATCGTTGAAAATAGGCACCAGAACGCACGCATTTCCAATGTAAAAATTAGCATAGCTTGCTGGTAATCGTCTATCTTCATCATTTATTCTTCCAGGCATCTGTATTGGTATTACGTTGAATTTCTTTCCGTCCTGATCTTTTGCATTTTTTAGTAGTTCAAGATTTTTTGCAAGTGGTTCATGGTTAGCATCGTTCGTATTCTCTTCAACCATGGTCACAATCGTATTCTTGTTTACAAATCTGGTTATATCATCAACATGACCATCGGTGTCATCACCCTCTATGCCTTCTCCTAGCCAGATTATATTTGTAAATCCTAGGTATTGCTTAAGCGTTTGCTCTATTTCTTCTTTTGTCATTTTTGGATTTCGGTTCTTATTCAATAAACACTGTTCAGTAGTCAGACATGTTCCCAATCCATTATTATCTATGGAGCCACCTTCAAGAATCGTCTCAGTTTCAATTATTTCACAACCAGTAGTTTTTGCAGCTTCCATCCCTGCAACGTTGTCCGGAAGCAGATCACTGTATTTACTTCCCCATGCATTGAACTGCCACTTCGTCGCAATGATTTTCTTTTCTTTTCTATTCAAAACAAAAATAGGTCCATAATCTCTCATCCATACATCTACGGACTTTATCTTGTGGAACTCAACATTTTTCGTATCATGAAGCATTGAGGTTATTTTTTCTTCAGTTGCACTATCATTTACAAGAATTTTTACAATTTCGCCCTTTCGTAATTCTTCAATCATTTTTATGTAAATCTCTTCTACCTGCTCAACTGTTCCAGGTGGAAAAGTTTCCGGGTCTTTTGGCCAGCTAAGCCATGTTGCTTTGTGTGGTTCCCATTCTGCGGGCATGAGAAACTGTCTCGAGTTCTCTGTTTTCAGTCTTGAATGTAATGTTTCGTGTCTTGTATCGTGCATCATATTCACTTCCTAGTTATCTCCTTATACTGGTCTGGTCTTCTATTGTAGAAAAATCTCCAGCCTTCTTTAATTTGTTTACCTAAATCAAGATCAATTTCAGTAACCAGAACTTCTTCTTTGTTACTTCCTCTAACAATTGTCTTACCAAACTGATCAATAACAAAAGAGCCGCCCCAAAAGTTCATTTTTTCCTCTGTTCCTACGCGGTTCACAGTACAAACAACAGTTGCATTCGCAATTGCATGGCCGCGCTGAACATTTTCCCAGGCTTCCTGCCAGTTGCCTTCGCTTTGTTCTACATCTTTAACTGTTCCTATTGCTGTAGGATAAAACAGAATGTCCGCACCCATTAGTGCATTTATTCTTGCAGCTTCGGGGAACCATTGGTCATAACAAATTAAAGTTCCGAGTTTTCCATTTCTAGTTTTGAAAACTTGAAATCCTAGATCTCCAGGTTCAAAATAATTTTGTTCATAGAAATTTGGATCATGCGGAATATGCACTTTTCGGTATTTACCTAATAGTTTACCGGTTTCATCAAATACTGGGGTTGTATTGTAGAATTTCCCGCTCTTTTCATCTTTCTCATATATTGATCCGCCCACAAGAACTACCTTGTTATCTTTGGCTGCTTTTGATAGTACAGTGGTAGTTGGTCCAGGAATTGTTTCTACAATATCATTAATATTTGCTTTCTCATCCTGAGGGAAGTATGGAGAATTAAATAATTCAGGTAAACAAACAATAGAAGCTCCTTTCTTTGCAGCTTCAGCAATCATTCTAATTGCGTTGTCAATATTTTCTTGTTTACTACTATTCATTTTCATTTGGACTAAGCCTAGTTTGAATTTCATGCAAATCACTAACTAATTCTCAACTAATCTTTTTAATCTCTCCAGTGACTGTTTCGGAGTTTCAATTGTATTGAGAAGGTAAACCGGAACTCTTGAGAATAATTCCTGGAAGAATTCCTTTCTCATCTCTAATTTTTTCTTGCTTCTTACTAACTGATGAGGATTACAGAAATCATTCTTAATCATGAATTCTAGAGCTTCTTTAGCACTTAACTTCTTCATTGGTGGTTTTCCTTTATTCAGCTGTCGCGAAGCGACCGAGGACTGTGTCCGAGGGAATTGCTCAACGAGCAATCCGACTTGTGACCGTTCTCTGGTAAGTAGAACTATCGTTTGTAAATTCGATTCTTGTTTTACTCTGTCACTTCCAAAGAATCTTCTCACATCTACTATTGCACGATCTTTATTGTCAAGTTTTATTCCAGTTAATTTATCTGCAAACCGAGGCCATGCTTTAGCTAAATCATTTCTTATGTAGGAATTTCTTTCTGCTGAATAGGTTGGAATGTTCGTTTTTCCTAGTCTTACGAAAAACCAGTCATCTGTAAGGAAGCTGCATTTTTTATCTAAAAGTAATCCATAAGTTAGTGTTGTCTTACCGGAACCGCTTGGACCAATGATACCCAGTCCACCATTTCCATAATCAATGAAAGATCCATGTATCGAATATCTTCTATGTTCTGAGAAGAAATCCTCAAAGAAATCTGCCACTAGTGCAAGAGCGATGCTTTTCAGCCAGCCGTAATAGTCACAGTTTTTTAGTATCACTGTTTTAGAGAGAGGCTCGTAGAGTACGTTGAGTTTTCCTCCATCGCCCATGCAGAATATTCTTGCATGCGGCCTAATGTCCTCAGGCATCGGATTAAAATTTTCTTCCCACATTTCTTTGAACTGTTCGTTGTTGGTAAATAGTTTTACACACGTGCCATGAATATTTGCTTTTCTTTCGTAGACTCCTTCCTGGTGAAACTCTATCATCAGCTTGTTTTTGGTTTCAGGAGAAATTATTTTTACTTTATAGCTGTTTGGCATAAATTTTCTTTACAGATTAGATTTTTAATTTAGCTGTTACTAACTTCCTTTATGTTCGTTAAAGAATTCCTTAAACTTACTCGTTTTGAGCATGCGATAATGTTAGCAATTGCCGTGTTCATAGGAGAAACAATTGTTCTTGGACATGCACCAGACTTTACATTGCTAATTCTATTATCATTATTAGTTCCAGTGTTTAGTGAGATGGGGAGTTTTGCACTAAATGATTATCTAGATATAGAAACCGATAAGATAAATAAGAAGAAGGACAGACCACTGGTCTCAGGAACAATTTCTCCACAGTTTGCATTTAACTTTGCTTGGTTCGCAATAATCATTTCAATAGTTCTTTCATTCTTTATCAATTCGTTCGCATTCGCAATTGCTTTAGTATTCAATCTTCTAGCAATTGCCTATAATTACAAGCTGAAGGATTTGCCACTATTGGGCAATATTTACATAGGATTAAGTATGGCAATTCCATTCATCTTCGGTAATTTTGTAGTTAGTGACCAGCTAAATTCAATTGCAATAATACTTGCATTGCTTGGTTTCATCTCTGGTTTAGCAAGGGAAATAGTGAAATCAGTGCAGGATGTGGAAGGAGATAAAAAAGCAAGGAGTTCGAGAACATTGCCAATAATAATTGGGGAGAAACCTGCCACCTATGTTGCAGCTTTGCTTTACATGTTATTCGTACCACTGACAATTCTTCCTTTCATCCTCGGTCTGAAACAAGCCTTGCCATCTATACTCCTGGTAGGTATCGGAGACGTCATGGTAATCTACATGATGGTTTCGATTGTCTCAGATCAGCAGGCCAAAACACTAAAAAAAGCAAGAAATCTGAGTCTTTTGGCATTATTTATAGGATTGGTCGGGTATTTGGTTGCTGTTCTATAATTTTGACAAGATAAAATGGGACCGCCCAGATTTGAACTGGGATCACAAACTTTTTCTGCACTTTCCGAGCACGCTTTGACACGATAATTTCGTGTCAAATGTTGTCAGCGTTTTTTTGCCCCGCTGACAACGCTTTAGGCATCCCGAAAGGGTGCACCCGAAGCTTGCAGCATACCAGGTTGGCCCACGATCCCACTAATTGAAATTCATGATCTCGTAAAGAAAAATTCTTTACGATCCCATAAATTCTTACATAAATTTATGTATTTCGAAGTCTTTTTGACTTCTCGATCTCATAAACAAAGAACAAGTTTTTGTTTTCAACTATTAAATTCTTTAAGCAAATACTTTAATAACGAATATGGTGTGATATTTACATGGCAGATTTCATTTCTTCAGTACTAATCTCCTTCGTAACGATATTCGTTATCATGGATCCGTTCCCTAGTCTTATCCCATTCTTAGAATATACAAAAAAATGCAGTGATAATGATAGACGAACATGTGCAACAAACGCAGTAGTTATCGCAGGAATTATAGCCGTAGTGTTCATGTTTGTAGGTCCGACGTTACTTAGCTATCTAAACCTAAGCATTTCTAATTTAAAAATAGCAGGCGGCATAGTACTAGTTCTCTTAGGTATAGAAACCGTTCTTGGCATATCTTTTGGGAATCATAATAAAAAAGAAAATATAAACGATGTGGCAATATTGATTGCTACGCCTTTATTGACTGGTCCGGGTCTAGTGAGTACTTTAATTATTCTTTCAGAATCAAACGGATTTCTAATAACTTTAGTTGCTCTAGTATTCGCATTATTAGTTTCCTGGTTTGTACTTGTAGGTGCAAACACCGTAAAGAAAATTGCAGGAGACCAGTTCATACATGTTTTAGCTAAAATAATCGGTCTGTTGCTTTTAGCTTTGGGTGTAGCATACATAAGAACTGGGTTATTGGGGTAAATCGCTAAAATAATTGTACATGCGCAGTTAAGCTCGGGTTTTAATTCTTTTTAGTCATATCTTTACTATTGATTTCTATGGACTTACAATCAGTTATTCGTAAACATGCGCTAAAGAACGCATTTGATTTTGGTAAAGCTAGTTCAGGCTCAGTAGTTGGAAAAGTAATTGGGGAATTTCCTGATGCTAAGAGTGACATGAAAACTACGATGCAAAAAATAACTGAAACAATTAACGAAGTAAATTCTCTAAGCAAAGAACAAATAGAAACCGAACTAAAGAATTATATTTTCGCAGAAAAACCAAAAGAGGAAAAGAAAGCACTACAATTACCAAATGCAGAAGAAGGCAAGGTTATTACAAGATTTCCGCCAGAACCAAGTGGTTACCCTCATATTGGTCATGCCAAAGCAGCTTACCTTGATTATGAATCTGCAAAACAGCACAGCGGTCACATGGTGCTACGTTTTGATGACACTAATCCGGAAAAAGAAAGTCAAGAGTATGTGGACGCAATAAAAGAGGGACTTAATTGGCTAGGTGTAACCTGGGAAAAAGAAACTTATACTTCAGATAATATGGAAAGAATATACTCATCAGCAGAAAAACTTATCTCAAGGGGCAAAGCATATATCTGCACTTGCAAACAGGAAATAATTAGTAAATTACGTGCAGAAATGAAAGCATGTGCCTGCAGGGAGCTACCAATAGAAAAGGTATTCGAACGTTGGGAGATAATGCTTGCAGGAAAATATAAGGTCGGGCAGGCAATAGTGCGTTTTAAAGGAGATCTTTCTTCCTTAAATACTGTAATGCGCGATCCCATGTTAGCGAGGCTAATTAATATAACTCACTATCGTCAAGGTAAAAAATACCAAGTTTGGCCTGGCTATGATTTAGCAGTGGTTGTTATGGATAATATAGAAGGAATAACTCATCCCATGAGAACCAAGGAATATGAGTTGAGAAACGAGTTGTATTATTCAATGGTTGAAATTCTGGAGTTCAAGAAGCCTACACTTATAGAATTTTCAAGATTAGATATAAAGAATGCACCAATCAGCAAGAGATTGCTTGCTCCTTTGGTAAAAGAAAAGAAAGTTCTTGGTTGGGATGACCCGCGATTACCTACGTTAGCGGGATTAAAGCGAAGAGGTATTTTACCACAGGCAATAAAGAATTTTGTTATGTCATTTGGTTTGAGTAAAGTGGAGAGTGAGCCCGGATGGGAAGCGTTGCTAGTGGAAAACAAGAAACTGCTTGATCCTGTTGCTAAACACTACTTCTTCGTTACAGACCCAGTCAAACTTTCAATTAATATCAAAGGTGAAGTTTCCTACGTATTAAAGGCAAGTCCAAGAAAAACTGTGCTTAACGGAAAAGTATATTTACCAAAGACAGACACAGAGAAGTTCGCTGCTGGTGAGGTAATCGCACTAAAAGATTTGGCATTTGCCAAGTTCGATGGAAAGAAACTTGAAAAAGTTGAGCAGGAAAATATTCCAGAAAAGAAAGTACAATGGGTAAATCCAGATGATTGCATTGCCTGTGATATATTAGTGCCAAAGGATCTTTTTGATGGTGAAGTATTCCAGACTAACAGCCTCGAAATAAAGAAAGGTTACTGCGAGTCCGTATGCAACGACTTAAACATCGGAGATGTTATACAGTTTGAGAGGTTTGGTTTCTGTCGTTTGGACAAGAAAACAGAGAAGAAACTAACTTTTATATTCAGTTGCTGATGGTTGGGCTATGGAATTCAAAGATATTCTGGAAGCATCTAAGTTGCCGATCATCGTTGGAATAGTTTTTAATGCAATTTTATCTATTGTACCATATCTAATCGGATCTTTATTTATTGTACCATATCAAATTGCATCTAACGTTATTTTTGTAATATTTTTTTTAATATTATCTTACGGAGGAAATTTTCTGCTATTTTTTTACTCCGGTTATCGTTCAGCTAAGAACTTTAATCGTCCGTTAGTAGATTGTGGAGCCATCTCATCATTTTCATCAATATGTGTGGGTATTGTTACTTCAGTAATAGTTTCTATTGTTTTTGTTATTACTACTTTCGAACGGCCACTATCAAATAATTTTATCGTTACTGCAGCTGGTGTGGTTCTTTTATTTGGAATTGCGGCAGTTTCTTCTTTGATTACAATTATCATAAGTGGAGTAGTTAATTTTATTGTAGGCGCAATTGGCGGTGCAATCGGAGGAGCAAAGTAATTTATATCTTTAATCTGATTTTCTTATCTATGAATTGTCCTTACTGTTCTCATTCAAAAACCGATGTCCTCGATTCACGTATAGCTGGAGATAAAGAAGCAGTGCGAAGGCGTCGTCAGTGCAAGAAATGCAAGAAAAGATTCACTACTTATGAGCGTGTAGAAGTTCTGGATATAAAAGTTATCAAGAAGGACGGCACCATCCAGCCATTTTCCTATGAAAAACTGTTCAAAGGCATTATGGCAGCATGTGAAAAAACAAAAGTCACCAGTGCACAGATTGAAGTTCTAGTAGAAGACATTGAACAAGAATTGAGAAAGAAAGAAAAAACAGACATAAAAAGCACAGAAATCGGGGAAATGGTAATGAAACGTTTGAGAAAAATAGATAAGGTAGCATACGTAAGGTTTGCAAGTGTTTACCATGAGTTTGAGGATATTTCTGAGTTTACTAAGCAGTTGAAGGAATTGAAAAAGTGATCAGCAGTGGAACAAAAAACTAAAAGTTTGATTGAGGTCAATATTGCAGTACTGCTTTTTGGTCTTGCTGGTCTTTTTGGTAAGTTAATCCAATTGCCAGCAGTAGTAATTACTTTCGGAAGAGTTTTCTTTGCAGCCATTGCACTTTTGATATTTTTGCTGCTTACAAAACAGAGTTTTAAGCTTCAATCAAAAAAGGACTATCTTTACTTGGCGTTTCTTGGAATAATTCTATCTGTGCATTGGTTTGCCTTCTTTCAGTCAATTCAGATGTCCACAGTGGCAATAGGCTTGCTAACTTTCTCAAGCTTTCCAATATTCGTAACATTTCTCGAACCATACGTATTCAAGGAAAAACTGAAGTTCATCAATATCATTCTTGCCATTATAGTCTTCTTAGGGATAGCACTTATTCTTCCATCTTACGAAATATCCAATAATCTCACTCAGGGAGTCTTGTGGGGAGTTCTATCGGGGTTTACCTTTGCACTGCTATCTGTACTAAATAAAAAATACGTCAAAACTTACTCTAGTATGGTTATAACTTTTTACGAAGTTGCCACAGCTTCTGTAGTTCTACTCCCTTTTCTTATTCTTGAGAAACCAGTTTTTGATTCAACCAATCTCACATTCCTAATTGTCCTTGGAGTTATATTTACTGCGTTATCACATTCTCTATTTGTACGTGGAATGCGCTATGTAAAAGCTCATCTTGCCAGTATTATTGCAACATTAGAACCAGTTTATGGAGTAATATTCGCATTTCTCTTGCTAGGGGAAGTGCCAGAACTTAGGACAATTGTCGGAGGATTAGTAATTCTTGGAACAGCTTTTTATGCATCAAGGAAATCTAATTGAAAAATAATTTTTTATCTAGAGGAACTTATTTCTTATTATCACTATTCAAGCATTAGAACACATTAAAAGACGAAGATGGATATTTATGGAGAAATATATCATCTAGGTTTGAATGATTCTAGTATGCTTACAAGTTTTTCTAAAGAGTCTGAAATTTTTTCTAATTTATCTGATACTTTGTGATATTTACCATCCAAATGCTGAAATTGCTGTTGGGTTGATCGGTTGAAACCATCTAATTTTTCATTATTTTTGTCTAGTTTTTCATTAGTATTATCTAATTTTTCATTAGTCTTTAATTGCAAATTCTTAATTTCATAAAGATGTCTCCCGGCAACATCTAATCGCTCTCCTAATTCCTCATTAGGTTCTCCTCTTGTCATCTTGAAATACTTAAATTCACCGATTGCTTTTTCCTCCTTAATATCTAATTTCTCAACTTCTATTGGACTATCTTTTATATTAACTAATTTTACAAATTCTTTTAATTTGTTATCTTCTCCTTCAGCTATTATTTCAACAGTTACTTCATCCTCTAAGTTTTTGACAGTTCCTTTAATACCTAATTTTCTGGCTACTTCTGCCACTGCATCTCTGTAGCCAACTCGTTGAACACGGCCGTAAACAGTTATTATTAATCGTTTCATATTCTCGAACTCGTTAATTTAATTACATCAAAACCTTTAATAAACCGTTCGAAATTCATTAAAATCAGTCATTTCGAGAGCCACAAAAAGAGTGAAAGAACTAAAGGTAAAAAAAATAAAAAACGAATGAATTACCTGGCACGTTGTTTTCTAGTACCTGCTGTTTTTGGTTCTTTGGGTGTTTTTTTTCTGAGTTTCAATTCCGATTTTGTGGCTTCCATCTGAGCTCTTTTCTTTAAGCTTATGAAGTGTAGAACGTTTGCTTTACATTCTGCGGCTTCTTCGCTTGTGTCAGGAGCGTTTTCAACGTATTTTTTTATTAGGTTAAGGTTTATCCGAGTATAATTAATAGCATCGCATAAATACTCGAACGCTGCAGTTCTCACATCATCTTTTACATCTGACAGTCCATCAATTAAAAGCTTAAAACATAGTACTGGATTTTTTTCTTGCTTTGCTAGATCACCTAGATGATAGATTGCTCTTAAGCGTGCAGACCATTCTCCGTTAGAGTATATTTCTCTCAATAGTTCTGTTTGTCTTTCTTTAGGGTAGTAAAGAATACAATCCATATTCTCTGGATATTTACAAAGTATTTTGACTAATACAGGTACAACTAGTTCGTTATTTGTTTTAATTTTATGCTCTATATTTGCTAGCTGAAAACATATCGAACGTATGCCTTTGCTATCATCTGTTGATTCTAATCTATCATATACTGCTTTCAGTATCTCTACCTGTGTACCTATAGGATAGTTGTTAACACACTCCATATTAACTGGATATTTACAAAGTGCATCAACCAATGCAGGAATAACTCTTTCATCACCTGTTTTAGACCCTATAGCCGCTATCGCAAAACATGTCTGACTTATACCCTTAGGATTATCTTTTGATTCTAATTTTTCGATCATTGCTGGTATGACCGAAACATCTCCAGTTTCCCCGATTTCTTTTAAAACACTGACAATTCCTTGTATCTGATAATCATTATCAGAACTTCTCAGGGCTGCTATAAGCTCAGTTTTCACTGATTCTCGCGTTATATCTAATTTAGTCGCAGTGATTAACGTATCACAACATTCTCTAAATGTAGTTTGTTCTTTCAATCCTTTAATCAAATTTTTAATATCAGATGGACTAATATACGAATCATCACTCATCAACATCACCATTTATTATTTGTATTATGTTACTATTTATGTATAAATGTTTATAAACCTGCTGAAAAGCACGAAATTGTTTTTCCCAATTGATTATTAAGAACTGAAAAAGTAAGTTTTTTTTATTTTTTCAAGAGTTTTTTAAAATTCTATTTAATTTTTCCAAAAGGTTTTCTGATTTTTATTTAATCTTATATAATTTTTCTTTTATTTCATGTAGTTCTTTGCATTTTTTTACAAAAAAATGTAAAATATTTTCAGGCGTCAAGTCCTTTTTCATTTCCCAATTGCAACAGTTCAAATACTACATGTAGTTAAAAAATTATTCTTCACATACTACTAATGGTATATTTTTTCTCAGCAAGCTTTATATATATGTTCGGCCAAATTCTTGCTGGCGCGAATAAAAAAAATAATCTGCGCAAAAAGTTAGAAGAATAATAAAATAGAGGGGTGTGGGTCATGTCGAAAAAATATCTGTTGTTTACCAGTCCGTTTTGTAAGTTCTGTCCAACTATTAAGCAATTCTTGGCAACAGTTGATGCTTCCGGTGCAAATTTTGATATTACTCAGGATGATGGGAGGAACAAAGCTCTTTCATTAAACGTTAACAAGATTCCAACTGTAATATTTGTTGATGAAGCTGGCAACGAAACAACCAGGGCTCATAATATAAATGACATAAGAGAAATACTTTCTGATTATTAAGTTAGTGGGTGGGAGTTATGGATAAGTCAAGAGAGGCAATAATGGGTGTGGGAGTAGTTGGTCAAAATCCAGCTAACGGATTAGTTATTCCAAGGAGATTTACGACAAAAGGCGTTGATCCTTTTTCTTTGATTGAATATGAATTGCGTAATAGCATTATCAAAAATCCAGATGGCAGTATTGTCTATGAAATAAAAGATGTGGAAGTGCCAAAGTTCTGGTCACAGGTTGCAACAGACATACTCGCCCAAAAGTATTTTAGAAAAGCAGGTGTTCCTCAGTTAGATAAGAATAGTAATCCAACATTCGATGCAAACGGTAATCCTATACTAGGAAGTGAAAAAACTTCAAAGCAAGTCATATCTAGAATGGTGAAGTGCTGGAGATACTGGGGAGAGAAGCACGGTTATTTTGCAAGCGAACAGGATGCTCAAGCATTTGAAGATGAGCTAAAACACATGCTCATACATCAGATGGCAGCACCTAATTCTCCACAATGGTTCAATACTGGTTTGGCTCTTAATTATGGAATTACCGGAAAACCGCAGGGTCACTGGTATGTTGATCCAGAAACAGGAGTTCTTACTCCTTCGTCAGATGCTTATACGCATGCACAAGCTCACGCATGCTTTATACAAAGCGTTAGCGATGATTTAGTTAACGAAGGTGGAATATTTGATTTAGTAGTTCGAGAAGCAAGGGTATTCAAATACGGCAGCGGAACAGGAAGTAATTTCTCAAGTCTTAGAGGTAAAGGAGAAAAACTTTCTGGAGGCGGAAGTTCTTCAGGAATAATGAGTTTTTTGAAAATATTTGATCGGGCTGCAGGAGCAATTAAAAGTGGTGGGACCACTCGTAGGGCAGCAAAGATGGTAATACTAGATATCGATCACCCGGAAATTGAAGATTTCATAATGTGGAAAGCAATAGAAGAGCAAAAAGTAGCTGATTTGTACACTGGAAGCCGGCTTAACGCTAGATATTTGAACAAAATAATGCAAGTTGCAGTAGAACAGAAGACTGTTGACTGGAAAGATAATTCAGAATTACGAAAAGTAATTGTTAATGCACTTGCAAGAAATGTGCCGTTTACTTACATATCAAGAGTATTGAGTCTGGTTGAGCAAGGCAGAGATGCGGTAGATTTTCCAGTGTATGATACTCACTATGAAGGAGAAGCGTATTTGACAGTAAGCGGTCAAAATAGTAACAATACTATTCGTATTTCCAATGCATTTATGGATTCGGTAAGAAACAATGCAATCTGGAATCTAAAAGGTAGGATTAATGGTACAATAACCAAATCAGTAAATGCGCGAGATCTTTGGAATAAAATAGCCTATGCTGCATGGTCTTCTGCTGACCCAGGATTGCAATTCGATGATCATATCAATGAATGGCATACCTGTCCTGCTGATGGTAAAATAAACGCAACTAATCCTTGTTCTGAATATATCTTCTTGGATGATACAGCTTGTAATTTAGCGAGCATTAATCTAATGAAATTGTTAGATGAAAATACTGGGAAGTTTGATGTTGAAGGATTCAAGCATGCTACTAGATTATGGACTATTGTTTTAGAGATATCTGTATTGATGGCACAATTCCCGAGCAAAGAGATTGCACAACGAAGTTACGAATACAGAACTTTAGGTTTAGGTTATGCTAACTTAGGTACATCATTAATGGTACTCGGAATTCCTTATGATAGTGAAGAGGCAAGAGCAATTTCTGGTTCGCTGACTTCAATAATGACTGGAGAAAGCTATGCTACTAGCGCAGAAATGGCAGGACTATTTAGTCCATTTCCTTCATACAATAGAAATTCAAAAAGCATGCTTAAGGTAATAAGGAATCATAGGAGAGCAGCATATAATGTTTCTCCTCAGGAATACGAAGGGCTTACAGTTAAACCAGTTGCAATTAATCCATCATTTGCTCCGCAATATTTATTATCTTCAGCAAGAGAATGCTGGGATCGTGCGTTAGGTGAAGGAGAGAAATACGGTTATAGAAATGCACAAGTTACGGTTATTGCACCAACTGGTTGTTTACTCGGAAGTTCGTTGGTTTCAACTGATACTGGTTTAGTAAGACTAAAAACACTTGGAAATATCAAAGGAGATCAGTGGCAGGATGCTTCATTCAAGGTAATGACGGATGAAGGAGAAAAACAAGCTACAAAATTCTATATTAACGGATTTGCAGAGACAAGAAAGATAAAAACTGCTGCAGGTTATGAAATTCAAGGTACGTTAAAACATAAAATAAAAGTCTTTGATTTAGAAGGCAATTTAGTCTGGAAATCATTTGCAGATATTCAGAAAGGAGATTCAGTTCCGCTTACAATGAACACGATATTTGGGGAATCGAAATCAGTTATATTGCCTCCATTATCAGAGATGCATTGGACAGCTGATTTTGAAACAAAAGTTCCAAAAGAAATGAGCGCAGAATTTGCAGAAATTTTAGGTTACTTCATGGGTGATGGTAGCCTTCATGCTAAAGGGCTACGATTTTGTGTTACCAATGGCGATGACGATGTTACAGAACGATTGAAAGAGTTAACAAAATCTCTATTTAATCTAGATTGTCATCTAACTCAGCAGAAAGGTTATATTGAAGTTGCAGTTAATTCTGTTCCTCTTGCAGTTTGGTGGGAAGCCGCAGGATTTGCAAAGATAAAACCTGAGGAACATATAGGTGGAAAAGGTTATCAGCCTCATATTCCTGACGCAGTTCTATATACTAATAATAAGGAAATCTACTCAGCATTCTTAAGAGGTCTTTTTGAGGCTGATGGAACTGTAAGCGTGGGCAATCCAAGTTGGACAACTGCAAGCATTGAATTTTCCGGTGAAGTGAGAACAATGCTGTTAAGCTTAGGTTATCCAACAACTACTAAGATAGACATTTCAGGCTGGGGTCAGTCAGAAATTTACGTATTAAGAATCAGGAATTCGTCTTACAATACGCAATTTATCGAACAAATAGGATTCATGAGTAACAGAAAGAAATCACAAATTGTAATATCTGAAACTTATCAAGGTGGCAAAAAAGATAGGATTCCACTGTCTTCTGAAGTAGCTCAGGAAATTATATCTTCTGCAGGTAATCAAAGAGGGGCAGTGATGCTTTCTTTAAGAAGACACAATTCTGTTTCAAGGAATCTTGTCAAGTCAATTTATGAACAAACAAAAAGTCCGAAACTTTTGGAAGTATTACAATTCTTCTATGATTCTGTTGCCAGCAATGAAGATGGTGGCGTAGAACCTACCTATGATCTTTCAGTGCCTGAAAACACTACTTACATTGCAAATGGTTTCATAAGCCACAATACTATCGGGCTTGTGATGGATTGTGATACAACAGGTATTGAACCTGATTTTGCAATTGTTAAATTCAAGAAACTCGCAGGCGGCGGTTACTTCAAGATTGTAAACCAATCAGTAAAGAAAGCACTAAAGAAACTTGGTTACGAAGAGCATCAGGTTAAGGAAATAGAGGAATACTGCAGAGGACATGGAACTCTGGTAGGCTGTCCATACATAAATGCTGAAACACTTAGAGCAAAAGGATTTACAGATGATAAAATAAAAGTAGTGGAATCCCAACTTGCTAATGCATTCGATGTGAAATTTGTATTCAATAAGTTTACTTTAGGGGAGGAGTTCTGCACAAAGATACTTGGGTTCAGCAAAGAAGTTCTTAACAATACTTCATTTGATTTACTTTCTGCTCTAGGTTTCACTGCTGAACAGATAAATAAAGCAAACGATTATGTTTCAGGTACAATGACTATTGAAGGAGCTCCGTATTTGAAAGAGCAACACTATCCAATATTCGATTGCGCAAACAAATGTGGAAAATACGGGAAACGATATATCCCTCATATGGCTCATGTAAAAATGATGGGTGCAGTCCAGCCATTTATCAGTGGTGGAATTTCCAAGACTATAAACATGACTAACGAAGCGACACTTGAAGATGTTAAGGAAGTTTACGAGCAATCCTATAATCTCATGGTAAAATGCATGGCACTCTATCGTGATGGTAGTAAATTAAGCCAGCCACTCAATTCTCAGGCACAGGATGAACATGAACTACTTTCTTTAGTTGGTTCTGATGATGTAGATGAAACCATTGGTCCGAAAGAAATGCATGACGTACTTGTTCGTGGTATGAGGAAAAAATTGCCACCGAAAAGAGCAGGTTTCGTACAGGAAGCTAGAATTGGTGGTCAAAAACTTTTCATACGTACTGGAGAATATCCGGATGGTGAATTAGGAGAAGTGTTTATTGACTCCTATAAGGAAGGTGCAGGTTACCGAAGTCTTTTGAACTGTTTTGCAATTGCAGTGAGTAAAGGTATTCAGTATGGTGTACCGCTTGAGGAGTTCGTAGATACATTTACATTTACCCGATTTGAACCTTCTGGAGTTGTAAGCGGTCATCCGAATGTGAAACAAGCTACTTCACTTGTTGATTTTGTTTTTAGGGTTCTTGGTTATGAGTATCTTGGGCGGTCAGATTTAGTTCATGTTCCTGATGATAATGGGAGCAACGGAAAAGCTGAACCACCAACACTTAAGCCAACTCTTCCTGTAAAACCTGAAGTTAAATTGCCAACTGCGTTAGTTCGACAGAAATCTAAATCAGATAGTGGAGATTCAGACCTGGAGAAAAAGGCAGATGCTAAACTGCAAGGGTTCACAGGTGAACAGTGTGGTAACTGTGGCGGAATGAGAGTAAAGAATAATGGATCGTGCACTGTTTGTGTTGATTGCGGGCAGACGACCGGATGTAGCTGAGCGTTTTCAGTCTTGGGTCTTGCGTTCTGGCTTCCAGTCTTGAGTTTTCAGTCTCGAGTTCTGGGTCTAGTCCTTTTCCTTTTATTTTCTAATTTTAAGTTCAGCTCGTTCTAGAAACAGATAATCTAGCTTCTTCTCTTATTCTGTCGATCATTCCATTTCCAGTGCTATCATCCAGATAAAAATAACTTGCTACTGATGCTCCAACAACTCCTATAAATAAATGATTCGGCATTTCAACTTGATCTTTGAAGAACATCATGTGAAAACTATATGCTAAAATTGCTAATCTAATAATTTTATCATAGCTATTTTCTTTTCTAGTGGCTGTTCCGTTGTTGTTAATCATACGTCTTATATACTTAAAATCACTCATTACTTTTGGTGAAACAATAAATCCAAATCCCATTAATATTGCATGTTCATTTAAATATACAGGTAAAAAAACAGTTTTAAAAAATCCTATACCAGATGACACTAGTGCAATACTGATTAAATAATTTCTTTCTAAAAGTTTTTTTTCTTCCGCTTTTCTAACTATCCAATCGTAGCCGTGCCAGACTACGTCATCTGATAACATGTAAATTCTTGCCAATTCTCTAAATGGTTTTTTTACAATTTCTTTAAATCTAGAAAATTCCATAGGTTTTCTTATTTTCATTTCTATTTGAGCTCACCTTTTCATTTTTTAAGTCATTAAATTGTCAATATCAAAAAACATAAATTCCTTGTCTAACAGTAATCGGAATGCCACCTCTTGCTTCTGTTATTGCTTGGGCAACAGCAGTTGCAAGTGATCTGTTTTCTTCTTCTACGAATATAACTACCGGTTCTCCTTCTGATGGAACAGCAACTTTAACTAAAATATCATGATCGAAACGTCTTCTAGCAATATACACATCTATTCTTTTTGGTGCTTCTCCAGGGTTTAGCTGATAGGCATATTGCCATGTGCGAGTCCAACGGATAGATTGTCTTGCAAGAGTGGATGAAAGTATCTCCGTTGCAGCAGTTACTCTATCTGAAAGACTAGAAGAATTAAGCAATGCAAAAAGTCGTAATTGTTTTGGGTCTGAAGTTACTCGAACTATATTTTCAGTTGCTATTCCAGTTTTAGGTCCTTCTAGTAGTCCTTTTTCAGGCATGGGTGCTACTATTTTTTCAGGTTTTGGTGGCACTACTCTTTCCCGTTTTAGGAGCATTTTTACCGATGCGAATATGTTCATACTATCCATTCACAAATTGTAACGAAGAGTTTAAAATTACTAGTAGTGCGTGCCTTATCTTGGAAGAAAATTGAAGCTGAAAGGTGTGGACAAAGGTTAGGGGGAGCTATGGATTATAACAATAGTCTATCGTGATTCCGTATATCGCAGCTTGGTAATCATTATATCCAGTGTAAGGGTTTAGCCATATTGTACGTGCGTCCCAATTAGATGGTACCGTATCAACAAAAGAAACTGATTGAACACTAGGGCACATCAATTCGCCTTGAAACGGAAAAGTTGCATGTCTTTCTTCTATTCCTTGTCCAGTTGTGAACGCGATCGATATATCATTGTAAGGAGGAGCGACTAAACTTTCTCCATTTATAGTTATATTCAAGTGATTGAGTAATCTAGGTAAAAAATAAACTGTGAGTGGTACTGATACATATACATATCCAGTAGCCTCTGTATAAGTGCTCCATGTTATTGGTCCTTTAGAGTAAGAGTTGCTATAGCAATTTTCATTAGGATGACTTACTGGATGATGATTTAATTCCTCTCCATAAGGTGAAGGGGCATCAAAGCTGCCACAAAAACCAGAATTTAAACTATTATGTACTTGATATGTATTCGTTTGACCAGTCGGAACATAGTATGTAGCAACATACTCCCAATTCCAATCTGAAGAGCTTTGGTTGCCGCATATAAATTGGATCGATCTTGTTTCACAGTGTTCTGTTACTATTCCACCATCCATACCTGCGTCTCGTATATCCGGTCCAGCATCTAAGCCGCTACCACCATCCATAGCAGTATTTTTTGTCTCGAGTCCAGCGTCTCGTGTTTGGTGTCCGGCATCCTGGGTATTGGATCCTGCATCAAGATTATGTAATTGAATCGGGTGACAGTCTGTTTCAACTGACCATTCTCCATTCTGGCATGTAAGTGTTACTGTTCCTTCTTGGCTAGGCAAGCATGTTACAGATGGTTTATCTTCTTCGCTACAAGTAGGTGGTTGAGGATATCCTGCATCAGGAGATTGTCTTGGGTCTTGAGTTTCTAGTCCTGCGTCTAGACTCCCATCACCTTCTCTCGGGACACAAGTTCTTTGAATTGCACTGCACATTTGAGTTTCCTCACAACGTTCAATAATTTCAGGTTCCTTGCAAGTTGATTCAATACATAATGAACGATAAAGAATGTTATCTTCACATGCATAACTAAGATATTGTCCTGCAATTTCATCTGAAGAAGTTTGTGAGTTAATTCTCTGATTAAAACTATACTCTCTGGCATTTATGTTAATTTCACCATTTTCATCTGAAGAAATACCTCCATCTGTGCGTTTTTTAGTAAAACTATTTCTATGGATTGTATCTCCACAACCTGCAAGAGTAAAAAGAGCCATTGCTCCAGCTATGAATGGATTTCTTAATTTTCTAGTAATTACACTAGTTGATTTATCACTAAACAAACGTTTATCGTATCTCAATTAAACACCTAAATATACTATTAATAACTTGAACATTATTAAATGTTTTGATTATACTTCCGTCATTTTGTAAGATTATAGATGTTAATTCCTATTTAATATAGGCATTTTATCATCTAATTTATCATGAGAAAATTATCAACCTGAAAATAATATGTACCATTATAGCCGCCTTCACAGGTAACCGGAAGCATGTGATATGCGTGTCTCATATACGGAGAAAACTAAAGACGAATGGTGTGGACAAATCTCAACATTCATCTTTTATCGTTTCAAATGAAGCCATCGTAAATGTTTTTTCTACTCCTTCAATACTCCTTATCTTATCCAAAACTAATTTTCCGATATCCTCAAGATTTTTTCCACGAACCTTGGCAATCATATCCCATTCTCCTGCAATAAGATAAATTTCATAGACATTATGTAATTTACCTATCTTCTCTGCAACTTGTCTTTGTAACAAATTTTTAGGTGCGTAAGCTATCAGTACAAACGCAGTAGTTTCCTGTCCGAGTTTCTTGTAATCTGGCATTACTGTAAATTTTTTTATTATTCCTTTTTCCTGCATTTTCTTTATTCTCTCGTGTACAGTGACTCTAGGTATTCCAGTTTTCTTTGAAATATCAACAGTGGATTCTCTACCATTAATCTTTAATTCATTAAGAATTAATTCATCTTTTTCATCTATCATGTTCAATGCACCTCTTATATATGAGCATTATGTCGGTATTTCTTTTATAAATCTATCATTTATATTCTTTTTGTCTATTTTTTTCAACAAATATATATAAACCATTTTCAGCAATTAAAAACAATAACTTTTATTTCAGACAGAGGCAGTGCTATGAGAAAAAAGATTTTACTTATTCGTACAGGGGGAACTATAGAATCTATTGCTAAGAATGGCCATGGCCTAAGTCCAAGTGTTCGTGGGTCAATCGATGGTCGGTTCATAGATAATATAGAAAAAAGATTTAATATAGAAGTAATTACGAAGAGACCATTAGTAGAAGGCAGAAGAAAAAATGTCTTGAAAGATAGTACTGAGATGGGTGTGGAAGATTGGAAAAGAATCGCCAGATGCCTAGCTAACATGTCAAATCGTTCTAAACATCTTGGTGGGGCAATTGTTACTCATGGTACTGATACGATGACATATGCTGCTTCTGCACTTACGTTCATGCTTTCTAAATTATATATTCCGGTAATTCTCACAGGTTCAGAAATTCCTTGGAATCTTCAGGAATCTGACGGTCCGAGAAATTTGGCAAATTCATTCAAAGCAGCGTTATCCCTAGATCCTGGTGTTTTTATTTTATTCGGCTCTCGTATTCTTCTTGGTTGTAGATCTGTTAAAATGCATTCTGGTAATCCGGAAGGTTTCGACAGTCCAAACTATCCAAAAGTCGGAGAAATAAGCGGAGATAGTAACTTACGCATGTTCTCCAAAATAGATTCGTATAATTTAGCAGGTCGAGATAGAAAAATAGAGTTATATGATCACTTCTATCCTGACTTATTTACCATTCAGATAACTCCCGATTCTTCTCCAGATATCCTTTACAAAGTTGGCAATGTGCCAATTCTAATATCTGCATATGGTCTAGGGAACATTCCATCTAGGTGGAAAGAGGTAATTACTGAGTTATCGACAAAAATTCCAATTGCGATTACCACTCAATGTCCTAGAGGTGGTGTTAGAACTGAAGTTTATGATGTCGGAGCACCTAAAACTACTATATCTTGTGGGGACATGACATTTTCTTGTGCTGCGATTAAATTTAGGTGGGCAATCGGAGAACATTTTACTGCTAAAAATGGCACATTAAAGCTAAAAAGTGCAAAATGGAATTTTGAAGATGCAATGGCTGCGGTAAGGGATACCGTGTGTACCAATTATCATGGGGAACTAACAGAAAGGAATAGACTTCATTTATAAATTGAAACAACGTAAACTGATTTTATGAAAAGTTCCTTTACAATTCTCATTATATTTCTTCTTATTTTTGGTTGTACCAGTGGAAATAAAAATATTTCAGATGTTACCCAAAATGACACCACCGTTGTAACTCAGAAAGATATTTATCAGTTTAATTATTCTAAATATTGGGTACCATTTAGTGAGACTGAAAAATCATTGGTCATGCTACTAGGTAGTGGAGAAAAATTTGATAGGTTATTAAGTACAAGAGATGAAGAGACAGTCATTGTGTTTATTAGTGATGAAGGTCTGGCAGATTGTAGGCTAGTAACCAAAGAACTAATGGGTTATGCAGAGTTAAACAACAGAAACGAGGCAGTAAATAATCGAGGTTGGTGTATTCTTGAAGGTTATGAAACAACACCATCAGAGTATTCTTTTGATGCTATGACCAATTGTGGGAATGGTCATTTTATCACTATAGGGATGATAGGTCCGGAAAAAAATAAGGTTAAGGATAAAGAGGAATTCTATAAAATCCTTGAAAGTTTCAAATGCTTGAATTAAGTAACAATGTGAAGCGTCTGAAGAAAGATTGATAAAAAGTACCAAATAAGAATTTCATATGAAAAAAAGCATAACTTTGATTCTTGTTTTAGTATTGTTATTTTTTGGGTGCAGTAGAAGTGATGTTTACAGCACAGTGGCAAAGACGATTCAGGAAGAGAATGTTACAACTACTCAAAAGAATAGCTATGAATTTACTTATTCCGGAAGCTACTGGAGGCCATGGGCCGGCAGGGAAAAGGCAGAACTAATGCTTTACACGCTCTCACCACTGAAATCTGAAAAACAGCTGATAAGCTTAGACCACGAAACGATATTATTAACAGAATCTACTGATGGCGAATATGATTGTGACTTATTGACAACTGATAACCTGGGATATGAAAAAACTGGATAAAAAAATAGATTATATAAATAGAAGGGAATGGTGCATAACCGATGGTTATGATGACGATCCAACCGAGTATTTGATGAGCTCACTGACGCAGTGCAAGGATAAATTTGCTGTTTTGGTTATGGCTGGCCCGGTCAGCAAAAAGCAAGAAGATGAAAAACAGCTACAAAAAATGCTAGGAAGTTTCAAATGTTTGAATTAAGCAACAATAAAAAGCTAACGTTGCTAAATTAGTTAATCTGTTTTTAGCTAATGCTTTATGGTTATTAGCTAAATCGTTGAACAGCTGACGCGACATGATTGTCGTATTGCGACAATATGTCCATTGTCTGAAGGACAATTGGGAGCGTCTGAAAGCCCGTCTTTTGGAATTACTGAAGACTAGGGCGCAATTATTTTCAGCTGAAAATAATGTGCATTGTTTCTAAAAGAAACAATTGCGGCTAAGGTACATTAGAATTATCTTATACACGTTGCTTCGGTAGCTCAGTAGGTAGAGCACCTGACTGTTAGCAGTTTTGGGTCGTGAAGTTTTGAGTCTTGATTGCAGGACGCGAAACACGAAACCCGAGACCAGCAGTTATCAGGGGGTCGTCTGTTCGAGTCAGACTCGGAGCGTAAAGTATCAAAAAACGGAAGTTATTTAAATACTACTTCCTAAATATGATACTATGTTAATATTTCCAGAATTGTCTAAAAATGCGTGGGTACTACTTATTGCAATTGCTGAAAACCCTAGCACGGCTGCTAAAATTTCCAAGGAAAATAATTTAAGGCTAAATCGAATTTCAGAAGCACTAAATGAGCTAGAGAAGTTCAAGATAATTAAATCTAGAGGCAGAAGAAAACAACTAATTCTAGATTCTTCTATCAGAGGTGTTCTCAAGGAGCTTTTAGTTCATTACCCAAAAGAAAGTTTGGCCGAATTATTGGAAGGAAAAAAACTAAACGTACTTTTTCAAGTTTTAGAAAATCATTTTACCATTGCAAAATTGAAACTAATTACAGGTTACTCTATTTCTACATTAAAGCGCATTTTAGCTCATCTTCAAGAAAAATTATTTGTCTATCAACCAAAGAAAGGTGTATACAAATTGAGAGATGAGTATAAATCACTAATTCGCCAGTTTTATTCAGTTTTTTTCTCTTATTTTTTAGAACGTTTAGAAAATCAAAAAATAACTTGGAAAGAAATCAAAGTTTTTGGGAATAATGTCTTGCTAAAATCACCTCAAAATGCTCTGTCAGGTTTTGTCAATACTGGATTTAGTCTATTTCACAAATACCACGTTCCGCTTTTTTTAACAGATGATAGTTTTTTTGTTAATTATGTCAGAGAGCCAACAAAAGAAGAGGTTTTCATCCATGCTCTTGCATTCTCAGTTCGTGACTATAGGTATACTCTATATTGCACTCTCTTTGCTGACCTGAACAAGCTAACACTAAAAGAATTGGGACATTTACCTAAAATATATGAGGTTGAGAAACAAGTTATAGGTATTTTAGAATACATAAAAACAAAAGGTCAAAAAATAGGCGAATCACTATCATCATACGCAGAATATCTTGAAGTGAGGCGAGACTATGCAAGAGACTAGATTATACAAAAAAGAGGATTTGTTGAGTGATCTGAATGCAGTGGGGAGTAGATTACTTAGAAAGATTACCATCTATTTGATTGGTGGCTGCGCCATGTCTCTTAAAAATTTGAAAGACTTTACTAAAGATGTTGATGTGATATTTACTTCAATGGAAGATCTCACACTTTTTGAGAATGCACTGACTGCACTGGGATACGAACGAATATTGAAGACTGAGGGAGAGTATAAACAACTAGGCGCTTCTTCAATACTTAGGCATCCGGACAGAGCTGGTTTCGATTTGTTTCATGTAAAAGTTTGCAACATGCTTGTTTTATCTGAAAACATGATAAAGAGAGCTACAAAATACTCTGGCTTGGGGAAGCTAAGTGTTTTCTTGATTTCAAATGAAGATATTTCTCTATTCAAAGGAATAACCGAAAGACCAAAAGATATTGAAGATATCTCATTACTAATAAGTGAGCCTGGTCGTAAATTTGATTGGAACGCCATCAAAGAGGAATGCGAGAACCAGGCAGAGCACTTGAAAATAGAAGGTCAATTATTCAATCGCTTTACCGAGCTTCTTGAGAAGTATCAGATTCGTGCACCTATTTTATCATGGCTGAAAAATAGGGATACGTGGCATTTGCTTAGGGACGTTTATCTGCTTCGTATGGAAAAAGGTCTTACACATGAACAGGTAATAAGTTAATTCAAGAAAGAAGGTTTTAGCAAAAAAGATATCGGAATAATAGAGACGTTTGGGAAGAAGTAAACGGATTCAAGTTGCTGGAAGGCATACTCTTACTAAGACTAGGAGTGTAACATCTATCTTTCAGTTATGTTGTGCAATAAACAACCAGGAGAAACCCATTCCTCTTGTTTGTAAATGTCTTTTCCAAGAAATTCTTCCCAATCATTTGCTAATTGGTTGAGTTTTCTTTCATAAATTGGCTTCAATGGTTCATCTAAAAATTCGAATGGGCAATATTTGTAAATATTCTGACCTCCAGTCCATATATTTATTTCAACATTTCCAAATTCTGTTCTGCCATAGGAAGGAGACACTTCGGCTAATTCTTGACCTACTAAGACCTTATCTCCTACTTTTATGCGCAGATTGTAAATATGTTCAAATCCAACCATCAAAGGTGAAGATTCATCTGCTTTCATAGAAATAAGATAGTCTTGTGAAGGCTCATAAAATTTTATATCTGTGATAACTCCATTAATTGGGGATATGACTTTAGTACCTACAGGAACATTAAATCCTATTTCTGGAAGTAACTTTTCTCTTCCATCATTATTGGCTGTTTTTAAACCAAACTCAGTAAATATTTTATCATCAACATAGTTTTTGAAGACATATTCTTTGTTTTCAAATAAAAAATCTCCAGCTTTATTTGTATTTCTGTCCCAAGATTCTATGTTTATACCTAAGTTTTTTAGAACAGGCTTACTGTTATCGTTAGCGGTTTCAGTTTGTTCCGTTTGATTAACTTCTTCAGAACTGGAGACAGCAGATTCTTCGTTTGAATAAATGGTTGAGGTATTTTGTTTTTTATCAATTGATACGTTTGAAGCGGATAATTCAAATTGATCAGCATTTTCTTTTTCTTGGGACGTTTGATTTTTATGAGAAATATTTTCAGAATATATTAGATTTAAATCGTTTATTTTTTCTACAGAGCTTTTGATACAACCACTAATAAGAATAATCCCAATTAGTAAAAGTCCAAATATCAAATACGCTGCGCTTTTATTTCGTGTATTCATTTCTAGATCTAGAATATGAAGGTAAATAAATATTTGCTAAAGTGATATTTATACATCTAATTAGTGGGTAAAAGTGTAAAAGTTAGTTTTATAAATATTTCAGTAGTAAACTCTATTTATGGCAGAACAAGTAGCAAAAGTATTAGCATTTCAAGAAAAAATTGCAGCAAGTAGAAGAGCTAAAGCTGTAGAACGTGCATGGAATGTAGCCAAAGCTCTAGAGGGCAGTAGAGAACAAGTTGCTGGATTAAAATGGGTAACTCCAGTTAGAGATGAGAAAAAAGGAATCTCAAGAAGAATGGATTTTGCAACTGAATTTCCAGAAGGTGTCGGAGTTATAATGCCAGTTCCTATGGATATCGGCATTTATGCTCCGTCAAGAATACTTGTTCCAAATGAAGGAATGGATTTTGCCTGGACAATGCCTATTCTCACAAGAACTAGGCCTGCAGAAGATTTTCCTGCTGAAGTAACTAGGAAATTATCTGTTTCTTCAACAACTCGGCCAACAATAGAAGTAGTTACATTTTTGCCATTTCCAAGAGCAGATGCGCCAGTAGAAGAGCAATTTAAGCCAGAATTTAGTGTGATGTTGAGTATTGATGGAAAACAGTTAGGAGCTAGCGATAACTATTTTGGTGCAGTTGCAAGATTTGGAGGTAAAATTATTGATCAGTTTTTTACTCCACTAAGAACATACCTACAAGTATTTGCAGATCCTCGTCATCAAACTCATTTCAGTGCTGAAATGCTTGTTAATTTATCAGCAGCTGAGCTTGCTGCAACTCCTGAAAATGCAGGAACACTTGATATTTATATTTATCGATTGAGGAAGGCATTTGATATTAGAAATCTCTCTGATAAGATTAAAGGTTTAGAAGCATTAGATTCTTACCTGGGCAGTAGTCGTGGTGACGTGTTACCATTTGATTTCGGTGCTACTAAGGGTGGTAGTTCAATGCCAACTAGACCTTTTTCCGGTAATTTATCGAGTATTCCAGGAGGAGCTCAAAGACCATCATTTCCAAGTCCAGTTGCTACACTGAAAGAAGTTGGAGAAACAAGAGTTGGTGAAGGAACAAAAGGTGACAGAATAGAAACGAATTCGTTAGAAGGCTATGGTTTTGATCCTGATTTCGCAATACAACGATTATCCATACGATGTTTGGGTGTGCGTGAAGCATCAAGAGAAGCTACAATTAGAGCATTGGAACAGCTGGCTGCAACTTAGTTTTATATCTCTAATCTCAATTGCTACTAAAATCACATAATCTGATTCAAATACAGCTTAATAAATAACATCGTTATTTACTTTACTTATGACAAAAAAATCTTTGGTTGAATCATTCTTTTCTATTATCTTTAGGCTAATCAAGTTTATTGTAGGCAAATCATTTGTTTTATTATCACTAATTGCAAAATTTATCTATTCAATTTTTCTTTTTATTATTAAAAACGTGAAAAACGATATTCAGAAAAAGAAAAAAGAATCAAAAAAACCAGTAGTTAATGCTTCTTATAAAAAATTTGAAGTTTTAAAAACTCTAAATGGTTCTTTTGATGAATTTGAAAAACATCTTCTTGAATCCAAGAGTACGATCGGACTTATACTTGGTTCCAGAGGAAGTGGCAAGAGTGCATTGGGGATGCGTATTTTAGAAAACATTTACGCAAGAGAAGGAAAGCCTGTTTTTGCAATGGGTTTTTTGGAAGAAAGTCTTCCTAAATGGATAAAAAATGTTAACGAAATAGGAGATGTACAAAATGGTGCATTTGTACTTATAGATGAAGGTGGCATTCTTTTCTCTTCAAGAGGTTCTATGACAAACGCCAACAAGATACTGAGCGAATTTATCCTGATTGCAAGGCACAAGGATTTAAGCGTATTATTCATTTCTCAGAATTCAGCAAATTTAGAAGTAAATGCAATAAGACAGGCAGATTATCTTTTACTTAGAAAATCTTCTTTATTGCAAAAGGATTTTGAAAGAAAAAAGATCAAGGAAGTTTATTTAGAAGCCGAAACTTCTTTCAATGAGTTTACTTTGTCTGAAAACAAACTAACCTATGTGTATTCTGATATGTTCAGAGGATATATAAAAAACTCTTTACCTAGTTTCTGGAATGAAAAAACCAGCAAATCTTTTAAAAATTTAAATAAAAAAGATCCGTAATATTTTATCTAAAGGTCAATATGTGTTATCTGAAAATACTCTCTAAAATCAATCAAATAGCTAATCAGTATATTATCTAACACTACTTTTGTAAATTTACACATAAAAACCATGAAAACATATATAAATAACCTAAGTTCTAAATTACCTAGGGTGAGGAGAATGAAGCGTTGCCTGTTCTCTAATGGTTTAGTTACTGATTATCAGTGGACTTATGGCGGCGAATATATCTGCTACCCGTGCCATGTTCTTCATTCTGACCAAAAAGCTGTTCGTACTATTGAAGCCACAGTTAAAACAGAAGGAATAATGCGAAAGATGAGCGGAAGGGAACCGAGAGTAAAGAAGTTAAAGAAAAAAAAGTGTTATAGGAAAACTAAAGTAGACAGAAGAATAATTGGAGATTATATAGTTCCAGAGCCAGAAGATGAACGACATTTACTTACTTTTGGTTTTAGTCCTAAAGTTGAAGGTTTGAGTTTCCGAAGACTTAAGCATCTTCACCTGAATCTTTTTTCATATCCTCATTCTTAGGTTAAGGACAAAGTAAAAACTAAAAAAAAGAAGATAAAACTGAAAAAATAAAAAGAAAGAAAAATTAAACCATTACTGCAAGAATTGCTCCCATTAAGAGTAATTCCACAAACATATGTCCGTTCTTGAGCAGGTAAAGTTCCATTGGTTTTCCTTCCCACAATACCATGCCTAAGCTAGTTGTAGCAAGGAATCCTAACCACGCCCAGAAACCTACCATTGCTCCACTCATGGCATCTTTAGCACCTACGAAACCTACAAACATTGAAAGTACGTATGCTGTGACAAGTGCAGTTACAAATTGTGCAACAAGCAACATTGGCATATTATCTCCTTTTTTGCCTTTTGCTGCGTCCTTTTCACTAACACCTGTTAGTTTCATCCATGTTTTACCGAATAATGGACCGAACCAAATCATTCCTAATACAAAACTTACTACTGCAGCGATTACTATTGCTACGAAATTAACCATTAATTCACCTCATTACCGAAATAAAATCGGAATTTTTTCTCATACCCTATACCTTAACAGATTATAAACATTATCTCATAACATTGTTAGGAGTCAGATTGTCTGTCGCGTAGCGACCTGGCAGAAGTTTATCGGGTCAAATAATTGCTTAAGAAATTAAAGCGAGAGTATCGAGCGTCCCTATGTTTTTAATAATTTGAAGTAATTGGCTGAGATTATGATTGATAATAAAATCGCACTTAGAAAAGCAGCTAAAATCGCTAGAATAACTCTTACAAACGAAGAAGAAGAACGCCTAGTTGGTGAGATAGACGAAGTTTTGCAAGTTTTCTCTAAGGTAGATGAGTTCAATGAATCTGTTGAAGAATCAAAACCTGTTACGGAACGAAGTTTTAGAGAAGACAAATCAGAGAAACATATTATCGATCCATTTTCCAATACCAAATTAGTTGAAAACAAAAAATTCAAAGCTCCGAAACTTGTTGATTAACATGAGTGTTACAGAATCCACTGAAAAAGCAATTGAAGAATTGCACAAAATAAATAAAAAATATACGTGCTTCGTAACCACCACTGAGGACTACGCAAGAAAACGTGCGAATGAACTTACCATTTCAAAGAAAAAAGGAGCGCTTCACGGAATTATAATCTCAGTTAAGGATAACATATGTACCAAAGGAATCAAGACTACTGCAGGGAGTGCAATCCTTTCCAATTATGTACCAACTTATAACGCGACAGTTATCGAACGCATTGAGCAAGAAGGCGGAATCATTATCGGGAAAACAACCATGGATGATTTCGGTTTCGGGACTTTCAACGTAAACGTTGGTGAAGGGATACCTATACCAAAAAATCCTCACGACATTTCAAGAAGTTCAGGTGGAAGTTCCGGTGGTTCCGGTGCTGCAACTGCTGCATTCTCTTCCAATTCAACTGTCGCGGAGCGACTTGCACCAACCCATCTCTCACTTTCAGAATCTACTGGTGGAAGCATTACTTCGCCTGCGGCATTTTGCGGTGTTGTAGGTTTTACTCCGAGTTACGGAAGGGTAAGCCGTTACGGACTCATTGACTACGCAAATAGTTTAGATAAAATAGGTACCATGGGAAAAACTGTTTCTGAAGCAGAGCAATTAGCTAGGGTAATATTCGGAAAGGATGCTAAAGACGAGACTAGTTTAGTGGTGCAGGAAAAACCAGCAAAAAAAGTTAAGAAAGTTGCAATCATTAAGGAAATGCTTCAGGGTGTAGATGAAAAGATATTAACTGCATTTTGGAAATCTATCGAATTGACAGGAATTCCTTACGAAGAAATATCTCTTCCTTCATTGGAATACGCAGTTGCGTCTTACTATATCATTGCAACAGCAGAGGCAAGTTCAAATTTATCTAGATACACTGGACTTAGATATGGAGCACAGGAAGAATTTTCCGGAAGTTTCAATGATTATTTTTCTTCCATACGTTCAAAGTATTTTTCAGCAGAAGAAAAAAGAAGAATTATTCTAGGTACTTTTGTGAGGACTGCTGGTTACAAGGATAAATACTACTTAAAAGCCCTCAAGATAAGGGAGAAGATAAATCATGATTTCCATATTCTTTTTAAAAAATACGATGCATTGCTATCACCGTCAATGCCGATCATAGCTCCTAAATTTGATGAAATATCTAAACTGAAACCGATTGAGATTTATGCTCTGGATAGCTGCACTATCCCTCCAAATTTAGCATTGCTACCTCACCTATCAATTCCCATTGGCAAGGTAAATAGCATGCCAGTTGGTTTACAGGTTATCTGTGATTCATTAGATGAAAATACGTTATTTGAATTTGGGAAACAAATTGAGAGTTTGGTGAAATACAAATGATTGGCACTAACATTCACTTAATGATCGGTCTAGAATCTCACATTCAATTAGCTACTAAAAGTAAATTATTCTGCAGTTGTTCTACTAATTCGAGTGCTGAGCCAAACGAAAATACATGTGAAATTTGCTTAGGTTACCCAGGTACTAAGCCTACTCTAAACAAGGAAGTAGTTAGAAAAGCATTGATGCTTGCAAAGATAATGAACTGTAAAATAAATTATAACTCCAAATTTAACAGAAAAATCTATTTCTATCCTGACTTGCCAAAAAGCTTTCAAATAACTCAATATGAAGAACCTATTGCAGTTAAAGGTGAATTTTCCATAGATGTTAGTGCAAGTCGATTGCCCAACGGGGCAAATCTCTCGGGCGCAGCCCTCGATCACTCCGCGACAGCCGCCACGGAAAAGAAAACCATTCACATTACTCGTGCTCATATAGAAGAAGACCCAGGTAAAATAGAATATGTTGGCGGACATATCGGAACTGCAAAATATGTTTTAGTTGATTATAATAGATGCGGGGTACCACTTTGCGAAGTTGTTACTGATCCTGATTTTCGCAGTATAGATGAAGCAGTTACTTATGTAAAAAAATTATTTCATCTTCTTTCTTACTTAGATATTATAGATCCTAATCAGGAAGGTGTAATGCGTACTGATGCCAATATTAGCATAAACGGCGGGAAACGTGTTGAATTGAAAAATATTTCTGGTAGTGATGCACTGGAGAAAGCATTGAAGAGTGAACTAAGTCGTCAGTCATTCTTATTTGCCCAAGGTAAGGTAATTGAACAGGAAACTAGAATGTATAGCGAAGAAACCGGTACTACTATTTTGTTACGTAAAAAAGAGCAGGAAGAAGATTACGGATATATCAGAGAACCTGATCTATTGCCAATAACCATTGATGATGCATTTGTTCAGGATGCCTGGAAACAGATGAAAAAATTGCCAGAAGAAGTTGAATCTGAGATTATTTCTAAATATAAATTATCTAAGCAGATTGCTTACCAGTTAGCATTCAAGAGGGGACTTTATGCGTACTATCAGAGTTGTCTCAAGTACTTAAAAAACAGTGATCTTCTCGCTAAATGGTTAGTTGGAGATTTCCTGAAATGTGCAAACTGGCATAACTATGAAATTGAGAAATGTCCATCATCGGAAAAGTTAATTGAATTCATGCAGATGATTGAAACTGGTAAAATCAGTGAGAGGGAAGGTAAGGAATTAATCAAGAAGATGTTTGACGATCCAAAGAAAGGACTAGGGGATTTGGCAGAGAAAAAAGGTGTTGATCTTGATTCAGTAATCTCAGAAGTCTTAAAAGAAAACCAGAAATCCGTTGACCAGATAAAAGCTGGGGATCCAAAAGCAATTAACTTCCTTATTGGTCAAGTTTTAAGGAAAGCAGGATTTAAGGGAGATCCAAATGAGATTAGGAAGAAATTAGAGAAGTTGTTAACATGACACGTCAGACATTAAAAACTAAACCTGCTAGTACTCATAAATCAGGAAGACTACTAAAACCATTTCCTCAAACTGAAGGCATTGCTAAAATGGAAGTGCGTGTTATCTCCGCAACTGATTCTAGGGTAGTTATACAAATTTCTCATTGGAAAAATCAGAAAACGATAGCGTTGAAACCTGGAGAAGAGATTCGTCTTCCTGATGGTACAATGTTTTCTTTTGAAGGATCTGATGCTGCTTTATATTCTAGTGGGCCTTTCAATGCAAAGAATAGACCGAAACGATTTTAAGTTACTAAAACTGTAAAAAAAAGAACATTTATATATTTCAGCTAAGATACTAATTAATGATATCTTTTAAAGGTCGAAACCGAAGTGGTGATAATACACAAAATGAAAGTTCTAGTGTAGCACCAACAGGACATAAGCCACTTTCAGAATCTACTCTTGCACTTCAATGTGCTAGAAAGATGGTGGATTTAGCACATCCAGAGCTAGGCAAATCTGGTGCAGTTTTATTTTTTGGGCTTAAAGATGCAAAAACTTGCGAAGATAGCAAGGATGAACTAAAACGTTTGCTTGGTTCAGAGATAGTTGTGGAATTAGATTTTTTAGATTTGCTAAAAGTAAAATATGTGGACGATGCAATTTTATTACATCGTGGTAAAACTGTGTTGATAACAGATGTTCAAACCGAAGCGTTTGATAGTTATGCTAGAAAAGATGTTCAAAAAGTACTTAGTCGTCTTCGTGCTTTAGGGGAGCATAGAGGCAGAACCCAAGTTATTTTCATAATGATTGCAAAACCCGGAGTAATGCTATCTGCAAGATTTGCAGGTAATGATGCACTCGGAAACTGGTGCCCTACATATAATTTCCATGATTTTGATAAAACTGAAGAAGTTGACTCAAAACATTTGAGATTTAGAGCATATGTTCCAACCACTTAGATGGTTCTTATGGACAGAAAACAACTCTTACGCACATATCTAGTATCAACTGCTGCTATAGTTGTTACTGGAGTAGCAGTTCTAGGGACTACTTTTTGGCTTAGGGCAAAAGTAGACGGCCTTAGAGAAAGTATTAATAAAATAAATTATAGCACGATAGAAACTATAGCATCCGTTAATCATACGACATTTATTTTGAAATCAGAGATTGTACAAATAGCTCTTATAAACCTCAGATTAGATAATTTATACTATAAAAAGAACCTGCTTTCAGCTACTGATCTTGCTGTAAAATATGATGCTGCAGCAGGTAAAATTCGACAATTTGGTACAATTGAGGATTTATCAGAACTTTATGCAGAGGCGTACGCATTTTTTTCTTCAATTGGAAATGCTGATTTAGCACAGAGATATTTTGATCTCAATGTCTCTGTGGCGTCTAAACCTTTATCTAGTTTAAATGCAAGCAAAGGACAAATTGATAAATAATTTGTCATCGAGAACTATGTTCGAGATATTTGTTCAACAGAACAAACTGAGTTAAAGAAGAATTCTTTAACATCAATGGAATTTACAGTACAATAATAAATTCACTACAAATTTATTTCGTAGCCAAACTGTTATAAATTCTTTTTTCGATAATAAAATCAGGTGAAAACATGGAAAATGTAACTCTAGATATGGTTTATGCTGAAGTAAAGAAAGTAAATCAGCGAGTAGCTGCTTTAGAACATCTTTTGATTCCTGAAGAGAAGCTAAATTCAGAAGAACTTAAAGAGCTTGATGAAGCTGTTGCAGATGCAAAAAAAGGAAACGTTACCTCTTTTAACAAACTCAGAAAATAGGTGATTTTTTGTTTGAAGTTTATTTTGGAAACAAGCGTGCTAACAAAGATTATGAACAATTGGATCAAAAAACTAGAGATAGAATTAACGAATTTTGCGAATTAATAAAAAATGTACCGGTTCCATTTCGAGAATATGATATAATAAAAATAGTAGGTAGAGAAAATAGTTTTAGAGTTAGACTGGGCAGACACAGAATGATATACTATGTTGATGAGTTATCTCATAAAATTTATATTATTAAAATAGAATTACGTGATGATTCTACTTACAAAGATTAAAACAAGGTGAAAACATGCCACTAGTACCAATGAAACAAATCCTTGATGAAGCAAAAAAAGGAAATTACGGAGTTCCACATTTCAATGTTAATAACATGGAGCAGGCACAGGCAATAATGCGTGCTGCTGAGGAAGTTAAATCTCCGGTAATTCTTGCAGCTTCCCGCGGTGCACTAAAGTATAGTGACTTAATTTTCCTTAGAAATATAATGCTAGCTTGCGTAGAAAAATATCCTAAACTTCCTATTGCCTTACACTTAGATCATGGCAATAGTCTAGAGTCAGTTAAAACTGCAATATCTCTTGGATTTACATCTGTCATGATTGATGGTTCGCTAAAAGAAGACGGAAAAACTCCGACAACTTTTGAAGAGAATGTTAAAGTTACAAAATCATGTGTAGATTATGCTCATCCTTTCGGTGTAACTGTTGAGGGTGAATTAGGTACGTTAGGTGGCATAGAAGATGGTGTAGGTTCTGGGAAAGTCCAGTTAACTGATCCTAACCAAGTCGAGAAATTTCTGAAATTAACAGGTGTCGACGCATTGGCAGTTGCAATCGGCACTTCACATGGTGCTTACAAATTCAAGATAAAACCAGACCCTGACAAAAACCTCTTAGCGATGGATATTATTAGAGAAATTCATAAACGCTGTCCTAATCTGCACATGGTAATGCACGGCTCTTCTTCTGTTCCACAGGAGTTGCTTGCTGAAATCAATAAATATGGCGGCAAGATTCCGCCTACCTATGGGGTGCCTTTATGGGCAATAAAAGAAGGAATTGCTGCTGGTGTTCGCAAGATAAATGTTGATACTGATCTTCGTCTTGCGGTAACTGCAGCTGTTCGAAAATTTCTTTATGAAAATCCGGAAGCTTTTGATCCTCGCGAATATTTGACTCCTGCAAGAGATGCAATGCAAAAGATAATTAAGGAAAGATTTGTTGAGTTTGGTTCTGCTGGGCATGCATATGATTATACTCCAATTACGCTTGAGCAAGCGAAGAAGTTTTATAAAAAGTGAGAAACAGCTAAAATCCTTTAATTTTTAGTTCATCTAGCAAACCATGCCTATTTCCGGTTTTTTTATAATTTTCAAATGCTTGGCCAAACTGCGCATCAATTTCTTCATTTTCATGAGTTAGGCGTAATTCTGCAGCTTTTCTAGCTATGCCATCACAATTTAACAAACTTACACCTTCTATCTGTGCTTTTCTTAATACTTTAAAATACATAGAAAGTTGCTCACTATTTAAATCTTCGATTACGGATCTATTACCCCAGCAAAATTCGTAAAAGTCACGATGCCTTCCTTCAGCTCCTCTTAAGAAGCGATAGAGGTAATCAAGGTATAGTTTTGCATTTTCTAAACCAATTTCTTTTAAAAATCCAGCAAGAGCATCAACTTCACCCTCAAACCAGTTGGGCTTTCCAGTTTCTAACAAATGAACTGTCAAAATTGCCAGGAATTTTGCTTTAAGTTCATCGTGAACTTTCGGTAGCCACTCTTGAAGTTCTTTATAATCATCTTTGCTCATTATTATGTTGACAAATCCGTCAAGATTCAGCATTACTATATCAGGGATCTTGATATTAATTAGTCTTAATCGTTTCACCAATTCTTCAGGTAATATCCTGTCTTCATCAGAAGCAGTAGATTGCACAATCATTTCAAGCAGAGAATCGAGCTGAGCATTGACTAATTCTCTTTTCCTTTCTGGAGTACGGGTGATTATTACCTCTTTTAGAGCTTTGGCATATTGCTCATATTTAGCCAAGCATCGTCCTCTAACTGGTCCGTCCAGTTGTTGTGAAACACGCATTCCTTCTTCAAAAAATAACCTATAGTTTTCACCCAGGTCAATACCTATTTGTTTAGCAGCTCCTATAATTTCATTATTAAACTTAAAAAATTCCTTGTAGAATTCATCGGAAAGGCAGGTTACACCGTAACGCAGTGGGTCTTGTCTATCTGTTAACGGATCTCTCATCGAAACCCATTTATTTGAAATGTCTCCTCTTGTACGTGTATTTTTCCTGGTTAAACCTAATATGCGCATAAATTATTTCTGTTACTAACTAGATATAAATCTTTCTTTCCCATGTTAATACACATTAAAGCTAGTTTATCAGCAAACTCTTATAAATACTTGAAGATATATTTAATTGGTGCTAAATATGAACGTAAATCTATCCCATAATATAAGTTTGCAAGTTCAAGAAATGGCAAAGGGGGCAGGTCTAAAAGAAGATGAAATAGTCAATAACGCAGTTGTTTTATACCTGGATACTATGAAAAAACACATGCAACTAAAAAAAGAGTTGACTGAACTTGATGACCTTAGTGACGAAGCACTCTCTAATTTTGAGGCTCAACTATGAAAAAAGGAGAAATTTGGTTATTTGAGTTTCCTTCTTCTAACGGTCATGAGCAAGCAGGCGATCGGCCTGCGATAGTAATCAGCGCATCTTCTACAGCTAATACGGTTGTTATCATTCCATTTACTACTAATCTACAATCATTGCGTTTTCCATCTACTCTTGCAGTAAATCAATCAAAAGAAAATGGTTTAATCGAAGAGTCTGTAGCGTTGGTGTTTCAAATAAGAGCCATTGATAAAAAGAGAATGATAAAACAGGTTGGTTCTCTTGAAAGCAAATACTTAAAAGAAATTGAAAGCATGATGAAAAAATTATTCGGTTTTTGAAATTTAGATAACTGATTTCTATGTCTCTAGAACAACCATTCCTCAAAGTAACCGAAGCAGCTGCCATCGCATGTTATCCTTGGATAGGCAAGAACGACAAACACGCAGCAGATGATGCAGCAACTGAAGCAATGAGAAAGGCATTTCACTCAATTGAATTTGATGGCACTGTAGTTATCGGAGAAGGGGAACGAGATGAAGCGCCGATGCTTTTTATAGGGGAGAAATTAGGTACTGGCAAAGGTCAGAAAATCGATGTTGCTGTCGATCCATTAGATGGGACTAATCTTGCTGCATCCGGAGCAGACAATGCAATATGCGTTTTTGCAGCAGGATCTGACAAATCATTATTTCACGCACCTGATACTTACATGGAAAAGATCGCAGTTGGTCCGAAAGTTGGTAGAGTAGTTTCGCTCACTAAATCTATAGAAGAAAATTTAGATGCTATCGCAAAGAAAACAGGCAAAAAAATGAGCAAGATTGTAGTTGTTGTTCTAGAACGTCCACGTCACGATGATATAGTAAAGCGAGTGAAAGCAAAAGGAGCAAATATTAAATTCATTCAGGAAGGCGATGTTTTTGGTGCAATTATCACTGCATTTGACCAGTGTAACGTCGACATGCTTTTAGGCACTGGTGCAGCTCCCGAAGGTGTTTTGGCTGCTACAGCACTGAAGATTTTAGGTGGATATTTCGAAGGACGATTAAAGCCGAGAGATGATGCTGACAAAGCACGTGCAATTAAAATGGGTGCTAATCCAGATAAGATTTATACTATCGATGAGCTGGTTAAAGCGAACGATAATCTTTATTTTGTTGCTACTGGAGTAACAGATGGCTACCTCATGAAAGGCGTTAAGAAAGTTGGCAATGAATTTGTTACTCATTCTTTAATTTTGACGAACAAAGAAAAGAAAGCGAAGTTTGTTGAGAATAAGCACAACATTTGATTTCTACAGTCTTATATAAGATTATACACAAACAATACATTCTTATACTAATTAGTGTATATATTAATTGTGATCAAATATGCAATACGCAATGCAATTGGAAAAAGAACCATTACATTATCCTAATCTAAAAACGGTTTTGATGGTCGAAGAAGTGCTTAAGAATGAACAATTACCGATCAAACGCGAAGCACTAAAACAAAAATTAGTTAAGAAAGTTCAACACCAAACACTTAATGTAATTCTTAGTTATCTAGAAGATAGTGGCAAAATTATTGATGGTCACAAAGGAATAGTCTGGGTTTACAATCCGAGTCCGAAATTGAAAAGAGCAATTGAACATGGGATGAAATTATGAACGAATATCTAGTAATCGCAATAATCATAATAATTCTCGTTCTGCTAATCGTATCCCAATTAAAAACTGACAAGCGGAAGCTAACATTCATTAACAAAGACGGCAGTGAAACATCAATTTCTGTAGAACTTTCCGATAACACTGTCAAACAGATGCGTGGTTTAATGTTCCGTAATTCATTGCCACAAGATGAAGGCATGTTATTTGTTTTCCCAGATGAGCGAACGCGCAGCTTCTGGATGATGAACACTACTATTCCGCTAGATGCTATCCATATTGATAGTACTGGAAAAGTAGTAGATATTATTGAGATGCAACCGTGCAAATCACTAAATTGTCCGTCTTATCCAGCAAGGAAACCAGCTAAATACGTGATAGAAGTAAATCAAGGATTTAGTAAATTGCATAACATCACACTAAACAACACATTTATAAAGATTAGTTGAGTAACTAATTTAGGTGATTATGTTGACTGTTCAAACTAGTAAGGGAAGAAACCATGTTTTAGGTATGGATGTTAAGGGTCAAAGAAGTACATATTCAGTTAGTAAAACTGCAGCAGATGCAGTAAAGAAATATTTCCTTCTTGATTTAAGTCCAGCTACTAGAAACATGATTGGACTTGCTGCCTTAGTAGTTACTTTAGCTGTAACTGCTGGTTCAGCAATTAGGGCAGCAGGAGTAGACTCATTTACAAAACGAGTATCTGTTGATAAAACGTGTTATACTTTATCCACAGGCGGGTATACTGCATATGTAAAAGATAAGTTAGGTAAAGAAATTGTAGCTGTAACTGTCCCGATTAATGCTAGATATGTTCCACTTACTTTAAATGGCAAAACTTATTCGGTTACACTCTCTTCTGATAACGGTTTAAACGCGGCTATTTTAGGAATCTTCCCTCCCACGGGATTTGTCCGACCAGTTACTGCGTTTATTAGTCCCTGTAATCCTTAATTTTTTTATATTTTTTAGATTTTTATGTTTCTAATTCTTCGAGAAGAAAAAATACCTATTTAAACCTTAGCATTGTATCTTAGTTCCCTTCGATTGAAGGAACCCAAGGAATTGGGTATATCAAGTGGGGTTGGTGGTAATTAAAAAGCCTGGAAACATGGCACCATTAACTTAAAGTTTAAGCCTCTGCAGTTGTCCCAGGGTTTTGTGTAAGGGTAAAAGGGGATTGTAACCTTATGCAAGACTCAATTAAACTGTAATTTGCTTAAACCTCTTACCTAGCTACCGACATACGGTGTTTGGGACAGACGTACCGCGAGGGAAGTCTGGTTGAACATTGTAAACGTGTACGCAGGTCGCTCGGACCCTATAATTCCTTGGATAAAATATTTTTCTAATTCTCATATTTAATTAGTTTCTAGTTCCATATAATTAGTTTCTAGTTTTTGGTTAAATCTTTTTTGCAACTAAAATCATCCATTCTCCATTTCTAACTTTATCAACTCTAATGCTAGGTTTACGTTCAAAAGATCCGATATCTGTCAAATGCTCGATCTCAAATCCAGATTTTCTTAGAAATGTAAAAAGTTCGGAATTTGTTCTAAATCTTTTTTCTGAGAATAATTCAGAAATTCCGCGAGTTGGCATATTGAATATTATAATTCTGCTGCCAGAATGCATATACTCAGAAATATTTGAAATCACTTTTCCTGCATTAACATAATTCAGAACATCAGAGAATATAGCCGTATCAATATGTTTAGCTGGCTGTCTTGGATCTAGGCCTAAAAATCTAGCTACCTATATAAGTTTTCTTTTTATGTCAGGAGTTTGTGACCCTAGCTGTTCCATGTCTGCTTTGATTTCGATAGCACTTGTACACCTAAAAACATTCTTACGGTGTGCAATATCTAGTAAAACTAATTTTATATCAAAATTTAATCTTAATACATTTAGATAATCTGGTGAGTGTGAACCACAACCTGCATCTAAAACTACTTTGCCAATTTTTTTATCACCATCTAAAAGTGCTAATAAACGTCCGAGGATATTATATTTGGTTTGACTATCATAAGTACGTCCAAAATGTTTTTCCCACTCTCTGTTTCTATTTACCGTTGCAGGTTGGCTTGTCGATCGAGTTTGAACATGCATATTTATCATCTTATATTAACTATCATATCTTTTCTCATTTAATCGTTTTCTAGTTTCTGTTCAAGTTTTCTAAAAACATCATAAATTCTTAATCGGTTGTATCTCTGGAGTATAATGAGTGCTTCATGTATAACCATTTGACTAGCCAATATAGTAACTAATATCCAAGGAATAATATGCCCCCCAGCAGCATTCTTCATTTCATCGAATTTAACTACTCCAAAAATAGTCGCAGTTGTTGCCAATAGTAATCCAAAAAAATGAGTTCTTTCATTAGATCTAGTAGTGCGTTCGAATTTAACAAGTTTTTCAGCTGAAACTGGTTTACCAATGGAATAATGATTTGAGTTAGCATCATATCCAAACAGTCTTCTTTTAGCTATAATCATTACAGTCTTTTCTACTATTCTTACACCTAGTTTTCTGTATAGTGCTACGGATTCTAGTTTTCGTGGTTTGTAGTACCAATCGGTATGTGGTTCTCTATGCTCCATCTGAGCTCTTAACGCAACAACATCAGATTTAGCTAGTTGTTTCGTATTAAGGGACATGTTAAATCTTTCCAGAAAGTTCTCTTATTGCACCATCCAATTCGCGATAATCCCTAGCAGCAGCTAGAATCGTTTCTTTAATCTCAGTATGTGTTTTAAGAAAATCTTGGAATTTTTTATTTCTTTTGGCAGTTGCCATAACTTTTGTTAAAAACTTTCCAATATCTTTTGCTTCTGTTGTATAATGACTATCTGGAACACCGTGCTGATCATTTACTGAAAGATAAAATCTTCCTTTATCTTTTGCGGAAGTTTCAATAGTATGTTTTCCTCCATCTTCAAAAGAAACTCTTACGACACTCTCGCCCTTTCCGTGCATAAACATTAATGACCCTACAAAATGGGTTGTTGTCTCATTGAGTAATGGTAGTATCTCTGCTGGTTTAACCCTTACTGCTGGTTGAGGTGTTTCATATCTTAAAGTACGTAATACAATTCCAGAACTTCTTGCCATAACAAATCATCTTAGTTATTTTCTCAACTCAACTATTTAAATATTCTCTTTTTAACATTAATAATAACGTTTAAGTTTTCTCTAAAAGTTCTTTTAATTCAGGATAGTCTTCTAGATATTTAGCAACCATTGGATGTTTAATCATCAATTTTATATCCAGCAAAAATCTTCTGATCATTTCAACATCCGGATGAACCTGATCTCTTAGCAATTCGTGTTTATCTGATTCATCATTAGCAACAGCAACGAATTTTTCATCAGCTGTCCACCAGATTGAATAGTCTCCGTAATCCTTGGTAATTCTTCTTATGAATGTAGGTGGTACTAGCTTAAGTGCTCCCTTTTCCCATACTGTAACTCCATTGGATAGCATATGAAAATCAGGTGCGTCTATCAATTTTTTCATTAGTCTGACATCTTCTAAAGTCTTTCCACCTGTAACTACACGTAAATGTGTAGCGCGTGTTTCAATTCTTTCTCTTCTTTGATCTTTATTAGGCATTATTAATTTCATGC
>JAUSHJ010000076.1 GCA_030648615.1 Microcaldota archaeon | reverse complement strand
GTATGGAAAGGACGTTTCTCCATCTTTTCCTCTGATTTCTTCAGTGGTAACTGAAACCGTACTTCGGAACATCGAGCTCATGCTAGAAAAAAATTCTAGAAAAATCAGAAGGAGGTGAATGAAATGAGAATGACAACAACGCAAAAACCAAGGCAAACAAGAATAACACGAACAATGGATGTGATGAAAAAATCACGTCTTCAGCGACTTAGAGACGGATTCATCAACTCGTTGGATGAAGAATTCGGTCGTGAAGCAACGAGAGAGAAGCTTCGGAAAGTCAGTTGTAAAGTAGATCAGAAAGGCAGGAACGACATCAGGCAAAAGGAGCAACAGATGAAACGGTTGCATGAACTCGGACAAAAAATGCTCGAGTCTCTACGACCGATGCCAGTGTCAATAACCGTCTAGCTCTACGCTGGAACAACGACAACAATTTTCTTTCTTTTCTTTTTTTTCTTGAGAGAAATTAACTGAGGTGAATACAAATGAAACGTATGGAAAACACAGGACAAATGCAAAAACTAAAGATAACGGTGCCACTCTCCAGACTGCTGGAAAGATATAAAGTAAGATCAGACAAGTACAAAACAAAAGCCGAACTAGCACTACTAGGAATATCCATCGGGATTCCGGTTTTCCTTGCTTCGTTATACTCACCATATTGGATGGCAGCAACATTGACAGCATATCTTACAGGTGGTCAGTATTATCGCCTCCGAGATAAGGTCATTAACTACCGAAGTGAATACCATAGGAATACCGTAACGGAATTCTGTGAAGGAGAATTTATGACTGAGGTAGTTGCTAGCCCAATAGCCTACGGAATTCTCAGGCACGTGAGCAATGAGGGAACCGCAAACTACATTTCAGCAGTAATAGCCAGTTACTTTACTGCCAGAATCGTAGGAATACCAACGTGGGCTATGCTGTACTACGAAAGCAATAAAGACAAGGTAAATGACAGAGGACGACTAGAAGTGCTAAAAGAAAAGTTCAAACAATGGTGCTGGATACGAAAATATGATTGGTGGCTGCTAGCTGGCATAAACATACTACCGCTTATCCCTGGACTAATATTTGATGGTCCAATTTCCAAAGATAATTTCAAAGACTATGGCATAGCTAAGACAATTATATTAGGTAGCATATGTCAATTATGCATCCAGCCGTTCTTCTATGATAAAATAAATAGAAGAGAAAACAATGGCTGATCTTCTTTCCTTTTTTCTTTTTTCTTTTTTTTATTTCTTTCTTTTCTTTCGTTTATTTTTTCTTTTTTTCTTTAGATAGATATAAATAGACGCATATACATTAATAATAACATTAAAATGTGAATAAAATGCTTCAAAAACCGAAAGACACGTTACTAGCTGCTGCAAGAGTACATACGCCTAGACTATTACGCGTAGTACTTCAAACGAGAGATATTTTAGAAACACCTCTAGCATTACCCAGACTAATAAGGGATAGTGGTGAAGTATTAACAACAAAACGAGTAATATTAGTAAGAGATGGAAGCACTAAAAAATTAGAAGTGGTAAGATTTCAAAATAGACATTTCCAAGATGTTCTAAAAGTATTAAAACTTGCAACAGAACCACTGAAAAAATCAAATGGCGGACTGAATCCTGATTCGGTAATAGATAGAGATAATGAAATAAGATATACTCCAAGTATGGTAACTAGAGTTTTTATAATAAGTCATAAAATTTTTCTTGCAAAACTAAATGGAGTTGTTATTGGAACTGCCGGATATTCAAATAGAATGCCAACAGATAAAGATGGAAAAAGTTCTGCAACGCTAGGATGGTTTTTTGTAAATCCAGACTACCAAGGGTGTGGAATAGGCAGAATACTTTATGAAACTGTTCTAGATCAAGTAAAAGGAAGAGGATACAAGAATATTTCTCTCTATGCTATGCCGGGATCACATGGTTTTTACGAAAGATTAGGTTTAACACATGATCCTAGATATGACCTTTTCCCATTAAGTTTACCTTACGATCCAGAAATAAATAAAGGAATAGTAGAACGTGGAGAGTGCCAACATGTTGATTATGGTCAAGTTACTAGAACTCCGAGTTCGTTTTTCTTCCATAAATCTGATATTTGATAAACTAGATTTCAAAATAGATTAGAACGATAGTGTTAAAAATATCTTAAAGGACAAAATAGTAGGTGCTAAATATGAAAAAATATAACTTTACAGTTCTGATAGAAAAAGACGAAGATGGGATGTACGTTGCAGAAGTTCCAGACCTAAAAGGATGTTATACACAGGGTGAAACATTCCAGGAAGTAATGGAAAATATAAAAGAAGTAATAGAACTTTGCCTGGAAGATCAGAAGGACATTTGCCCTCAAGAATTTGTAGGTGTCCAGATGGTCCAGGTTTCGATATGAAACTTCCTTTAGTAAACGCAAAAACGATAATCAAAATTCTTGTTCTGAAAGGCTATAAACAAGTACGTCAGAGTGGTAGCCATGTCCAGTTCAAAAATGATAAAGGAATTCTGATTACAGTTCCACTTCACCCAGGAAGAGATATTGGGAGAGGATTATTAAGGAAGATAATACGAGATATGGAATTGACAAGAGAGGAATTCATAAAACTTCTTGAAAAAATATAACTATCGGAAATTTATGGTTTCCACAACTTCGTTCTCATCCGTTTGGACGGTTCACCGTTCAAATCTGTCGAAAAGAATCTACGATCTTTTCTTCATCGACAGTCTGAATAACTCGCTCTCGCATTACAATTTTTCCATTAATAATTACATCAGTAACGTTCTGCGGTCCTGCAGCATAAACAATATTACTAATCAAATCATTTCGTGGCAACATGTTCGCAGCCTTGCCATCCAATAAAATAATATCAGCTAATTTTCCTTTCTCAATTGAACCGGCATTAATTCCGAGTGCTTTTGCTCCATTAATCGTTGCAAAATCAAGAATTCGTTGTGTTGGCAAAACGTCTGCTTTCCAATAATGATGCTTCTGTAGAAGAGATGACATTTTCATCGTCTCAAACATATTTAGTGAATTATTGCTAGCTGCACCGTCAGTGCCTAGACAAACATTTGCACCTTGTTGATCGAACTCAGTTATTTGGCAAATACCACCAGTTGCTAATTTGAGATTACTAATCGGACAATTGACAATGGTTGCTTTCTTTTTTCCAGCTAATGCAATTTCTCTTTTAGTAACCCAGCCAGCATGTGCTAAAATAGTATTTTCGTCCAGCAAACCAATATTATCTAAGTAATCAATTGGATATTTCTTAGTTTTCTCCAGGCAATCAAATATTTCTTTTCTTGTTTCGCTTATGTGCATATGGAATTTTAATTTTTCTTTATCTGCGGATTCTTTTGCTTTGATAAGCATATCTTCCGGACAGGCATAAATTGAATGGCAAGAAATGTGTGGAGTAACTAAACTATTTTTTCCTTTCCATTTTTTAGCAAATGCAATTGCACGATCAAGTTTATGACCAATGGTAGCAATGGCTGCGTCACTTAGACTGCCACGAATGCCAGTTTCAATACAAGCTTTTGCGATTTCATCAACGCCTACTAGATACATGTCATTGAAACACGTTACTCCAGAACGAAGCATTTCACAAATTCCAAGCATTGTACCATTGTAAACATCTTTGCCAGTCAGCTTTGCCTCCGCGGGCCATATTTTCTTTTCTAGCCATTCCTGCAACGGCAAATCTTCACCTAAACCCCTAAGCAGAGTCATTGCAACATGAGTATGCGAATTTATTAGACCAGGCATTGCTATTTTGCCGGTGGCGTCAATAATTGTTTCGGGTTTCCCGTTTTCAGTTTTAAGATTTTTCCCAATTGATTCGATTTTATTATTAGTAATTAAAATATCGCAGTTATCGATTATTTCGCGAGTAGCATTTTGTGTGACTACGGTTGCGTTTTTGATTAAGATTGACATATAAATAATTCCAAGCTGAGGTTTTTAATTACTTGTTCATATCGTACATGAAAGACCACTAAAGTAAACCTTTATAAATAACAAATGAGTAATGAAATTATGCAATTATTTAAACTTAAAACTACTCCCGAACAAAAACAAAAAAAGATAAATGCAGTATTAGCTAGGTGTGGTTTAGATATTGAAGGAGTTAACTTAGTAGAACATGTAAATAGCAAATCATTAAAACAAGTAAGAAACTCCATAAATAGTGCATCAAAAACAGGAAAGATTTCAGGTTTTATAACTACTGCACTTAATGCGATATCTCCATTGCCAGCTGGATTCACAGATCCATATACAGGAGCGGTACATGTTCAGAGAAAAACGGGCGTTTTAATAAGGCTTCATGAAACAGTGCATGGACATGATCTGACTAAAACAGAAATTGGCAGACTAATGTCAGCATCGATCGTACAGGAAAATAGCATAAGTCTACGACATCCAGTTGAGTTTATAATGTTCAAATTAGAAGAGATACGATTACAAACAATATTAGAAGGAAGGGCAAAATTCTGCGAAAAATTAGCTGGAAGAGATATGGAATTTGGTATTTTTGAAAGAGTGAAATTTAAATTATCTGTAAATACTGAAGCTCTACTATTCGTGATAACTAGTTCAATGACCATGACTGCTTTGATAAATGCATTTCAAAATAAAAATCAGATTTGGATAGGTATTACGCTTATGGCTGGAGGATTGGCTCTCTGGTCGACCACCATGCTTGCCCCATATGTACAGGGAATGTGGTTCATGGAGAAGATAAACCAAAAAATAAAGAATCCTAAAAAGGCTATTGAGATAACTGCAGAACGACCTCCAACTACTAAGGAGATATTTCTGTCTCCAAACGCATATTTAAGAAGAGTTTTGCATCAACAATAGTTATGACATCAATTTTATGTTCCGGATCAATTGCATTAGATACCACTAGAACACCATTTAAAACTGTGGAAAATGTTCTAGGTGGCGCAGCAAGCTTTTTTTCATTGGCAGCAAGTTTCTTCGCATCTGTCCATATACTAAGTGTAGTAGGAAAGGATTTTCCTGAAGAGTACTGGAAACTTCTAGAAAAAAAAGCAAATTTAAACGGAGTGCAGAAAAAAGAAGGAAAAACCTTCCACTATGATTCTACATTTTCTTTTGATTTGTATCATAGGCAAACCAACAAAACAGAACTAAATGTACTTGGGGAATTTGAACCGGTACTAACTGGGGAAGCAAAAAAATGCGAATTTGTATATCTTGCTACGATGCCACCTGAAAAACAGTTAAAGGTTTTACAAGAAGCAAAAGGTAGAAAACTAGTATTCATGGATACTATTGAATTTTATATTAAGACCGAACGAAACGCATTGCTCAAGACGATGAGTCATGTAGATGGTGTAGTACTCAATGATGCAGAAGCAAGAATGCTTACTGATGAGGTAAATTTAATTAAATGCGGGAAGAAAATTCATGCTCTAGGCCCTAAAATAGTAATAATAAAGAAAGGAGAACACGGATGTTTGCTTTTCCATGATGGCAAAGTAATTCCATTCCCTGCATTTCCTTTAGAAGTAATAATTGACCCCACAGGTGCAGGAGATGCTTTTGCTGGGGGATTCTTGGGTTATTTAGCTAAGATATTCAAGCAAGACACGAGACCCACAACTCAAGACTTCAAAACAGCCATGGCCTACGCAAATGTAATGGGTTCTTTGGCAGTGGAAGATTTTTCTGTAAATAAACTAGCGAGTGCAACGAAAGAAGAAGTTGAAAAAAGATTTAGAGAATATTGTGAGTTGCTTAGAATTTGATCAATCAACCTGAAGACAGGTGTCAATAGAGATATTGAAATCTTCAGGAGTAAAAAAGTGTTTTTGATCTTGAATAGCAGTTAGGTTGGCGTTGAAATTAAAACTAGAATAATTTTGTAAAACGCACGTCCAGGCATGAGGCTCACTATTAACTTTGGAAACTACAGATAAAACACATTGATTTTTTTCTTTGAATAATACGAATGCACTAAAAGTCCGGTTATTAATCTCCGGCTGATATAACTTATATAACGAAAATTCTGAATTCGTACAATTACGTACATAATTCTCAAAACATTTGGAATCTGAACCACAATCATTGGAACTAGTATTTGTACATCCAGCAAAAAAAAGCATTAATATGAATACAGATAAAAAGTTAGATTTATTCATAGATTCAATAGTCGAGTAAAATTTATAAACAATGATCAAATAAAAATCCTAAACAATAACATCAGTGTCGGCACAATCACCGCACCCATCAAATTCGTTCGTTCCACTTCTAATTTTATTGTAATGTAACCAAGTAAGGAAGCTAAAACAAGAATTACTAATCCAATAAAACCATCCAAAATGAAAACGATTGCTACTAGGTAAACAGCAAGCAGAATATTGAATTTTGAAAAATCTATGCGTGCTAGTTTCGCCACATGCCTTCTGAGTAAATATATTACTACTGCAACTATTGCAGCACTTACCAAAAATGCTACAACAAGCAGGAGCAGATTATTTTTTATGTCAAAAACCTGCGCAAGCATTTCAGTAGTTCCCATTCTTGATTTGTCTATTGCTACCGAGGTAGCCAAAGTAAACATTGCCTGACTTATAGTAATAGCAGAAATTGCTGCCAGATATTCCAGGGTTTCTAATCTCACGAATAATGTAAGTAATATGGCAACTTGAGAAGCTGAACTTATTCCTGGCAAAAGATCTGAGAATATACCTAGTAGCACACCTAATAAAGAATATTTGATAAAACTAAAATCAGTTACTGGAACATCTTTTTGCTGCGGTAATTTATTATTTGAATAATTGAAAAACGCGGCCATAGCAAACATTCCTGAGAATAAAGGCAAAAATGGATCACTCATCTTTAAATTAAAAGATGAATAGCCAAGGAAACCTGCAAGAAGAAATATTATAAGAGCAAATAGAATATTCTTTGATCTTGCAATGAAAACGATGGAAAGGACAAGAACGATATATTTCACATATTCACGAATAAATGAAAAAACTACTTGAAAAAAATTAAGAGAGAAATAAAAAAGAAATGTACTGATAAGAATTGCTAGCAAAGATGAAATCAAAACTACTTTCAGTGCTAACATTCCTTTGCCTTTCAATACCATTCTCTGCCCAGGTAAAACACTTACTACTGTGTTTTGATCAGGAATTCCAAAGAATATGGATGGAATAAAAGAAACTAGAATATGTGCGGGAATTATTGCAATTATAATTAATGCCAATTGTTCATTGGAAAAACCAAGTGCTGAAATTATAGATATGATTGTGTTTGAGTGAAGGCCTGGTAAAAGACCTGATACTATGCCAAGAATTATTCCGTAGATGAAAAATAGGATATCCATGATTGATTATTTGAAAATGAGATATTATAATTCAGATAGATAAAGATTAATAGCTTCTTGAATATTTGAGAGAGATTCTTTCTCAGTTTCACCTTGAGAGATACAACCTGGAAGTTCAGGAACATAGACAGTATATCCACCTTCTTCCTGTTTTTCTAGAACAATATGAAAATTGTTTTTAAGAGTCATTTTTTCACCGTATTTATTATAAAAAGTTGGATATTTTACCATATTCTTTTAACCAACCATCATGTTACTAACGCGTACATGCGGACCGCCATCACTAACAGGTGCAGACTGACCAAACTTACCGCAGAAACCAGGATTGGTCTTGAAATCTTTTGCGACTAACTCAACATTTTTCATCGTCTCTAGAATATTTCCAGTAAGTGTAACATCTCTTAATATCTGAATTTTCTCTCCATCCTTTATTTCGTATGCTTCCTCTGCCTTGAACATAAATCCACCTGAGAAAATATCAACGCTTCCGCCTTTCATTCCTTTCAGATAAATCCCATATTTAATATCAAAGACATCATCCACATTTGTTTTTCCTGGAGAAAAATAAGTATTGCTCATGCGAACTATTGGAAAAGAATCATAACCTTCTGCACGTGCATGGCCATTTAAGGCAAGCTTTAATTTCGCTGAACTTTCCCTGGAATGCATATAGCTTTTCAAAATACCATTAGTCACAAGTTCGGCTTTTTCTGCTTTCACTCCTTCATCATCGTAGATAAAATGACCAAAATCATCTGCAGTTGGATCGTCTACTATGGTCACCAGTTCATTGCCAATTGTCTTTCCAAGTTTACCTGAAAGAATTGATTCGCGATCAATTATTGAATCGGCTTCACATGCATGACCCACTGCCTCATGGGAAAATACACCAGTCATTTCATTGTCAAGTACAACTGTAAATCTACCTTTTGGTGGCAATTTAGCATTTAGAATACGTTCTGCTTTTTCCTTTGCATTGGTTGCAAGTTCATAAAGATTAATTTTATCAAAACCGTGAATTGAAGATGCACGCTCATGGCCGCGTTGAATTAGTTCTCCGTCTTTTGCAACTGCAACATAGGAGATATACGTATGGCTCATTTCTTCAAATATTTCCGAACCTTCTGAATTGAAAAATTCTTTTTTAAGAATTCTAGTGGAAGAGGAAGCAATTTTATTTGTTATATTTTTGCCATTCATATTTTTTTTAGCATCATTTAGCTGTGACACTTGAATTTCATAGGGAGTTTCAGAATAACTTGTTTTGACAGTTATTTTTACTGGTTTTTGCAATTGAATTTTAATATTACCTTTCTGTAATTGTGCTAAACTTTCAGCATGTTTTAAAAGAGATGCAACATCAGCTGAAGAAGAATTAGATGATGCGAAACCCCAGGAATTATTTGCAAATACTCTTACTGAAATTCCAAATGAACTGCCGGAATACGTTTTTACTTCTTCATCGGAAATTTTTGTATTTGTCTCACGTTCATTTTCTATCCGTAGGTCAGCATATTTATAATTAGACAAAAGTTTTTGAAATTTATCAGCATCAATCATAAACAACCCTCTACCATCTACCCTATAACAATAGTTCTACCCTCTAGCTTCTAGCCTATACCCTCTACCAATTAATCAGAGTCCCTGCTTAAATTTTTCAGAATATTCACGAAGTGTTTTCTTTTGTTCTCGATCTTTGACTGCACCGCAGAACAAATAACTGTCAACTGGAATTATAACAAAAAATAATCCGCTCATTGAAATTTCTATTTCTTTTTGTTTATCTCCAATTTCTTTGGAGATTGCATCGCATATATTTGCTATGCTGGAAAAAATATTTGGTCCAGTTTCACTCAGTGCAATAGTAGAAAATACAGTTATGCCATCTCTGCGTATTACTGCACCTGCAATACCTGCATTTTTCATTCCAGTTAATATTTCTTCTCCTTTTTTAACAATATTTTCAACCATAAAAATCAACTTTCGTCCTTAGCTTTTCATTTTCCATTTAGCTAATTATTATATACTAGTTTAGCGAGCCTTTAAAAATTAATTGCTTTTAATAATTGAAATAGGACGGGCGACTCGTTCTAATACTTAATTTTAGGTGAAGCAATGGGACTTTTTGACAAGATTTTAGGAAAAGGAGAAACGGCTGAAGTGCCTGATCTTGAAGAAGTAATGGATGCAGAAGGAGATGTAGTAAGTCCTCCGGCAGACTTTTACGTAAAAAGAATAGATCTTCGAAATGAAGGAGATGCAGATTTGGTATTGAAGGAATTGGCTCAGAAAAATATAATCATTTTGAATGTGGTTCCTCTTTCTAAACAACCAAACAGACTGAAAGCAATAATTTCTAAATTGAAAATGCAATCAAATAAAACAAATGGAGATATTGCATTGCTTTCAACTGATTCGATTTTGCTTACTCCTTCCAACGTGAAGATAGTTAAGTCAAAACCAAAACCGGTTAAAGAATAATTTTTTTTCTTTTTATTTTTAATTTCTCTAATTTTTTATTTATTTTATCTGCCTCAATTAAGAGAAATAGATTAGTTGGATAACTCTTCAGATTCTTCTTTTTCGTTATCATCTGATTTCTTAGTTTCTATAGTCTTGCTTTCTACCTCCCGATTGTCCTGGCGGACAATGGGCATCTTGTCGCTTTGCGACAAGCTTGTCTTGCTTCTGCCTTCAAGCAATTGTATTAGTATTTCCCCAAATATTTCATCCTGCTTAATATCAATCATTTCTTTCTGAGTGAGATGCAACACTGATAAAAGAGTATAAATATGTTCTACCTTATCCTGCTTGTTAGCAACCTTTGAGAACAAGGTCCATCCATTTTCATCTGCATGAGTTTTTATCTTGCCATAAACTTCTTCCATCTTTTTTTCAATATCCATTCCCTGTAATTTAAGATTTATGATATCGCCAATTGCACCCCTATGAGTTATTACACGCTCGGTAGTATCGTATTTAATTATCCTCTCCATTTCCTGCATCAATTCATCAAGAGTAATTTGTCTTTTAGGTGGTATTCTAGAAACAAGAGAAAGCCCTTCCAGTGGCTCAATCAATTCGTTGTCCTCATATTCAGGAACAAGAACATCTTGTACTGGCTGATCTTCGATTATCCTAAGGTAATCACTTTTATATCTGAGAAGTATGGAGGTTGCAAGAATTACATTGGCAGGTAGATGCAAATCAAGTTTATGTATTTCTCTTGCTTTTTTTAAGAAACCGTCTGCAATGGCAATTATGTCGACGTTCCAGGGATCTATTTCTTTAGTTGATATTAGGTCTAGCAATATTTCCTTCCAGGTAGGTTTTGACACCATATCCTCTAGGTTTAACTGTATTGCTGTACTGGTCGCCATATAGTGATTTCACCTACTTGATTTATAATGTTTTTTCTGGTTTACTATAATAGACATCTAATACTATCAACGTAATTGTTGTATTGCGCAACAATGCGCCCATTGTTCGAAACATCGAACAATTGGGAAACCTTGGAGGTTTTCTCATGAACATCAAACCGGCATTAGTTTTGGATTCGGAAGAACCGCTTTCACGTGCTTTAAATGAAATACTAAAAAATGGAACATGCGCAGTCATAACGAAAGACGCTAAATATTGTGGAATTGTAGAAGATAGAGACCTTAGCTATGGCATAACTGATGCAAGCAAAATGAAATGTGGAACTGCTTGTGTAAATGCCCCAGTACTTCATACCGATTCTACTGTTCTTGAACGACTAAATGCGTTCATGGCAGGACATTTCAAAGGACTAGCTGTAAAAGATGAACACGACAGCATAGTAGGAATTACCTCTAGAGTAGAACTTATGAATGATTTGTTTCTAACGGGAATTGTCCCGCACACGCCGGTTTCAGAAATGATGAACTCTCCAGTTTATACTATAAATTATGAGGATACTATAGGTGCTGCAAAAGGAAAAATGAAAGAATGCAATACCCATCGCCTTGTTGTAATGAAAAATGGATATCCGCAAGGGGTGGTAAGCTCCTATGATCTTGCGGCCATGGTCACTAGACCGAAAGGTAAAAAAGATGATGCAAAAACAACTGAAATGGCTAGCCCAGATAACAGAGGCGTATTAGAGATATTACGAGATTATGTAAATACTATAGAAAAAAATGAAACGGTAGCAAAAGCAGTAGAAAAAATGATTGATAAATCAAATTCAAGTATAATTGTAACAGAAAATAAAAAGCCAGTCGGTGTTTTCTCAGCTTCAGATTTATTCAAGTATGTTCTTGACCAATTTAAACAAACGAGCAACATACTTGTTAGTGGGTTGGGAGAAGATGACGTAGTGCACCTCAAAGAAATAAGAGAATCGCTAGAATTGGTATTTAAAAAATTCGAGAAATCGATTGAAATTGAATCTATGAACATCCATGTAAAAGAAGGAAAATCGGTCTATTCGGTACGCGCTTTTATCCAGCTTGACGGTGGACATATTTCTCTAGCTACAGAAGGATATACATTAATGGAAGCAATTGATAAGCTAGCCAAAGAATTGTACGTATTATTGCACAAAAAGAAAGAGATTCTGACGACTAAAAAAGATAAACATAAGATACGGGATTGAAATGAACAATTCAAAACGCATAACTGAAAACCAAAAATTTCAAACTAAACACGATACCCTAAACTCGAGACAGTGTAAAGGACAGGTCAGCACAGAACTTCTAGTGATAATATCAGCTGCACTTTTTATTTTCATACCCCTAATGGTTACGGGATATCTTAAGGCAAACCAATCCAATGAAGAATTGTTCATAGCGCAGACTCAGTTAGCAGTGTCAAGAACTTCTAACATGATTGAATCTATAGGGAATCTTGGAGAAGGTGCATCATCGGTTCTTGAAATATATGTACCAAAAGGAGTGAAATCGATAAAATTCGAAAAAGAAGGAACTGGTGGAGAGGTAGTTATTACTATGGAAACTTCAGATGGAATTACAGAAATAGCAGGTATATCAAGATTTCCACCTACTTCAGATTATATGATAGATGATCCACCACAAGGAATAATGAGATTTGTTATAGCATCTAGGGGAAAAGATGGTGTATCTGTAACTAAACAATAATTAGACCAACTATTGTGGAGTGTAACCTACTCTTATATCTGATTGGTGTTCTCTAACTCCATCGCTCCTACCTGAAACTTCCACTTCCAATAGACGCTGAAGATCTAGAGAAAGAGTTAACATTACTGGAGATTTTTCGCTAAATATGTATGCTCCTCCCAGTTGAAATGATTTAAAAAGTTCAAATGACAGTCCTGCTCCACCCGTCAATACTTGTTTTGCACTTGTATCAGGTAACCAAGCATCTCCAACTAATAAAACAGAAAGTACAAAATTTTTACTAAATTCCCTTACTGGAGCATAAACATCCGCATTACCTCTAATAACTCTTGAAGTATTACTACCATAAGCATAAACCGGATCCTGTCCTTTTGAATCCCAAGTTGAAACAGTTGTTTTTACCAGTGTAGAGGATCCTGCAATACTAAATGGCAGCATAAATTTACCATCAACTGAAGATGGAGCAAAACGAACATCTGTTGCTGTAACTACTAAATTAAAAATATTTGGGTAATAGAGACCTCCATTTGCAGCATAGGAAATTCTACGAATAGTGCCACTGGATGTGAAAGGAGAATCGTAATTAGAACCACGAGTAAGAGAATCTTTTTGCTCAAAATCAGAATAAAGGGCAGAACCGGCAATAAAAAATCTGGTTTTTCCAATACCCTCTGCAACTCCTAGCCCAACGCCATAAGAATTATTTGAACCTCGTTCTTTAAGATATCTTAAGGAATCAGATGGAAATGTAGTTCCGAATTGACTACTAACAACAGCAACATTTGCAAATAAACCAGATGAACCTTCACTTACTATTGGAATTCTAAAATTGGCACCATATGCAGAAGTATAAGAGATTTCATCATTGACAGTTCTTGAGCTAAGACCTGAAACTAATAATTGAAATGCGGATGCGTTAAATTGAAGTGGAACAACAGAATGCGGTTGTGACTTAGAAACTTTAACATCGGCATTTTTATTGGAAGTTGAATTCGAAGAAGCATCTACTGGAACAACTGCAGGAGAAGTAAGCGGTTTTAGAGCTGGTGCACCTTCATCAAGATTAGGTTGGGCTGGAACTTCTTTTGGAACTGGAGCAGGATCATTTGATATGTCCAAATCGTTAAGATTAACTGGTGGTTTACTAGTTACTCTTGGTTTTCCAGCTTTTATTTTTATCTTTGGTTCATTTACTTTTGATTTCGTTGGTTTCTGTGCTTTTGGAGATGGAACTAAAGGTTCTACAGATGGAATGGATGGAAGTGGTTCTATAGATGGCAAAACATCTGCTGAAGGTGGAGTTTCACATGTCCATTTTTGAACGTTACAAATTTTTGGTTTTTCACAGTCTCTAGTCTCAACGCAGTGCCTCGCCTTATCCTGTGCAAGTGAAATTTCTGAAGTACTTGCTAAGGCAACCAATGGCACAAGTGTAGTAATAAAATGTCGAACTACTGAAGAACGAAATGAAATAACATTTCTTTTAAAAGTACTCATGATGATATAAATATACCAAAATATTTAAAAACCCAGATTTTAACACAACTACTTGCTCTGAACGTCTTCCATCATGGTGCAAAACATACAAAGGTCACCAGAAGACGGTTCTTTACACTTCTGACAGTAGCTTATTTCGAATTTAGTATCTTCCATACTTTTGCGCATAATTCCTTGTAGTGCCATGAAACTATTGACAATTTTGAATTTCGTCCCTGGATATTTTTCCTCGCTTTCGTTTAATTGATCTCTGATATGGGCTCTGAATGCATGTCTGGCATAGGGACATTCCTGAAAATCGATATCAATTCCATTTAATATTGCAAAAATAGCTATTTCTCTTTCGGGAGTCCGCATTAAAGGTCTTATTCGTGGTACGAATTTATCATCTTCAGTAAGCGGATCTGCAAGCCTTGCCAAACGCATCGGCTCGTTTCTCATAATGTTCATAAGAACAGTCTGTGCCATGTCATCCAGGTTATGACCCACTGCCAGCTTATCGGCACCTGCTTCCCTTGCGCCTTTATTTAAATAGTATCTTCTCATGACACCGCAATAACTGCATGGAATTTCTTTTTTGTCTTTTTCCATTATTTCGTCCATGCTTATGCCAGCTTCTTTCTTGAATCTGAATATTTTATGTTCTACTCCTAATTTCTTGGTTTCGAGTTTTGCGAAGTCCAGTGTCTTGTTTCTATATCCAGCTATCCCTTCATCTAGAGTTATTGCGATTAATTCAAATGGTAAATCTTCACGAAGTTTTGAAAGAATGTGTAAAAGTACAGTGCTATCTTTACCCCCGGATAACCCTACGGCAACTCTATCGTTTTTCTTGATCATTGAGAATTCGCGAATAGTTCTCTTGAATCTCTGTTCGAAGAGACGAAAGAAATGTTGCTTGCATAAATTAAGCTTGGAGTAAGCAAGGTAGATTACTGCAGAACTATTACAATTTGAGCATTTCATAGATCATTGTTACTTACAAGGTTTTATAACAACTAATAGGAAAGCTTTTTATATTCTAGTGTAAATAATATTTAACAATAAAAATATTAAACGGTGATAATATGGAAAATATAAACGTAACTTTCTCTATACCTGCGAAACTAAAGGAGGAAATGAATGAGTTCTCTCAGGTAAACTGGTCAAAAACTGCGGCAGAACTTTTAGAAGAAAAAGTAAAAAGATTAAAAGTGTTAAAGAGACTCGATGGACTTCTTCAAGGAAGTAAGTTAACAGAAGAAGATGTAGAAAGAATTGCAGCTAAAGTAAAAGAAGGAGTGGCAAAGAGGCATGGATTATGAAGATAGTGATAGATGCAAATATTCTCTTTTCTGCATTTATCAGAGAACGATCAGACATAAGAAAAATAATTTTGTCCAGTAGTATTGAACTTTATTCTCCGGAATGGATTCTTGAAGAATTTGAGAGAAACCAAGGTGAAATGATCAAAAAAATGGATAATAAAGATAAATTTCTGGAAACTAAAGAATTGTTATTTTCTTTCATAAAAATTATCCCGAAGGAACAATATGAAGATTATTTGGAAAAATCTCAGAAAGAATTAAAAGAAAATAGAAAAGACGTTCCGTATATTGCACTCTGCTTATGTTTAGGTACACCATTGTGGTCAAATGATTTACGCCTTAAAAATAGTCAAAAACTTGTGAAGGTTTTAGGGGTTTCTGAATTGCTTGGATTGTTTGAAAAATATTGAACATTTCACTATAATTCACCTTCACATTCTAATAGATCTAATTCTCTTCGTAGTTCTCTTCTTGCCCTGAATGTCTTATAGCGCTCAGAACGAGGAATGTCCCCTTCACCAAAATACTCTCTGACAGCACGTTCTACTGCATTTCTCCTAACAGGTGTAAGTACTGCACCATTTTGTACCATAGCACTTAATTCTGACATGTAGATGCGGGTTACCATTGCACGATCTAAAGTATCTTTCATTTCAACAGCAGCTGCCCTTGCACTACTGTGTGGACGAGCATTTACGCGTTGATACTCTCTTTCTGGCATCCTAGATCTTAGAACATGATTAATATGAATTCTTATGGAGGATACGAAATACGCATCAAAATCTTTTATTTTTCTTACTTGGTCAGGTTTATGAAGTGTATCAAAAATAACAAGAAATGCTTCGCTTAGACATTCCTCTCTGGAAAGTTCATCGTTCATAAGTGCTATCTTTATGCTAAGAGTAGTAGATATTACACGTTCCAGCAGTAACCTGATACCCTTTACATCTTCTGGACCTTCTATTTTTGGTGGAACTAATCTGAAAAAATCGCTAGCTCCAAATTTTCTTTTTGCATGGGTTTTTGCTGATTTTCTTAAGGCAACCATAACTTACCCGCCAAAAACTACCTTAATGATTTCTATACTATCACTATCGCTTAACTCAGACGTTTCCGGAGCCAACTGCCCATTTATTTTTATCACTACTTCTTCCCTTCTGATTTTGAGTTGCTTCAAAAGTTGCTCAGCGGTTCCTTTGAACTGTAATTGTTGGTGTTCATTGTTTATTTTTATTTCCATAGATCATTGTTGTCTCGAAAGATTTTTAATAAGTTATATTTATTGTTTTTCTCGGTTTGATTATGATAACTAAAAAACAATTGAAAGCGAGAAATATAGAACCAACTAATGGCAAAACTACAAAACCATCAAGAGCAAAAAGACAAAAGACTCCATTGCTTGAATTGAAACCGAGGGATGGAAGAAAAAAGACAAATACTAGTGCTAATCACTTGCCATTACTTTTTAGGAGAGAAGGTTGGCAAGATTTGGAATAAACTAATTGTCTGATTTTTGTTTTTGAATTGTTGCATATAAGCAAGTTGCTAAAATTATAGCTCCACCTACAATAGTTCTGATTTCTGGCACTTCTCCTAAAATTATAGCTGCTAAAATCGTACCGTAAACAGGTTCTATGGTTCCAATTATACTTGCACGATAGGCATTTATGTACTTCATGCCGATTATACGCAGATTGTATCCACCTACGGTAAAGACTGCACCAACCAGAAATAACAGTATAATGTCTTGATTAGTTACTTTGAAGTTCTCAATTAATAAAAATGGGAGAAGAACTACAGTAGAAATTCCAAACTGATAGAATGTAAGCAATTCGCTTGGATATTTTTTTATGTATTTTTTGTTGCTTACTAAAATAACTGCCAGAGAAAAAGCAGAAACTAAGCCAAATGCAACTCCCTTGGCAATGTTATTTTCTAATTTAAATTCTGGAACGATTAGCATTACCCCTAGCAAGGCCACTAAAGCTAAGGCCACATTCTTCAACTTTATTTTTTCCTTAAACAAATAAGGTTCCAGAATGGCCACAAAAATAGGGTAAAGATAAACTGTAACCAACGATATCGCTATAGTAGATAATTGCGCAGAGTAAAAGAAAGTAACCATATGTATAGCAAATATTACTCCAAGTAAAACCAAATAGAACAAATCTTTTGAATTTTCTAGTGAGAACTTCTGTTTCTTGAATTTTAAAATTGCGAATAATACAACAGATGCAAAAAATACTCTCCCTAAAGTAATAAGCGTAGGGGAAAGTGGTATCAGCTTGGCGAAGAGTGCGATAAATGCTGTAAGAAAAATACCCAGATGTACCTGGAATAGACCTTTTGTTTCATCGTTCATGATAAAGAGTATTCATTTCGTTACTTTTTTAATTCCTCTATGAGTTAGTAGACTATGCCAACTATTACAAAAGTCCACGCAAGAGAGGTTTTAGACTCCAGAGGAAATCCTACCGTAGAGGTAGATGTTGAAACTGAAGAATTCCTAGGAAGAGGAGTTGCACCCAGTGGAGCCAGTACTGGAATTTATGAAGCTGTAGAACTCAGAGATGGTGGCAAGCGTTATAATGGCAAAGGCGTACTGAAAGCAGTTGAAAATGTTAATCAACTGATTGCTTCGGCTTTAGTTGGAATGGAAGTTACTGAACAGAAAGACATAGATGAAAGAATGATTGCGTTAGATGGCACAGAAAATAAATCCAAGTTAGGTGCAAATGCAACTGTTGCCACATCAATGGCCGTAGCCAGATGTGCAGCAGCAAGCGAAGGCGTAGAGGTTTATGATTATTTTGGTGGCACTGAACTACCTAGAGCAATGTTCAATATTTTAAATGGTGGAAAACATGCTGGTGGAAAATTAAGCATTCAGGAGTTCATGATTCTCCCAAATGCTAAAAGTTTCTCTGAAAGACTACAGATTGCCTGTGAGACTTACCACATTCTAGGTAAATATCTGGTCAAGAAATATGGGCCAAGTGCAAAGAACGTAGGGGATGAAGGCGGGTATGCACCTCAGTTAACAAGTACAGAAGAAGCACTGGATGCAATAATGCACGCAATTGAAGAATCAGGTTACAAAAGTGATTTGGCATTGGATTGCGCAGCAAGTTCTTTCTATGATGAAAAAACTGAAAAATATAATCTGGATGGAAAAACCACAAATAACTCGGAACTTCTTGACTATTATATTTCACTTATCAAAAAATATCCAATAACTAGCATAGAAGATCCTTTTGAAGAAAATGACTTTGGAAGTTTTGCTGATATTACGAAAACGCTCGGTTCGAAAATTCAGATAGTAGGTGATGATTTACTAGTTACAAATGTAAAACGAATAAAACAAGCAATTGAAAAGAAATCCTGCAACGCACTATTGCTTAAACTAAACCAGATTGGCACAGTAACAGAATCTATTGCAGCAGCAGATATGTGCAAGAAAGCTGGGTGGAAAATAGTAGTCAGCCACAGAAGCGGCGAAACGGAAGATAGTTTCATTGCTGACTTTGCAGTTGGTATAAATGCGGGGCAGATAAAAACAGGGGCACCTGCACGTGGCGAGAGAACTGCTAAATATAATCAGCTATTGAGAATTGAAGAGCAGTTAATGGGCTAGTTATCTAATTCTACCTTTAATGTAGATTCTAGATCAGCAATAGTTCGTACTAAATTTTCTAAGCCAGCAAGTATTTTAAGTGCATACCTTCCTTCTTTAGTTCCTTGCATCACTGCGATTCTTTCTTTTGCTTCAAGCACATCGGCAACATGCGGCAATGCTGAAAGTCTTGAAGTATCCACTATTTTTCTTTTCAATACACTTGCAACATCAAAACAAATTTCTTCACATTGCTCTGGGCTTAGCAATATTCCTTCTGAATGTTGAAGCTTCCGAATATCTAATTTATCTTGCATAATTATTCTCGCAATTCCAAACCAAGTTGCACCAGTAACTCGTGACCAATGATTTTCTGCTTCAGAACTAGCATTAGACCAATCTGCTCCTTTTTCTATAGGACCAAAAACATCTAGTTTTCTGCTTCCCAAAGGATCATTTGTTTCTATTTTAACCAGATAGACTTCCCCTAAATGACGAAATTGACGAACGGTCTGAAGTTGTTGTCCGTTATAAGGCAATCTTCTTCCAATTAACTTTTCATTTGCGCGTCTTCGAATATCTCTGGCAATTCCTTGTTCGAGTTGTTTTGAAATCATTTTACCATCATTAAAATTACTGTTTCGCTATTTATTAAAGCTTATCTGCACTATAAAGGATAGATATAAAAACCTAAAATCCAATTTCTCATATAACTCCTTAATGGTGAAATAATGGTCGATTATAAAAAACCGAATCCTGTAGACGCAAAAACTTATTATGAACTAGGTAACGACTACTACGAGAAGGCAGATTACGAAAAAGCAATAGAAAATTATAACATGACTATTTTGCTTAATCCGATTTTCTCAGAAGCATATTTCAATAGAGCATTGAGCTATTATCAACTAAAGAATTTTGAAAAATCTACTGCAGATTATACAAAATCAGCAGAACTCGATCCCCAGAATCCAAGAATATACAATAACCGAGGAGATGCTTACTATAGAAAACAAGATTTTCAGAGTGCAATAAAAGATTATGATAAGGCAATTCAACTTAATCCAGAATATCTAAAGGCATACTATAACAGAGGACTTTCTTATGCATCAGTAGAAGAATATGAAAAAGCAGTTGAAGATTTTACAAAAGTAGTACAACTGAAAGCAGATTTTGCAGAAGCCTATCACCTTAGAGGTCTTGCCTATGAATATGCGGGGAACATGGCAAGTGCAATTACTGATTATGAAAAGGCATTAGAACTCAACCCTAGCTTAACAGAAGCAAAAACACACCTTGAAAGTGCAAAGGCAAAGAAAGATCAGGAAGGAAAAGGTGGCGAAGATGGTAAAGCGGCAGGCGGAGACATAAAAATGCTCCAAAAACCGACCATGACATTCGAAGACGTTGCAGGTATGACCAAGATGAAAGAGGAAATCAGAGAAGCAATTGTCTACCCAATGATTAACCCTGAATTGGCACGCAAGTACGGAAAACTAGGTGGAAGCGGTATATTGATGTACGGTCCACCAGGATGCGGTAAAACATTTATTATCAAAGCAGCAGCAGGTGAATGTAAGGCTGGATTCATTAACGCAAAATTATCAGACTTACTAGACATGTACGTAGGTAACACAGAAAAGAATATCCATAAAGTGTTTGAACTCGCAAGAAAAAACTCGCCGTGCATATTATTCTTCGATGAAGTTGATGCACTAGGTGGAAGAAGAGACCAGCAAGAAGGCCAGCAGTACATGCGTATGGCAGTTAACCAGTTGCTTTACGAAATGGACGGTGTCGAAGCGAATAACCAAAACGTACTTATCATCGCAGCAACAAACGCACCGTGGGATGTTGATCCTGCACTAAGAAGATCTGGAAGATTTAGTAAAGCAATTTATATACCAGAACCTGACTTCAATTCAAGAGTTGCAATAATTAAATTACATTGTAAAAAGAGACCGATGGGTAGAATTCCGTTTTGGCTGTTAGGACTTGCAACTTTAGGTTATGCGTCTTCAGATTTAAAAGCTCTGGTAGAAGAAGCATCTACACACCCGTGGAAAGAAGCATTCTTCGGAATCCAGAAAAAGGCACAGGAACACGTAAAACAAGGTATAGAAGCTCCTGAAGCTGAAGAACGAGCAAGGAAAGAAGTTGCTCAGAGATTAATAAATACTAATGATTTCATAAAAGCTATCGACAAGAGAAAATCCTCACTACCACCGTGGTATGAGCAAGCGAAAAAACAAATAGGAAAGCAGGAAGAATTAACCATAGTGGATGGTAAAGAACACAAGAAAGTAAGCGACAGCAAGATGGGTCCAGGTGAAAAAGAAGCTTTCAAAGACCTCCTTGGACAGATAAACAAGAGAAACCAGATGTTAAACAAGACGATGTTGAAAATTTCAAGAATATCATCCAAGGCACTGCTTTACATTAGAAGCCTTTTCCCAGTATAGGCTTTAGCTGATTTTATGGAAATCGGTTTGAACAGAGTTCAAAACTCTCGGAATTCTTCGAATACCTCGATCCTATTTTTAGGAACTGGAGGAGGAAGGATAAACCTCCTGAAACAAATTCGTGGCACTGGAGGATTTAGAATTAATTCTGATAGTGCAGACATACATATTGACCCAGGACCAGGGGCACTTCTTCATTCTTTAGAACTTAAGCAAGATCCGTTGAAATTAGATGTACTTATTGTTACGCATAATCATATCGACCATGTAAATGATGCTAATTTGTTTGTAGAAGCACTTTCCCAATATACTCTGAAGAAACAGGGAATACTTGTGGCAAGCAAGAATGTTTTGGAAGGAGACCATAATGGAGATAGAGGAGTAACTAAATACCACCAAGGCAAAGTTCATGAAGTTTATCTGGCAAACTGGGGAGAGAAACGAAAATTTAAAACTAAAAAAAGCGAGTTTGAAATTGAAATCATTAAAACACAGCACGATGAGCCTAGTGCATTTGGATTTAAATTGTTTTTAGATGGAAAAGTAATTGGATATACTACAGACACTGAACCGTTTGATGGTATTGCTGACTGTTACCGTAATTGTGATGTACTTATAATAAACTGTCTAAAGCCGAAGAGTGATGAGTATAAGGGGCATCTTACTACAAATGACTGCATAAATATATTGAAAATAGCTAAACCAAAACTTGCAGTACTTTCTCATCTTGGAATAAAAATTATAGACATCGCTGATAGTGAAGCAAAGAAAATTGAGAAGGTAACTGGTGTTAAATGTATTGCTGCTAAGGATGGACAGAGAATAGAGGTTTGATTCATTTCCCAGCTTTCTTCACCGAAATCTTAAAGTTTAGAAACTTTAAGACCAACAAATAGGCACTTCTATTTGTGGTCCATTGTTCGATTTGATCGAACAATTGGAGATGTGGCCTTGGCCACACTGATTTTAACAACCTTACCATCAATCTCGAAGTCTTCAGCATCAGTTCCTGCCTCTACCTTCAAGCTACTAGCATTAACGTCCTTTAACAATCCTGCTTTGTTCTTGACTACTATGCCAACTAATTCATCTTCACCGAAAATAGAAACTTCTATTTTATCTTTCTCCACTAGACCTAAAGTCTTCCGGGCATTCTGTATTCTGCGCTTGACTTCATTGACTACGCCTTCTTCGTAGAGTTCTGCATCCACTGCAGTGGGTATGTATGCGACTCCGTTTTCAAATGCCTGTTCAGCTACATCTACAGAAGGTTTCTCTGCAGCAACCTGAACGTCTTTAACATTCACAATGGTTTTTATAATTCCTGAAAATGCGTTAATAGCTTCGGTCATCTCCTGTGATTTAGTTGCGATATAAAGAGTTCTAACTGGCCATCTTAATTTTATTTTGGCAGTTTGTCTTGCAAACAATGCTGCAGATGTTAATACTTTTACAATTTCTACTTGTTTCTCCTTAAGTAAACTTATATCTGATTCATCAACCTGATCAAATTCAAGTAAATTGATAGATTCCTCCTTTTCAAATTTCTTAAAAAACTGCAAATATAGATGCTCAGTCATAAATGGTGAAAATACAGACAACATCTTAAGCGAACCTAGAACTGAAGTGTAGATGGTGTAAAGTGCAGCATCTGCATTTACATCTCTGCCTATTCTGTCTTTTGCGACCTTCATATAGAATCGGCTTATGTCATCAGTTATAAAACTACGAACTGCTTTTGCTGCCTGATTTATTTCGTACTTCTCAAATGATTCTTTAAACTGCTTCGTAGTACTATGTAATCTTGAGAGAAGCCACTCATCTTCAGGTTCAAATGTCAAACCATCAGAGACAATCTTTTTCTTAGGATAGAAACGCTCCAAAAATACTGCCATGTTTGAAGCAATATTCAAATCAGAATTTGCCTTCTTCATTTCTTCCCAGTTAAATTTAAGTTCTTCCCAGACGGTATTACTGGAACCCCATAACCTGAAGCTATCTGCACCATATTTTTCTAGTATCTGTTCCAATGGAATGAAATTACCTAAGCTCTTGCTCATCTTCTCGCCTTTTTCATCAACAAAAAATCCGTGCATAAGTATTTTCTTGTAAGGACATGCGCCATAGCGAACTAAACCAGAACCAAGAAGAGAGTAGAACCAACCTCTTATCTGATCTTGACCTTCTATTATTAGATCTGCTCTTTCTCCGAACTTTTTTGCATCTTCTTCAGTTTGAGATGCCCACACCGCGTTACCAGAATCAAACCATACATCTAAAACATCAGGAATTCTTTTCATTTTGCCTGTACAATCACAATCTAATTCTATTTTATCTATGTATGGACGATGTAATTCTTTTATTTTTTCTTTACCTAATTCCCCTCTTGAACCTATAACTTTTACCTTTTCGCACTTCTCGCATTTCCATATGGGTAATGGAATTCCCCAATAACGTTGTCGTGAAATACACCAATCTGGAGCACCGCTTACGAATTCCTTAAAACGTACTTTTGCAAAATCCGGATGCCATTCCGTTTTTTCTATCTCTTCAAGCATTTTGTCTTTTATCTTTGATATGGTTATGAACCACTGATTGGTTGCAATAAATATTAGTGGAGTTTTGCATCTCCAGCAATGAGGATATCTGTGTTTTATCTTTTCCTGGTGGACTAACACGCCTATTTCATCAAGCATCTGAAGTATTTCAGGATTCATTTTCTTTACATTTTTACCTTCAAAAAATTCGCCTGCTTCTGCAGTATAATTACCATGCTCATCCACAGGACAAAAAGGCTCAATCCCATATCTTTTTCCTATTATGAAATCTTCAGGACCGTGACCTGGTGCCGAATGAACTAATCCAGTACCATCTTCTACAGTTACAAATTCATCACTAAGTAAGATTTTTCTATCTGATTGTTTTTTTATCTTATCCTGAAAAGGGTGTTCGTATTGCTTTCCTTCCAACTTCTTTCCACTTAATTCTTCTAAAACAGTCCCGCTTTTTCCTACCATACTTAGGAAATGTTCAAGTCTTGCTTTTGCAACTACGAATGTTTCGTTATCTACTTTAACTTTTACATATGGCAGTGTTGGGTGTACCATAACGCCCATGTTTGCTACCAGTGTCCATGGAGTTGTTGTCCATATGAGCAAGTAGTCGTTATCGGTTCCCTTAACCTTAAATTTTATATATATACTTGGATCGGTTTCATCGGCATATTCTAATTCATAGTTAGCTATAGTTGTTTCGCATCTGTAGCAATATGGCAAAACATAAATTCCTTCATGCATGAGCTTCTGATCCCAAGCCATCTTAAGAGTCTTCCAGGAACTATCTATGTAATCGTCCTTGTAAGTTACGTATGGATTTTCGAAATCCATCCACACACCTAAACTTTGAAATTGCTTGCCCATTATATCAATGTATTTAGTGGCAAATTCCTTGCACCTTTTTGTAAATTCGTCTATACCTACTTTTTCTTCTATTTCATTTTTATGTTTCAGCTTTAGTTCTTGCTCTACTTTGACTTCTATGGGTAAACCATGAGTATCAAAACCAGGTTGTGCACGAACGTTGTAACCGGACATTCTCCAGTAACGACAGACTGCATCTTTTATTGTCTTGTTCCAGCCTGTACCCGGGTGAATCTGTCCTGTTGCGTATGGCGGACCATCGCAAAAGTAGAATGTTTTTCCTTCTGCATTTTTTTTCTTTGATTTTTGATATATCTTTTTCTGTTCCCAGAATTCTGATATTGTCTTTTCTATCTCTCTGTGATCATACATATGACATACCTCGTAATTTATTGAGTTGTAGATTCTGAAGTTTTTATGAACATGCTTCTTACAAAAGTAAGTACTGGAGGTATTGCAAGACCGATTGCAAAAAATAACATTGCAACTGTAGTTTCACTTAGTACTAGAGAACCTCTTGCAATTAGTGCAGCTCCCGTGGCAAAAACCACTGCTGCTATTGCATGTTGCCAAATGTTTTTTTCTTCACTTTCCAAGGAAATTATGAGGCCAATGAGAATGCCTACACCAAATAGCAAAGTTAACTTTGGTTGGATAATGTTCAAAAACACTAGTCCCATAATTAGGCCTACGCTGAAAAGCAAAACGAATAGTATTATTCTTAATTTTTGTTCCAAATAGTTCACCTAACAGATTTTGTATAATATAATAATAGAACATTAGAATGAAAGGGATTTTAATTGATACTCTTGAGATGTTTTGATGATGGACTAAAGTTCAGAGTAAATTGGTATTGTTTCAAGGTCTGAAATATTATATCTACCTTAGTTCTATATTCAGTTTCTTAGCTCGTTCTATCGTAGCATCTCTGGCAGGATTTGGTTTAGGATTTAGTATATCTTCTAGGAATACTACTGCTTCTTCTCCATTTAATTCTATTATACATTGAATTGATCTTGTCATTTTTATCATCTCACATACTATCTATAACAAAGTGTGAACCCTCCCAGCACTAAAGTGCTGGGCTTCCAGTTATTTTAGAAGAAGCCTGAAAGGCTCAGTTGTTCTGGCTCATGTTCTAACTGCTGAATTGTCTGATTAAGTTTTCCATGCTCATGATTTTCTATATAATTTTTT
>JAUSHJ010000059.1 GCA_030648615.1 Microcaldota archaeon | reverse complement strand
CCTTGGTTGCACCTTTCTCGTATCTTATAGAAGTTGCAGTTCTAGCAGGTAAGAATTCTTTGACATTTTTCCAATCACGACGAATGGCTTCGTTAAGTGCTGCGTGAGTCATCATCCTCTTCGGATCGGTTGTTCTTTCGTACTTTGCAATTGTATTAGCTGGAATTATTATTGCACCCATAAATAACACCTCATATTGATGATTTTCTTAGTAATTATATTATGCACCAAACCATTTAAAAAGACATGTTTTTACACTTGAAATCACTCAATTACTGATTTTGAAATGCCATTATTCACAATAGAATAAAAACTCCTCCACGTAATAATTAGATAATGAACTCTGCAAATCTAATGGTAAAATGCCTTGAAAATGAAGGTGTTGAATATATTTTTGGTTTACCAGGAGAAGAAAATTTAGAGCTGATGGAATCACTTTCTAATTCTAATAAAATAAAATTTGTAACTGCACGTCATGAGCAGGGGGCAGCATTCATGGCAGATGTCTATGGAAGAATCAGGTATAAACCTGGAATCTGCCTTGCTACCTTGGGTCCAGGAGCACTGAACCTGATGACAGGTGTTGCCAGTGCTAATCTAGATCACTCTCCGTTAGTTGCAATAACAGGACAGGCAGATTTCAAAGAAATGCACAAGGAACAGCACCAGTACATAGACATTGTAGGAGCATTCAGACCAATTACAAAATGGAATACGCGCATAAGTTCTCCTGACAGTGTACCAGAAGTTGTTAGAAAAGCCTTTCGTATAGCAACCACTGAAAAATTCGGTGCCACTCACATAGAATTTGCAAATGATATTGCAAAAAGCGAAACAACTGCACAACCGCTTAAAATTGTAAAAAATGCTGGATTTTGTTCTGAAGAAGAAGAAGTAAAGAAAGCTGCAGGATTGATTACCAATGCAAAATACCCCATAATCCTATGCGGCAATGGAGTTGTAAGAACACAATATGCAAAAGAATTAATAGCATTTGCGGAACTGTCAGGCATCCCAGTTGCAAAAACATTTATGAGCAAAGGTGCAATCCCTGGAATTCATCCATTATCTCTAGGTACTATAGGACTAAAATCAAGAGATTATATTCTCGAAGAATTTGAAAAGGCAGATTTAGTAATAACTGTAGGATATGACATGGTGGAGTACTCACCGTCGTACTGGAACCCTGACAAGAATAAAACGATAATTGCCATAGATTCTATATCGGAAAAATTTGTTGACGTGCATCTGCAATTTGACGTAGAATTAGTTGGAGATATAAAATGCAACCTGAACAAGCTTGGAAAACTTCTCAAAAAAAGACAATTTACTAAACCAGAAAAGCTAAAAGAAGCAGTAAGAAAAGAAAGAGAAGATTTTGAAATATCTTATCCTTTGAAAGCTCAGCATGTTTTATCAGCACTAAGAAAAGTGATGAAAGAAGATGACATACTTGTTTCTGATGTAGGTGAGCATAAATTGCTTATTTCTCGTTTATTTCCTACTACTAAGCCAAATACAGTGGTAATATCCAACGGATTAGCATCCATGGGCATTGCATTGCCAGGAGCAATTGGTGCTAAATTTGCTGCACCTGATCACAACGTATTCGCAGTTAATGGTGATGGTGGATTCCTGATGAATGTGCAGGAACTGGAAACTGCAAAAAGAATGAATATTCCATTTGTTTGTATCATAGTAAATGATGGCAGCTATGGGATGATTGAGAAGCACCAGGTGAATCAAGGAAAGAAGATTTTTGGAACTAAGATTGGTAATCCTGATTTTGTAAAGTTAGCAGAAAGTTTTGGCGCTAGAGGTTATAGAGTAGAGAAAGCAAGTGAGATTGATGAAATACTAAAGCAGGCTGTGAAAAGCAAAGAACTTTGTGTTATTGATGTACCGATTAAATACTAAAAATCAGAACTAAAGTGTACACATACTCTCCATGTCTAATTTAGAAGCTGCTAATGTCTGAAGCATTTGTACATGCCTCGGATCATCGATCATTCTACCAGCTTCAGCACGTTCTTCTGGAGTTACAGTTAAAATTTGTGTTCTTGACCTGAGTCTGTGGATTCCGTATGAAATTGCCGTAAGCCCGGCGAATACAGGAAGACCGAAGTTCAGCAATGCAACAGAACTGGTAAATGCAGATATCGTTAGTAATGTAGTGCCAACGGTGAGCATTGCTCCTTCAATTCGACCTACAGTTGTCAAACGATATGATGTGACACCTGCATCTGCAAGAGCAACGCGAAGGAAATGCGAAACACATGCTGAATACATGAGAGAATTAAGTTGACCTGGACGCACTGTTCTTCCGTTAGCAGATGGCAATGCACCGTTATCATAAAAAGTACGCAAGGTAGTTGGATAATGTAAGCGTGCTGCAACTCTTTCTAATAGTGCAACATCATCTCCTTGCATTATAAGTCTGAGATCAATTAGCCGAAAGAATGCTTGTCTCATTTCTCCATATTCCAAACGGTTAGTAAGTTCTGTAATTTGAGGATCTTTAAGATGAAATGCATTTGAACCTTTGGTCGAATTCACTCTTCCGAAAACGCGAGCTTTTAGTATCATAAAACCACTGTATTGTTATATATACTAAGAAATTAAATACTTAACTGCGCTCGGGATCAGTATGGAATTCCCTGATTTTAACCAAGTTTAAGTTTTATTGGATTTTTTTGCAATAATTCGGCTCGTCTAGGCAAATCTTTTCCAAACTTACTTAAAAATTGTCTGGTTAATTCGTCTCCAGCTGGAGGAGTTATACGACTCGATATATTTTCCATTAATAATGATCTTTGCATTCCAGCATTTTACTCCCTCAGCGTATCAAGATAAGCTCTCCCCTGTTCCAATAGTGAGGTTATATCAGTTTCAGGGAAAAAAGAGCTGAATGGTTTTCCGTAATGATTAGTAGAATGCCAGTCAAGCGCATCTCTGGCTGCAGCACGTATTTTTGCTTCATCTCTACTTGGCAGCATAACCAACCCAATACCATCCATGTCAATTCTTCCAGTAATGTTAAGATACGCATTCTCAAATGGATTTCCTTCCGTCATACTTTCAAAATTGCCATTTCTATAACTAGCCCTAAGGATAGAATTACTAAGAGTAAAAAGATCAAATAAACTAAGACGATATTCTGGACCATAACCAAGCTGTATTAAGCCACCCATTGTTTCTTCTATAGATTTGCGAAAAGGTCCTGCCGCCAAAGTACTTTCATTTCCATGCACTGTGTAAACCCCATGCATTGATTCGTGAATAAGAGTATTAAGAAACTCAGAAGAAGCTAAATCAGCTAAAGATTTTTTCGAAAGAGCATCTGCAAGCATACACCTGATTTCGGCAATATCACGAAACATAGTAGCTGGATTGTGAACAGAAGATCTAAGAGATGATGACACGCGATCCAATTGAGCCTGAATTAAAGCACTGATAGTTCCAGGTCGCCACAATTGAGAAGTATCAAGTATTCTAACTAATGTAATAGCACTAGTTTTCTCTTGAGGATTTGCTAGTTGTCTTAGCATGGCCATTGACTCTTCAGTAAAGTCACTACACGCACTAGTTAGAAAGTTTGGTGGCCGACTAAAAGGATATGCTAAGGCAGTAATTACAAACTTTGAACCAGAGTCAGTATTAACAATTCCAAATGTATAACCTTCAAGTTCCCCATTTCCAGAATCTCTGAGAAATTTGAAAAAACCAGAATTCTTGGAAAATACTATAGCCATGCCAGCAGGTACCTTGAATATATGAGAAAAATCATTTGATGTGAACGTATAAGATCTGCCAAAATAGAAATTAAGCACTCTTGGTATTGTAGCTTCCTGAAAGTCTATGAAACCATCTTCTGTTAAAAAACTAGCAGTTAATTTTATTTCAGAAACTTTCGGTTTATGCGGACTAATTTTAGTTTGAACTGGACTAGCAACGACCGTATTAGCAACTATTGGTCGACTATGATTACTACATGGGCGAGAGAGAACGGATACTACGACTGCTGCTGCGATTACGACACTTGATGGAAGTAAAAATCGATTCACTCTCAATTTTGGCCTAGGTTGATCAGTAGAATTTCTTACGTTTCGGCGTTCTTCTTTTAAACGAATTTTTCTTCCCATAGATAGAGTATGTTCGAATGTATTTTTAAAAGAGTCGCCAATTGTATATTTTTAAGTTAAAAAATCACCAAAAACTCAGTGAAAGCTAGAAAACCTATTTAAATCCATTAGTTTATACTATAGTAGTTACTATAATAGTATAACATATACTATATAAGTATATACTCATGGAGGTTTTTAATCTATGAAGTCACAGGAAGAAAATATCGAAGATGGATTCGAAGAAGTTCCGAAGGCAAAAAAACAAGATGCTCCCCCGCAACCTGCTGAACAGCAAGGTGGACAAAATCTGAACAGACCGGATTTCCGAATTGTCCAGACTGAAGCTGACAGGGAAGGAAGAACAGTCTACAAAAACGTAGGCGGAATGTGGAGAAACGTTTCCAAAAACGGAAATGTATTTTACACATTAATGATCGGAAGTTTGAAGTTGCTCGTATTTCCGAATGACAAAAAATAACAGTTTTTTGGATTTTACCAGCAGGTAAAACAGACAAAAAAATAATAAATTAAAATAAGGTGAACCCCATGCAAGAAATAGAATTTGAGTTGGAAAACGTAGGAACGGTAAATAATTACCGAGAGTATGAAGTTGCCAGAAACAAAGAGATAATCTTTGAACTAGCAAATGATGGAATTGCACTTTCCAGAATACTTGACACGTTAGACAGTAGCAATCTGCTCCAACATTCTGACAGAGTAATGATAGAAAGACTAAAAACTTCGCTTTCTTGCGGCATAGATTGTAAGGGAATTTTGGAGAGGCTTGTTGAATTAGGTAAAAAATCTCCAAGCTTCCTAGCATTGGTAGTTTCACTTGCAATTTACAGACATAATAATCAAAGAGGGTAATTGACATGACAGACAAAGAAAAAGAAGAGACATTTTTCAGTGATTTGGAAGATTTACCAGGAATTGGACCTGCAATCGCAGAGAAACTTAAAGTTGCAGGATACAACGATGTACCTAGTATTGCAAGTGCTAACCCACATGATTTGGTAGAAGCTGCAGATATGAAACTGGAAAAGGCAAAAGAAGCAATAGAAGCTGCAAAGAAATCCATAGTAATAGGATTTGAAAGCGGCGACCTAGTTTTCGAAAGAAGAAAAAGAATAGGTAAAATATCTACAGGTTCTAAGAATTTTGATGAATTACTAGGTGGAGGTGGAGTAGAAACACAGGCAATAACAGAATGTTATGCTCGTTTCTCCAGCGGAAAAACACAAGTAGGATTCCAACTGTGTGTCAACGTCCAAAAACCTTTAGATCAAGGAGGACTAAACGGAAATGTACTATTCATAGATACTGAGCATACATTCAGACCAGAGAGAATTGCGCAGATTGCAACAGAAAATGGAATGGATGGAGAAGCGGTATTGAAAAATATTTTTGTAGCTCGTGCTGAAAACAGTGATCATCAGATTCTGCTAGTAGAGAGGGCTGAGGAGTGGATAGTCAAGAACAATATAAAGTTGTTGATTGTCGACTCTCTCACCTCCCACTTTAGATCAGATTATGCAGGAAGAGGAGCATTGGGAGACAGACAACAGAAATTAAACAAGCACGTTCACATATTACAAAAGTTAGCTGACAAGTACAATCTTGCAGTTTACATTACAAATCAGGTTATGGACGACCCAGCAATGATGTTTGGTGACCCTACGAGGCCAATAGGTGGCCATGTTTTAGCTCACGCTTCTACCTACAGACTTTATTTAAGAAAAGGTAAAGAAGACAAACGTGTAGCACGTCTAGTTGACTCTCCAAACTTACCAGAAGGCGAATGTGTCTTTAAAGTAGGTAAAGCAGGGGTTTACGATTGAAAGTTCTTTATAAGTATGCTGCCTAATAGGTAGATATGGTCAAAGCGAAAGAGGAAACTAAACCTGAGAAAAAGGATATGTTCGGATCTTCCAAATGGTTACAAAAGACTGGTTGGAAAGATTTACGAGACCATCGAGAGCATAACCTTTGATAGTTGGGCATGGATAGAGTATTTTGCAGGTACTATGTTAGGCGACGTGGTTAGAAAATACGTAGAAAGTGATGAGCAGATATATACGCCGTCTATTTCATTTATGGAGATAAAAACAAAGTTTATCCATGAAGGAAAAGAATATCTGGAGTATTTGAATTTGATAGAAGAAAGGAGTACCATAATAAATATAGATAAAAATATAGCACTCGAAGCCGCAACAGTAAAGTCAAGTAATGGTTTGCCATCTATCGATGCACTTGTTTATGCATGCGCAAAGAAAGTCAAGACAAAACTTTTGACAGGCGATGCTCATTTTGAAAAAATCTCCGATGTTGAATTTCTTAAGAATTAACTATTATATCTATTTTTAACCTCTTTTTATCTTATTTTATTTATGACAGTGGCAACAAAAAAAGTAATCAATAAAGAAGATGTTCCACAATTACTAGCTGAAGCCGATGCTGAAAGTCCTCTGCAAAAAGTACCAACACGAAAACAACGAACACCAGAAGAATGGGAGCAGATAGAAAAACAGAAAAATGCGGAAATGCCACTTAGACATAAAACCGAAGAACAAGCAGAAAAATATGCAAAATCAGGAGATTTGGAAAATCTTGGTAAATTGATCCATAATGAGAATCCAACCATTAGACTTAGTGCTGCCATAGGCATACATACTGCAATAGAAAAAAATTCTGAATCTAAAAAACTTATCCCTTGGGTAGAAAAAATACTTTTTGAATCAGATTATACAGATAAATCAGATTTAGCACTAGCATACGGTACATATGCATTTCGTGGAATAGTTGACCCTGAAGAAGCACAGGTAATTTGGAATAGGTTACATAGAAAGGTGGAATCTCTTCCAACAAATGAATCAGACAAGATAGAGATGATTGGTTCATTTAAACAGATTTACGCTCCTTTTGCGAGAAAGCTATATGAAGAAGAGGAAAAGGAACGAAGAGATAGTGACAATAAGTAAAATGCTAATTTTTAATCATTTGTCACCAAATCAAAGTTATGGTCACAGTTAGAGAAATCTTCCCAGGGGTGTTCATGCTAGATAATCTAGTAGCTACACTCAACGCTAACCCTGGAAAACGAGTGTATGATGAACGATTAACCAAGATAGATGGTAAAGAATATCGTTACTGGGATCCTTTTAGAAGCAAGCTTGCAGGTGCGATTAAAAAAGGCTTACATGAATTCCCGTTTACCAAAGATGGCAAAATACTTTATTTAGGTGCTTCTACTGGCACTACCGTATCGCACTTAAGTGATATTGTAGGAGAAAAAGGAGAAATTTATGCAATAGAAGTTGCGATGCAAGTGATAAAACGTCTCATCGAACTTTCCGATCATAGAAGCAACATAATACCAATACACGATGATGCCAATCAGCCAAACAACTACAAAGAAGTTGGAGAGGTTGACGCAATTTACCAGGATGTTGCCCAGCCAAACCAAGTAGATATTCTTATCAAAAATTGCGATATGTTCCTGAAGAAAGATGGCATAGCAATGATTGCTATAAAGAGCCAGAGCATAGATGTCACAAAGAGGCCAGATGATGTTTTCGAATTTGCATTAATGGAACTAGAAAAATACTTCGAAATTCTTGAGAAATACAAACTTGAACCATTCGACAAAGATCATCTTTTTGTTGTTCTAAGAAAAAAGTAACTGACGAATAGTTTTTAAGCAATTCTAATCACTGATTGTAACATGCCTAGATTTATGACTGCTAGAAAAACAGTAGGAACTACTACTAACGTAACTAGAAATCCGCTAATTGAAAGAATAACAAGTAGCAGAGCAAAGTGGGATAAAAAAATAAATGAAGGTGGAGAAGAAAAACGTTTAAATGCTATTGAGAGAGCATTGCAGTTCAATAGTATTGATGCACTAAAAGCTCTAGCAAAAGCTGCATTGAATAAAAATTCTGAAGATGCTAATTATGCTGCTAAAGCTGTTGAAAAAATAGTAAAAGTGCATCCGACGCATCCGGAAATACTAGAAATTGCCAGCATGCTACTTAGAATTGCCCAAAAAGAAAAAAAGCAAAGATTCAATGCCTTATATTGTTATGATTCCATAGTTTTTGCAAGCACGCTTGTAAGCGAAGATGGAAGCAAATTCAAACAACATGTCCCTGCTTTGTTAAAATTACTAAAAGAAGAAAACGCAAACTGGATTGATTTTGTTGTCTATTGCCTTGGTCGCATAGGAGATAAAAGAGCAATTGTACCATTGCAGAAATTATTTGATAAAACAGAAGATGTGACCCTTAAGTGTCAGATCGAAGAGGCTTTGGAAAAACTAAATAGAAAACGAATGGGATGATTACAAACTCCAATATTTTCTATTCTTAATGAAATTCTTCTGTGCTTCCAACATATCCCAATAGAAAGAATCTTCGTCTTTCTGTAATCTACTAAGCACTCTTTCGGCAGTGCGTGCACCTATACCATAGACACTCAATGCTACAAGTGCCTTCTTACCATAGTTTCGTATTAGAGCAGCTTTGTACTGCATTTCTTCTTTGTTTTCAGCTTTCTTCTCCAACACCGTCAATGACTTTTCATTGCATTTATGACATTTAATTTCTTCTGGAGCTCCAGCCAAATGCAAAAATCTAGTAGCAGCACAACTTAAACATTTTAATTCTAAAGTTTTAGCAAGGGTTCTTTCCTTTAATGATGTAATCATTGCCTGCCTTGGCTCAAAACCACCCAGTGCTTCTTTTGCACTTAACCGGTCAATACCTAGCTTTCCAAAATAACTAAGTTCTTTTCTTTTATCGTAAATTAGCTTGATTTTGCCTGACTTAATTGCCTGAAGTACTTCCTCTGTTTTCTCAACATCAAAATATCTAAAGAATATACTTCTTATGGTTTCTTCGTAGACAACTGAATTCCGCATGGCAGAGATAAATTTTCCAGTCACCGTTGCATCATCATCCAGCAAACCAAATAATCTTCCAATGTGAAGGAATTTTAATTTTAATAAAAATGAATTTTCTAAGCTTTCTAGCAATTTCTGATTGGCATTCCTAAGACCATCTACGCAGGTTTTAATATTTTTTTCATCAAGTGGAAATGGTAATTTAACTACTATTCTATAGGGATCTGCTACTGCACGCACAGTTTCCCCAATTAATTCAGATATTCTTACTGATAGCATTCTTGCGATTGCTTCGTTTACTTTGCTGCCAAAGCACGCGTGTATTACTACTAAATCTTCTACGATTTCAATGATTACTGTTTTATCATCTGGAATTATTGGACTACCATCTCTTCGATGTACTTTCCTCAATACTCCAACATCCTGCGCAACTTCAAAACTAATTGGAATGTCTTCACCCGCCCACTCTGGAATTGCAATATCCAATGCAGAACTTGGCACTGCGATTACTTCTCGTTCTGTAATATCGACAACTTGCCAAGGCATTCCTTTTGAAAGGAAGCTTGCACCGTTCTCTAAATTAGCTACAAATTTTTCATCTAAACTTGAAATGATTTTATTTCCTGCCATATCTCTAAGCAGATAACGTTTTTCCCTTGGAATTGTAGATAAATTAGAGTAATAGTATTGCCGTGCTCTTGTCTTCAATGCGATATTTGCATTTTCACCATCTAACTCAATCTGATCATAAAAAATAATTCCTTCACTGTAAAGCTGGAGTGCAACTTTGTTTAGTTTTGCAAGAGTTATAGCATAAGCACTGGAACGAGAAAGTATTGCGTGAATTGATTTTAGGTCAGTTCTTCCTTTGTCCATGCACACTCCGATGAATTGATGGGCAATAACATCCAGTGCGCCACGTTCTATTCTCTTGTCTTCCAGCCACCTATTTTCTGCTCTTATTTTTATTGCTTCTGCCTCCAATTTGTCATCAAAATCAGTTGCAATAATTATGCCTTTTGGAGTTTTTTCCAGCGAATGCCCGCTTCTCCCTATTCTTTGAATTAGTCTAAATGCCTGATGCGGGGAACCAAACTGTACTACCAGATCTACATCTCCAATGTCTATTCCTAGTTCAAGAGAACTTGTAGCTATGAGGGATTTTATTTCACCTTTTTTGAATTTTTCTTCTGCAGCTATTCGCACGTCTTTTGAAAGTGAGCCGTGATGCAATTCAACTGGTGCTTCTAGTTTTTTTAACGATGCTCCCAACTCTTCTGCAGTACTCCTAGTATTGACGAAAATAAGACATCGATGAGTTTCTGATAATTCTTTTAGACGCTTTATTCGATCTTCATGCTTTGGTATATGCTCCACCGATAGCTCGAATTTCCTTCCTTTTCCTACTTCTGCTATTGCATAAGAAGAACTACCGAAAATAAGTTTTGCAGCTTCAAATTCGTTGGATACGGTTGCGCTGATTGCTATACGCTGGAAGTTAGCAATTTCTGCTAACCTTTCTAGTCCAAGACTTAATTGCACACCACGTTTATTATCCAAAATATCATGTACTTCATCCACTATGATGAACTCTACTTTTGCAAGATGCTTTCGCATTATTGGACCGAGAAGCAATGCCTGCAACGTTTCACAGGTGACGATGAGTATTTGTGGTGGATTTCTCCTGTGTTTTTCCCTTTCTGCCTGAGTAGTATCTCCGTGCCTTACATCGTGAGTTACTTCTAATCGATCACACCACCAATTAAACCTACCAAGTAGATCACGATTAAGGGAACGTAAAGGAGTAATGTAGAGAGCTCTAATTCCGTCCTTTTTGTCTTTTATTTTTTCGAGAACAGGGAGAAGGCAGGCTTCAGTATTATGGAGAATTATACCATTACCGATAAAATTAGAATTTCCAGGTACGGTAGCATCATAAACATAATTTTCCCCAGCTCTGCTTATTTCGATAATTTTATCCCAGAATATATCTGAAGTAGATAATGCCCGAAGGAATGAAGATTCGTTTGTTTCTCCAAAACGTGAAAAAAAGCGTAGCATTCTTTTCAAACCATACCTGGATGGATTTCGATATCCGTACATATATGCCTCGACGGATCGATTAGCGCGTAATAATTTATATGGCACGCCCAATTTTTCTTTGTATGATTTTATGCGTGCCGCAATGCCTGGAATTATGTCCTTATTCGGATTATGAGTCATTGAAAAGAATTTTTTGGTCTTTAATAACTTTTCTGGATGACCAAAACCTATAGAAGAAACAAATCTGCAGATATTTTCAGAATCAGAAACAAATATTCTGTAATATATACCATACTTATTATGAGTTTTTATCCTTAATCTGGAGAGTATGCCGAAATAGAGCAAGGCAAGCTGCACTTCTTTCGCCATTTGTTTGCTTTTTGTGCAGTACTCTATTTCCTTAGTTACGCTACCATCAGTATCGAATAAACCCCTAAGGAATGCAGCAATTAGAGGAAGTTTACTAAAGAATAACGATGGGATGCATATTCTCGCAGATTTGTTTTTATCTTCAAGACCCAAACTAGTCAAAATAACGTATAAAGGTTTATTGCAGACATAATAATCGTATTTCTTTGATTTGTCTTTCCCAACGCACAACCCCAAGTCATTACAAAATTTCTTGAAGGAATATAAAAGCGCAGGTGATGCAGTAGAGAATCTTATTGTGTTTCCTTGGTTAAAGTTACCGTCTCCGGCAAACAAACCAGCAAAATACGCAAGATCTTCGTTTATCTTTGGCACTTTTATTGTTTTGGAAGCTGGTCCGCCAATTTCAGTAACTTCTATACCTGATGAATCATATTCTGCTAGCTCTACGAGTTTCAAATAAGTACAAACTTGCATATTATGATTTTTCATAGCATGCATAAGCGTTGCCCTATGTACACCAACCAGTGGAGCTATTCTTCTTAGACCCATGCCATTTTTTTTCTTTTTGATGATGCCAATAAGCTTTGAGATCGTGGGGTTGGTTTTTACGCAAATGTGATCTTCGCATTTTTCCAATAAATTAAGAGTAAATTTGGGTTCTGTATTTTTGCCAATTAACATTTTCCTAGCGCAACCAATGAAATCGCCATTCGTTAGTTCTTTGAGCATAAACCACCTAAGAACCCCGCCCTTCAATGTCAAAAACTTGTGATCATCGGTTACTTTTACCTCTCGACCGCTTTCAGTTATTACTCTGAATAGTTCACTCTTTCGTTTACGGATAACTAATCCTTTTGAAAATTCTGTTCTAAGTTTCTGGTTTAAAGAATTGACACTGACTGCTTTATGGTAAAAATCTTCTATTTTTACTGGACCCTTATCGGTAAATATAAGGGTATCGCCAGAGACACATTTCCCACTGCCAGTCGGAGCAAGAATTAATGTGTTCTCTCCTGCGAGGATTTTTGGAATTGCAAGCTTCTGAATCTCTGTAAGTTCAGAAAAACGCTCTTTGATGAGTTCCACTACAGTTGTCATAAGATTAACATGCTCAAACTAGTATAAATTTATATGCCAGAGATTACGTTGACGGGTCTTGACTATAAAATAATTCTTTTGTTTCTGTCCACTGAGTATTTAACCAGTTTCTGAATCTAGCTATTTTTTTGCTGTCCTCTGTAACAAGGTAGTATGTTGGAAATATGCCTAAAAGAAAAATATCTGCTAGAAATCCACCATAATTATCGCTGGTATTATCTAATTTGAAATCTCGAACAATTGCTAATGAAAGTGCAAGACGAATTAAACTAAAATAAAATTTCATTTTATCATGACTAACAGGATCCTTAAACATCTCTAATGTTGATTTCCCAAAAAATATATTAATTGCTGGCTTAAAAACCAACAAATAAAACATAGTAGTTGTCCCTGCAAAAATAAAAAAATCCGACGAATCCTTGGAATGAGGATATGCGCCCAGAGACGCTCCAACTCCAGTGACAATTATAGAAGCATGACAGAAACGACGCTTATCAAGAACGAACTTCCCCCTGGTTACCTTAGTACTTACTATTTCTGCACCTTTCGCAAACTCAGTTACACGATTGTAAACAAAATCATCTGCCACGAAGTATGCTTTCGCCACTGTAACGAATGGAGCTTTTACGTAGGTTTTCCATTTCGCAGGATGTTGATTACTTACAGATAGACTCATGAAAATCACGATACGATTTATGAAACTAAACTAGGAATTATTGGTTCTGGCATTGACCCACCATCAGGAAGCAACGCACCAACTTCATCTTTTTTCTTTACTATGGCTCCCTTGACACGCTTTAAAAAATCATGAAGTGCATCATTTGCACGATCAACCATACCATTGCTTCCACCTGCAAGATAATATGCTAGTGAAACTCCTATCAGGATACCACCAGTACCAAGAAGAAAAGAGTACGCAGTCCAGATTCCAACAACTAGGTATGGGAGACGAAGACGTTTTGTAACTACGACTGCTGGATTTATTGCCACAGCACCATCGGCACAATTGCCTTCAAAAAGTTTTTCTATTCTCGGAATAACGACTGTCCTAATTATCGCATAATTCGTAAATGCCATAAGTGGAAAAAACATACCGACTTTAGTATCAAGAAATGCACTAATTACTGGAACACCTATAGCTACGTCTTCTGTTAAGCCTTTTCTTGTTACTACAAATCTACCTTTGGTCAACTTATCACTTACAAATTCCGTAGCTCTCGCAACTTCATCAACTCTTCGATAAATAAAATCATCGGTCAATAAATATGCTTTCGCTACAGTAACAAATGGAGCTTTTGCATATGTTCTCCATTTTTTTGGAGGCTGATTAATTACAGTTAAACTCATAAAAACACGATGTTAACTCTTGGGTTCGGTAACTGGCACTGGTTTTGCGAAACCCATTTTTATCTCTTCCCATTTTTGTTTTGCCCAGTCTTTTAGTTTGTCTGTCATGCCATTGCTTCCTAAAGCAAGATAAAATGAAATTGAGTCAAGCATGAATGCGATTGCAAAATCAGGATGACGCAATGCAAGATAACTATGGTCAGAGAAAGAATGCAATATTGTTTTTTCTCCGTATTTTATTGTTATGAATGCTTCGACAAGTCCGACTACAAAAAGAGGAGTGCGTAAAGACATTAAAATGATTGAATGTAAGTTCTCTACTGGCGTACTTGAATTATTTGAACCCGCTTTGGCATTTTGGATTACTCCAACAAGAGGCGCGATAAAAATAGGTAAAACTGGCAATACGATTTTTGATGGACCAACTGTTAGCTGGTGTACAAGCCATGGCAAAGTGTGACCTGCAACCAGAGTGCCATACATGAGCTGTTTTCTCGTAGCAGCAAATCTTCCACCAGTCACCTTATCACTTACAAATTCAGTAGCTTTTGCAACCTCATCGACCCTTCGATAGATGAAATCGTCAGCCAGGAGATAACCTCTTCCAGCTAAGCGAAACGGTGCCAGTGCATACTTTTTGAAATTAGAAGGTTGGTTATTCCTAAATGCTAGACTCATTAGTTACTATGGCATTTCAAAGATTATAAAGTTATCATTTATGGGAAATTACTTATAAGCTATTTTTATTAACCCTCTCAAACATAATAATTTTGGGAAAACAAATGATGGAACAAGAAGAACTAGATAATTTCATAGAGGCAGGAAAAATACTTTCCAAAGTAAGGCAAGAAAGCAAAAGTCTTATCATGGTAGGTGAACCTCTATTGGAAATAGCAGAAACAATAGAAACGATGATTTATGATGAAGATGTAGAACCTGCATTCCCAGTAAATATTTCAATTAACGAAATCGCAGCACATTATACACCGGAATTTGGCTGTGAAAAGATGCTAAAAGAAACAGATGTAGTAAAAATAGATCTCGGAGTTTCAGTAGATGGTGGACTTGCTGACAGTGCGTATACTGTAGATCTGAGTGAAAAAAATGGTGAACTAGTAAAAGCAGCGCAGGAAGCTCTTGATGCTGCACTTGCTATCATCAAACCGGGTGTAGGTGTAGGAGAAGTTGGTGGAATTATAGAAGAAAAAATACGCAGCTACGGTTTCAGGCCAATATCAAACCTTACAGGCCATATGATAAAAACTAATGAATTACATGCCGGCATCAGTGTCCCAAATGTCAAATCAAGTGATAATTATAGATTTCAAGTAGGCGACATCTTTGCTATAGAACCTTTCGTAACTAACGGAAGAGGGCATGTTGAAGATAGTGATCAGGTAGAAATATTCAGCTTGTATTCTCCAAGTCCGATAAGAATGAGACAGTCCAGGCAAATAATTCAGCACGTTCTTGAAAATTATGGATTAGCTCCGTTCGCAGAAAGATGGCTAAGGGAGAAATTTCCATCAAAATTATTAGTGAGTGCAGCATTGAAAGAAATGTTGAGTGCACAGGTAATACGAGGATATCCAATATTAAAAGAGCAGACTGGAAGTTTAGTTTCACAGTTCGAACATACTATTTTAATAGAAGAAAACGGAATTAGGATTTTAACTAAATAATCTGGGCTCGTAGCGTAACCAGTCTTGAATAAAAGTTACAAGTTTTAAGCAAGGCTTAAAATGGATATCGCGCTTGGCTTCGAATGCCACTCCTAATTGCAGGAGCAACCAAGCGATTATGGGTTCAAATCCCATCGGGCCCGATTTATTTTTTTGGTCTTCGGTTTCGAGTTTCTGATATTGATTTCTAGTTTATCCACAAACGATAACTATTTATATATTTTCGAATTTAGTCTAGAACATGAGAATCCCATTTTTATCAATTTTTATAATACTACTTTTCCTCATGCCATTCGTATTCGCACAGGTAGATGAAGATTTAAGCGGAAGAAACGATAGCTTATATATAGTAGAAGACCAGACAACTCCCGATGTTAATCAGACGTTTATAGATAAAACATTATGTGAACCACGATTCAAAGAAACACTAACAATACGTGCATTTGACAAAGAACTTAATGCTATAAAAAATGTTGAAATAATAACCAAACACCAGATAGATTTTACCACTGGAAAAGGATACTATACTTCTCCCCCCAGATACACAAATGAAAATGGAACGGTAAAAATACAAATAGTCAATACTGAAACACAAAAAAATAAAGTAGATTGTAATGTAGAAATAAATGCTACTCTAAACAATGTAAGAATAACCAGAATAATAACTGCAACTAGTCATCCGCAAAATATTGATTTTGTATTTCCTGCTGCACGACTAACAGTAGAAGTAATAGATCAAAAAAATAATCCTTTGAAAGGAGCAAAAATCTACATAGATAACCTAACTGCAACTACGAATGAATTCGGTTTGGCTAACTTCATATTATTACTAAGTAACCATACAGTAGTTATAAAATATTCTGATTATCAGGTTGAAAAAAATGCGGATCTAAATGGAAAGGCTAAACTTTCTGTGGAAATACCAATATACGATATTATAGTAAAAATTTTGGATGACAGTGGCAAGCCACTAAATGCAAGTCTATTGTTAGGTGGACATGAATACTTAAGCAATGAAGCAAAGGAAATAAATATTTCTGTTGCCGGCAACATGCACAATGCAGTGGCAATTTACAATGGAATAGAAAGGAATATCGAATTTGATTTGAGCAAACAAAATGACGTAAAAATAGTTTTTGATTTCAATGCACCAGAAATAAAAAATCTAAATGTGAGCGAAAGTGAGAATGGCATACGCGTAACATTACAAGGAATAGATAACGGCGTATTTGCAAGCGGAATACCTACCAATGGTCTTTCTGCAAGATACAAAGTTGATGGAGGAACAACGCAACAGGCCACGATATATGTGAGAGCCCACGGAGTATTTGTTGTAGAAATACCAGTGCAGCAGCAAGGTAAAACAATAACATTTTTACTTGAAATGAGAGATAATAGTGAGAATAAGCAAAATCTCGAAGCAGAATATATTGTAAAAGGAATTAGTGAAGTGAATAATAATGGCACTGATATAGTGGTCACACCGAATGAAAAAAAATCGGAATTCCCACTTATTCCCATAATAGGGGGTATTTTAATTCTTTGTGTTGTTATTGTACTGTTTTACGGTGTTTTCCGTCTGAAGAATAAGGAGAAGAGTTGAGCATAAACATATATGTTTATAAATACTCTCTTATAATATATGATACCACATATAATCATAAAATATCAATGATAAGGTATTACACATAACAAAAAATAAACAGGTGGTTCGATATGCCTCGCGGTAAAAAAATTGTAATTGAAAAGGAAATTAATGATGAAGTAGTTGATCAATACAGATCAATAGATGTAGATGACATCAGGAAACGAAGGGATTCTGTTGAAAAATCTTTATCAAGCTCCGTTGCAGGAGTATTCAAGGTAGCTCAACAGCTGTATAAAGAAAAATCCAGCGAAGATGATCTGGAAGCTAGACATAGCCTTTATTCAGTAAGAGGCGCCTATGATTACCTCAAGGGCGGTGGAATATATATTTCATTCAGAGCATTTGGCGGAAGAATAGAAAGAGGCACTGTGCCCTACGTCAAAGTTGGTAGAAAAAGATTTATTCCTAAAGCAGTCTTAGACGATATAGTAAACACCAAGGGTGAGTTCTATACTGTCAGAGAAGCCTTTGCAGACTACAAGAAAGCTAATACAAACATAAACTTCAGAGCTTTCATAGGTAGAATAGAAAAGGGATCGATACCAAGTGTCAAGTTTGGAACCAGAAGATTGGTACCAAAAGAAGCAGTTGAAGCATTGACCCATATAAGCGAAGACTACTACTCAGTAAGTGAAGCTGTGAAAGAATTGCACAAAGACGGCGTAAGAATAAAGAGAAACGCTTTCGAACGAAGACTGGATAGAGGAAGAATTCCACATGTTAAGGTAAGTGGCAGAAGATTCATCCACCAGGAAGTGCTCCAGGAGCTCACAGATAAGGAAATTGCCCTTAAAGAAAAGGCGTAGTTTTTTTCTTTATTTTTTTAATATTTTTTATCTTTTTATTCTTATTTTTTATCTTGTTAACTAATTTTTCTTTATTTTAGCTGATTTTATTAGTATTACCCCTAAATGAACCTTTATAAAAGTTATACCAGTAATCCTTCTAAATATTAATTTGAGGAGGTTATGATTATGGCTGATGAAGGAGATAGAAAAATGTGGGCTGCAATAGCATGGGGCCTTGGACTTTTAGGTTTGATATTGGTATTAGTTACTGATAAAAAAACAGATAAAGAACTCAAATTTTATGGTGTACAGGGAGTCCTGTTTGGGGTCACGTTAGGAATCCTTTGGGTTGGCCTTGGAATCGTAGGTGCAATACTAGGTGCATTGCCAGTAGTTGGATTCATAGGTGGAATTTTGCTCTTCATAGTAACAGTATTATTAATCCCAATATACGGATTAGTATGGCTTTACGGATTATGGAAAGCATATACGCTCGAACATTTCAAATTACCAATTCTAGGAGATTTGGCTGAGAAGTTTTCAGCAAGTCTTTAGATTCTTTTTTTTCTTCTTTTTTATTCTATTGTAAATTCTATCAAATTTACTTCAGGACAAAATCCCAATTGTTGCCGTACAACAACATGATTGTTCGACGTTTCGAACAATATGCGCATTGTCGCGCTCGACAATTGCGTGGACATCTTGTCGCTCAACGCGACAAGCTTTGACGCAACTGCGTCAAATTTTGTCAGGAAATTTCATAATCCTGACAAAGCTTGTCTTATCAATTTGTCCTTTAATTTAACGAGGTGCTAGTTATGGAAATCTTAGAGATGTTTAATAGTGCATTTGGTTGGGCATTCAATCTTTTCCCTTACAAAAGAGCAAAAATATGGCTGGAGATATATACCAAACCGCATGAGACTATGACAAAAGAAATGAAAAATGCATCAATTATGCAAGGTGTAAAAGATAGAGTAATCTCAATTTTACCTATGAGTTTCCTTGTTGGTCTATTCTATGCAGTATTGATGCTAATTGGAGGACAAATAGTTACAGGCATACTGGTGTTTTTCGGAGCTTTGATCATATTGCCAATATTTATAGTATTATTTGGATTATTCGGGGATGGGATAGTATGGGTATTCGCCAAAATACTAGGTGGAAAGGGAAAATATAGTACACATTTTTATGTTAATTCCCTCGTGTGTGCAGGCGGCATGATAGTTAGTACCGTTCTTTTTATCCCTAGCATGATACCGTGTATAGGTTACGTATTTAGTTTATTGTCATTGCCAGTTACCGTATATGAAATATATCTCCAAATGAAAACTGTAAGGATGGTACATGGAATATCTAGAAACAGAGCTGCTGCTGCAGTATTGCTACCTATAATAATTATAGTAGCTATAATGATACTGTTTTACGTGATGGTTATAGCTACAGTATTAGCTACCACGGCTGGACTTGGAACTAATCGTCTAAACTAAAGATTACGTGCACATATCTTTTTTTCTTATTTTTTATCTTTTTTATATTT
>JAUSHJ010000056.1 GCA_030648615.1 Microcaldota archaeon | reverse complement strand
CTGTTGCTGACAGAGTAAACAGAATCGCAAAAACAGTTGCTGATTGCCCAGAACTCAAACCATATTTATTTGACGTAGTAAAAGAAGTTCATGCTGCAAAAAATGTTTTACTGGAAGGTTCACAAGGTTTCATGCTTTCTGTTCTCTATGGTACCTATCCATTTGTAACATCGAAAGATGTTTCTGCTTCTACCATAGCAGCAGATGTAGGTATGGGTCCAAAAGATATTGACGATGTAATTATGGTAATCAAATCATATACTACTAGAGTAGGTGCTGGTAATTTGACAAATGAAGTCACAAAAGATGCAGCAGAAAAATTAGGTATGCAGGAATACGGCACGGTAACAGGAAGACCAAGAAGAACTTCTTTAGACTTGCATTACGAAGACTTGAAGTTTGCCTGTCAGATAAATAGTACGACTCAGATGGCAATAACTAAATTAGATGTCAAATTTCCTGGTTGTGCAGGAAAAAGAAAATTTACTGATTTAACAAAGGAAGCACAAAGTTTCGTGAAAGATGTGGAAAGTAAATTAAAGGTGCCAGTAACTCTCATGGGAACAGGAAAAGATACTGAAGATATCGTTGATAGGAGAAACTAATATGGGCAAAGAAGAAATATTAGAGTATAAAAAAGATCGAAAGTTTATATATTATTTAGAATTGGTATATGTCCTAATTGCTTTAGGAGCAGTACTTGTGATAATTCTTTTGTTTGTTTTAAATGATCATGTCTACTCCATCTCTATTCTAGCAATTCTTACAATGATTAGTCCATTCTTCTGGATAGTATCTTTTTTATTCCCCAGAATGTGTAAAAAGCTAAACGTTCGATTAGAGTTGGAAAAACTGAAGTATACCTTCGTTGGCAAATTCTACAAAAAAACTAAAAACGGAGAAGAAATTTACGCATATATTTCTTACAATAAATTCGGTAGTCCGTTCTTAAACGTCGCCATAAAAAATCCAACCCATGTACATTCTGATCTTAGTAATATGACTTCTTCATTGAATATTAAAGATGCCGATTCAAAACTTGGCTTTAAGGCTAGGTCTTTATTAGCTAATTCCAGATTTTCAATCGAAGTTGGTAGTAATATTAATTTAGCGTATCCGTTAACTTCTCCATACCTACATTACCTGGAGTACGAGTCGTTTGAAAGTTTAGTTATAACTCTAGAAAAAGTGGTTGTTTCTATACGTAATCATTTAGTATTTATGAAAAGTAGAGCTTAAAGAAGACTGTAACACCAAATACCATTATTTATAATTGTTTCCCAGCATAATTTATTGTATGGCTGTATCACATTCTTTGCAAGCAGTAGAGCATAAACCTCCTTTCAAACCAGCGGATGCAAAGGCAAGGCTTCGTTTACTTAGAACCAGACTTATGGAAAGCAGATACGTTATTGAAACTGTTTTTGGAGATGAAAAAGAAGCGCAAAAAGTAATCCAAGACTTGCGAGTCTGGGCTAGAGCTGTACTGAGAGAAAAACCACATCTTCTCGGGATAGGTTTAACAGGCAGTAGAGTGAATGGAACTACGCTCAATGATAGTGATGTAGACCTAGTGCTTATCGCAGATCACTTGCCAAATGCTAATCATAGGGTGCTTGATGATTTTGCACATCTTCTTCCTGTCACTAGTTTTGATTTTCTTCTGGGTAGTCTGGTTCTGAGTGCAAGCTATCATTCATTGTTCATCGGTCATGGTCTATATGATTTACCTTCATACGAGGTAATTCCTGAATTAACTCGATTTATGCTTTCTGCCAGGTTAGAATATTTTGACCAAATGGAACGACTTTTAAAAAGTCTTACTCCGGAAGAGTTCCGAATGCTAAAATTCCACGCAACTCAAAACGTTTTTGATATTCTTTGCGTTGATAGTGATAACTATATCTCACATTCTTTAATGCTAAGATTAACAAGAAAAACAGAGTTATCCAGGAAAGAGATAAATGAGATTATGGACGCATATTTTTGCAGAATACGTAATCTTCAAGGGATAATTAGTATTGAGAGCGAATTAGAGCAACTCAAGCAACAAAGAGAATCGCTAGGCGAGTTTTTAATCTAAGACAACCATTATAAAAACTATTCAATAGACAATAATAATCTAATTCTATAATCAGATTGTTTATGCTGAGGTCGCATAACTCTTGAATGGGGCTCCATTCAAGATTGCAACGCCATAGGCGTGCAACCTGGTAGTGCGCCGGTCTTGAAAACCGGTCCCTCGTGGATTACAGGTTCAAATCCTGTCTTCAGCGTTTTTTTTTTACTTCTGCTCAAAGTATTTCTTAAACTTATCTCACCGCCCTTTTACTGCTTTGATCTAACTCGTCAAAAGGGCGGTTGTCACCCCAAAACAAATACTAATAAGATAGCTTATTTATTTTTGTTCAAAGTATTTTTTGAATTTCTCAGTTAGAATCAGTTTAGAGCTTCTCCCAGCTTTTTGAGTTTTCAGGAATTCATTATCTACCAATTCCTTAACATCCTGGTAAACCTGGGTACCGACTCTTTTAACTACGGTGCTTTTTAGCACACCATCGTGCTTTGCAACATATGCCAAGGTACGAAGAGCACTCTTGCTTATCTGTATATCTTGCGCAAATTGTTTTACTCTTTCATTATAATCATTTCTAACTCGCATTTCATATTTTCCACTTATTTCAGCTACTTCTATAGAACTGCCCTTCTCCTCGTACTCTTTTCTAAGCTCGTTAAGCATATTCTGTAAATACCCCAGTGCACCTATCCCAGTTAGAGTTCTCAATTCTTCCAGAGTTAATCCTCTGGCGCTTATGAATAGTGCTGCTTCTATTAGCCTCTTTTCACTAAGTTCTTTCATCGCTTTGAGTGGTTGGGCTGGTCTAGTAGATTTAGTTTCCGTTGGCTCACTATCAGAAGTTTTAGTTGCAAATGTCTCTTCCCCCTTATTTACACTGGGCACTTCCTCTTCTTCAAGCTCGTCTTCACTATCTTTTTCTTCCTTTTCGTTTTCTTCGCCTTCATCGTCAATTTCTTCATCGCCCATGGAATTTCCTCGTATATTCAGTAAGATATTTACTATAATTAACTTTATCTACTTTCTTTTTTCTTTTAGCAATAACATCTAGTATTATCGTTACTACTTGATTAATGCTTCTATCTGCTGTCTCTATTTCTATTATCTTTGTAAACGTTTTCTTGTTTGTTTCTGCTCTTTGCGTACAGTAATCAAGCATTTCTGCAAGCAGATTTTCATTTATTTTTTTCTGTGAATATTTTCTTTTCTTCAATCTCTTCTCAAGAATGTTAGGTATGCATCTAAGTACAAATATGTAATCTGCAGGAATTTTTAGTTCACATGCCAGATGACCTTCAATTACTATGGTAGGTGACAGAGGTTTGAGGTCAGATGATTTTGTTATCTCCTCTCTTATCTTTTTCTGTAATTTCTTTATATCAACTTCTTTCTCTCCTTTACTTTTTTTGAATATTTTTTTCCGATTCACTATTTTCTTAATATCTATTAGTTGTGCAGATAACTTTTCTTTCGTTAGCTTCGCAACTGAACTTTTCCCAGTTCCGGGGGTGCCTGTTATTTCAATAATCATAGTAATCAGAGTCGTCCAGCTAATTTCTTCATGTATGCTTTGCCATCATCAAGAACTTTTTCTCCATTGCGTGTTAGTCTATAATATTTTCTTCTGTCTTCAAATTCAGAAATGATAAATCCTTCTGCTTCTAGTTTATAGAGGACAACATAGATCATTATTTTATTAGGCCGGAAAGAAAACGTTTTCTCTATCTCATCATTCAATGCATATGCATAGACTTTCTTTTTTTTCCTAATTAGTGAACAGATGTACAACCAAAGATTTCCAAGAGTAAGAGAATGCTCAAGACGCTTCAACGGTTTGCTCATAGGTTTTCTAGGCTAGTTAACCTTTAAAATAGTTAACTGTTTAACCGACTCGATGAGGGAGTTTAAATTCATAGTTTTTCTGCTAGTACTAGCATCGCTTTCATTCGCTAATTTGTTAGATAGCGCACAGTATATCGTAGGAGGTACGATTGCGTTTGTCATTGTTATTCTTGCACTAGCTAATATGTTTGCCACTTCTTTTGAGATGCCTCAGTTTGAAGCATGGGCCAAGAACGAGGTGAGGGAACTTATAATCGGAGTTATCCTTATAGTTATAGTATTTACTTTATTTAGTGTAAGTACTAACATTCTTGCAACCCTAAGCGGAAAAACTATAGGACTGGATACTTTAGCAAATCCTAACTTAAGCTCAATTACCGATGATTTTTTTAATGAAAGAACAAGTACGATAAATAATGCTTATGGCGATCTGATGCAGGCCTTTCATCAAATAGGTGTTAAAGCTGGTTTCTCAACATCCATTCCAATTCCAGTTTACTTTGTCAGTTTTTCAGGAGGTGGTGCACCTTTCTCTGCCTACGGCACATTCTTTATTTTCCTTTCCCAGGCTGCTCAGGGATTGTCAATATCTCTCTTTATCTATACTGGATTGCAAGTTATCATGAAATTCCTGCTTTCAGTTTCTCCGCCGTTATTATATTTAGCATTTGCATTCAGGATATTTCCTCTCACAAGAAATCTGGGTAATACGTTAATCGCTTTGATGATCGGTGCAGGTATTTTGCTTCCATTTTCAGTAATATTTCTCAGTCAGATGCATTCCATAATTACTCTTCCACTACCTGATATCACTGCAAGAGCATTTGCACTAATGGGTAATATGCCTTCAGATGCTTTACCTAGTTCATTATGCAGTAACGTCATTGTTAGAACTTTGCTTAATCTAAATGAAACAGGTGAGGAGCTTTTGCTATGTTTACCATTGGCATGGATACCTGGTTATTATCCAGCATGTTCTAATTTGGTAAAATGGGTAATATATCCTGCTGTAATGATCGCTACGGCTTTATGGGGTGCTGCTGCATTGTTGCCTCTTTCTTATGGTACAGGAAGTCAAATTGGCGTAGTATATGATACCATTTTCCCATTTTTATTTAGTGTAATAAAACTTGTAGTGCTTACCTACATCGATGTAGTTGTTATCGGTATTATTACAATAATAGGTACGAAGAGTATTTCTTCCGCATTGGGTGGAGAAGTATTTTTAGGCGGTATACAGAGGTTATTATGATGCTGAAGAAACTTTTACCATTGTTTATGGTTGTTCTTTTATTATCATTTTCCTATGCAATTCCTGCGCTTCCAGCATCTACACCTGTGAATAACGCATTATCATATATCGGAAGTTGCAATGATGATGCATATACAAGATTTATCAGTGATCTTGGCGGACCTATAGGTGTAGTTATTGTACTCATAGTCCTAATTATTGCACTAAGTTTCATGATTGGTTCAGTAACAAATAATCAGAATTTTGTCATATTCTATAAAGATGAGTTATTTCATCTATTAGTTTCAGTAATTATGCTGGTTTCCATATTCTCTGTTTTTTATTTCACCTGCGTAGTTTCAACAGGTTTTCTTGGAGAAACTTTGAAAAATTTAGGAGAACAGGGTCCTAACAAATGTTTTACCGGAACAGAAACTCCACAGCTAGTTGCTAGGTGCTATACTGCTGATATCGAAAGAGTTGCAAGAAATGCTTTCCGTGCATCTGTCACTTCAAGCATAAGAGAAGAAATGGATTCCACATTTACCATAGGTATATTCAATCCGTTTACCGGAGGCATAGTGACTCCCATAGGAGCGTATAAACGAACTGCTTCTGCCCAGCTCGATATGATTGCTAATACATTTCTCTCTCCAGTATTAACAAGCATAATCATTCAAAGAATATTTCTGCAATTTTCCACAGACATTGTTGCATTCATTATTCCTGTTGCACTATTTCTAAGATTTTTACCGCCCACTCGTCAGATGGGTAATTTATTTTTGGCACTAGCACTTGGTATATACGTTATCGTACCTACTATATACGCAGTTAATAGTGCTATGGATAGTGTAATCTCTTCTAATTTCACTTGTCAGAGTCTTACAGTAGAGAAGGGCGGACTTCCAGTTTCAATTGTTAATGATAGTGTTATGGGAGATTGCGATTCTCCAAATAGTTTCTGGGTAATTGCGCGATTAATTCCCTATGCATATTTCCTTCCGAATTTCACATTGGCAATATTCATAACATTTATGTCTGCTATAAATAAAGCACTCAAGGTAATTACATGAAGCGTACTTCCGAAAGTAAATTAAGTACTGAAGTAAAATCTCGATCGGCTGCCACGACATTATTGTCGCATTGCGACAATATACAATCAACACGCATTCGTGTTGATGCACATTGTTTTCCGTTGAAAACAATTGTGCCCATTGTTCCGTTGAACAATTGGGAGTGGCTGGAATTGCGTCTCGAAGATGTACGTAAGACTAGCAAGGCATTAAGTGCTAAAGTATGTTTGGATTCACTGATGAACATGAAAAATTTCTTCGTTGTGGCTTTTTTAGTCTTACTATTCGCATCTTCACTATTTGCCCAAAATAGAGATGCAGATAATCCAATTGCAGATGAAGTTAAAGAAATTCAGACTGGTGGTTCTTCTCCTTCTATATTCGAAGCGATAAAAGACTGGAGAGCACTTTCCCTTCTAGTGATAATGCTAATGGTAATTATTATTTCACTCGCAATAATGTTCGGAAAGTCTTTTGACCTTCCGGACTTGATAGCCTGGGGACATACTGAACTTAGTCAGGTTATTGCTACGGGTATAATAATACTGATACTTATTCCTACCTTATTTTTCCTTGATTCCACTCTTAGTTCAATAGTAGATAATTCTAATCTCGGATTTAAATGCAGTGATCGTCCTGCGGATAATTGTGCCATAATGACTGCGAACGCATATCTCCGTGATACTGTACAGGATGCAGATGGATCTGTAAGAGGAATACTTACAAATGCAGACAAGGCTGCGAAATCAGGATCTCAGCGTTTAGGCGGGTATGCAACCTATGCTTTTCAACCTCCGCTTTTGCAATTCCAGTATAGTATCTCTCCGAACGCCGGAAGAATGATATATCTTGATCAGTATTCTGTAATTCTTGAATATTTTGGAACAATATTTACTGTGTTAATTTCTCAGCAATTTTTTGTAAGCGAGATCGCATTTAAAGTCGGTCCGAGTGTATTCCTCTTTGGTATCTTGCTTCGTTCATTTTTCTTGACAAGAAAATTAGGCGGACTTCTCATGGCAGTGGGTATAGGTGTTATGTACGTACTGCCGCTTATGTACGTGTTTGACTGGTATACACTTAACATTACCCTCTACGGTGACAGTATTCTTGTTCCCCAGACTGCAATGTGTCCGGTGGAATGCAATACTCGTGCTCCGGGAGCTTACAGCAGCGATGGGAAGACATATGCTGATACTGGGGACGCAATAACAAAATTGGGACTTGGTTCTGCTACGAATGATCAAGTCATAGCATCAATTCAAGCGACATTTGATGGTACGAGAGCGGCAGTTTCAGTTCCGCTTCCAACAGGTGGTACGAAAACGCTTATTTCATGTGAATATGCATCAAAAACACCATATGGGAAATGTCCAACAGCATGCAGGGAAAGACCTTACCCTCTTACAGAAGAATGTACAAGTAGTAGTTCTTATACCTCATTCATCTCCCCCGATCCAGCTACATTCATAGAAAAAGCATGTAACCATATTCCTGCGGAATGTATCGTAACTAAGTTAGCAGCTCCGCCAGCTCCTGAAGACCAGGGTTGTCCATCAGAATGCAAGGTAATTCCGCCTTTGAAAATCAATTGTGATATTACTAATACTGTTTTTGGGACTTCAAATACTTGTTTAGAATCAAAACATGTTTGTAGGGCTACTCGTACAGGGATACCAGCATTTGGTTCTGATGATAGGCCTGCTAATTGTGAAGAGTTACTTTTTGATACTGCAATTTCTCATGATGCATGGGCATGTCCTGCCCCTGTCAATGAAAATGCTGCAGATGCTGCATTTAAATCCTGCGTCTATGTTCTTCCGTCAAAATCAATATTGGATTCTTGCAGTGCATGCCTGAAAGTCGATCCTTCATATACATACAAGCCTGCGGTAAGACTGAATTGCGGGGAGCTTTGTGGCAGTGGCAAGAATGGACCTGTAAAAATACCACCGAGTGTATTTGCACGAAAAACCAAAGAAGGCATGATCGGACCAAGTGAAATAAAGGATGCAGCATCGCTCATGCTTCCATCATATATTTTACCGTTGCTTAATATCACAGTTACGCTGATGTTTATACGTTCGCTATCCAATATGCTAGGGGGGGATATCGAAATTCCAGGGGTGTCAAAGATTATATGAAGAAACTGCTATTATTTTTGCTACTCGTAATTTCATTTTCATTTGCAGATGCTACTGCCACTGTGCAGCCGCCTTCAGGAGTCGGGGCTACCTTAGCTCCTACCAGTCCAGCTTGGTTGCCAATAGCTGTTCTTGCAGGTATTACTTCCGTTATATTGCTGGCACTATTATATATGGTAGCACAGGGCTTTGATTTGCAAGACTTGAAGTTTTTAGCAAAGGAAGAATTTTATCAAGTAATAGTGACATTTTTTATCATCGCAATTTTACAAGGTACGGTCATGTTTGTAGATTCACTGTCTACTAATTTTTATGGTCAGAACATGCACCAAACTACATTCGATAAACTCAATGGCGAAATAACTTTTCAGGAGAAAATTTTTGACAATCTTCAGGTGTTCTCTGTTCAAGCTGGGAGTGAAGCATCAAAATCATTCTTCTGCAGTCTACAGGGAACCGGATATTCAATTTCTTCCTGTTCCTCTTTTCGTCCTCTGCTTATTCCAGTTTCTACTGCATTCCAAGCAATTTCTCTCACCATCACTGAGTTAAGTTCCATGCGTACTCTGGTTTCTTTTGGTCAGAAATATGCATTTACTCTATTACTTCCAGCAGGTCTGCTGCTGAGAACATTAAAGTTTACCCGCGGGGCAGGTGGTTTACTAATTGGGTTTGCAGTTGCACTCTACATATTTCTTCCACTAGGTTATCTTTTTATGGACGATTTGATGTTGTCTTCTAAGAATCCATATAAAACTAATCCGCTACCTATACTCCCATCTAATTTTGACTGTGATCCTACTAACAGTGCTATTTCTGATAGTAGTACCTTAGGAGGTTGGATTCAATCAGGTTCATTTGATTCTATTAATGACGCTTCAGTTACTCAGTTCATTAATTTGGGTACTTCTAATCTTGTGAAATCTAAATCATTATACGTTCTTCTTTCAAAAGATGTTGAAAGTTATTTATATGCATTTTTGATAAGAGGCACTTTAGCTACTGTAATTTCCGTGTTGATATTAATTGCAGGTATGCGAATGGTTTCAAAATTAGCAGGGGCTGAGGTAGACGTAAGTATATTGTCGAGGATTGGATAAAATATGGCATTTGATTTCGTATGTTCCAATAACAGCGTGTTCTTCAATATGATTAATTCATTCACTATCCCAGTTTTAGCACTGGGTGCAATTTTAGGTGGAATTATTATTGCACTTGTCAATATGTTCGGACAGACAACTCACAATCCAAAATTATCATTATGGTCAAAGACCGAAGTAGTGCAGTTGTTTACTTCTTTAGTAGCGACTATTCTAATTCTTCAGGGGGTAAATATTTATTGTAGTATAAATTTACTGAGCGTAGTGAATCTTTTCACTACTGGTACAACAATTACAGCTCCAGCATCTTCGGTTACTCTATTTGGAGGTGCTGAATTATACTTGAAACAATCTGCATTATTCAATAAGGAATTACTTTCAATAACTCGTTATCATTTGGGGGCATATAATATTTTAGAAGGAAGATATCTTTCAAGATGTGCTGAAGATGACGGTGCTAATATACTTCTTTGTATGTTTGGTGGATTTGTAGGTGCAGGTGGAGCTTCACACACACAAGCTCCTGAAAGCGGTTATTCTACAGTTTCTTCCGGACTCTTTCTTTCTTTTAATACTCAGATGTTTTCCTATCTTTCAAGTCTTAATTACTTGTTTATTTTGCGCTATATATTTAGTGGCATGGTGTTATTCTTTTTGCCATTGGGTACTTTCATCCGTTCAATCCCATATCTGCGCGGTTTGGGTTCACTGCTCATAGCTGTTTCTGCATCATTCCTTTTCATCTACCCGCTAGTCCTGTCGATTTTTTACATCGATTTTATGGCAGGAGATTTATCCGTACTTAAACCTCCAATTCCACAGGATTATATCAATGATGATTTCGGTATTGATACGGCAGATTCCTTTGCTTTCTTCAATAAAGAAATTCATGATGACATATTCAATAAAGGCGGTAGCCAGGAAAAACAGATCATAGAACTTACAGGTAACGGGTTTATTATAGGTGTATTCATTCCTTCAATAGCAATGTTGGCAGCGATAGCATCTTCCGTTTACCTTTCGCGATTGCTGGGTGAAGAAATAGATTTAAGCAGAATAGTGCAGATGGTGTAGGTGGCACGGATTATGGATTTATTATTACTTGATATATTTTCAAAAATACAAATTCCTTTCTTTGGCAAGGTTATGGGTGGCCAGGCAGATTACACCTGGTTAGTCTGGTGCATGATTGCCACATTTACCGTAATTATCATAAATGCAATACTTCTTTCCATAGGTCATGCTTTCAACATGAGAGAGTTAGAAGCATATTCTAAATCAGAGATGCTGCAAGCAGGTGCCACGGTTCTGATAGTTGTATTTCTTGTCCTTATTGTTAATGGTGCAAGTGTTTTTGCAGCACAATACTTTTTTGGATGTTCTCTTACTGGAGATGTTTTGACATGCAGTAATCCAGTGGCGTGCGGAGATACGACACTCATTCCAGATTCCACAGTAGTTCCATTGGAAGTTCTAAAATGTGATATGATAGATAAGGCATATCTGTTTGACCAGATTAACAGGCAAGCATTGAATGATGCCCAGGGATTAATGGTTCTTATGAGTCAGTACATAAGCATTTTAGGTATACCAATATTCCAAGGTGGTTATGTTACATCCTGGTTTAAGCAGGTTGAAAGTTACAGGCTAGTGATAAATCTTACAGTAAATCTTCTCATTGCAAGCAATGCCCTGGTAGTGGTGATAAATTATATAAAACAGAATATGCTGACATTTTTCCTTCCTCTTGGTCTTGTGCTTCGAGCATTCCAATTTACTCGGGGTATAGGTGCATTTTTTATTGCAATTGCCATAGGATTCTACTTTATTTTTCCCATCGTATTCATGATTTCAGATCCTGGATTTGCTAAACCTTCTCTTCCAAATACTTTGAACGTAGCAATAACAAATATTGCATGTTATCCAAGTTTCTCAGGTATCGCTCATAATAATTTCTTTGATGCGAATAATTTCAGTGGTTCGTCAACAATTCTTTCGCTTCAGACATTGACTTCAGATTTATCACTGATTTATCTTTCGTTCATACTGCGTCCATTCATAGCATTTGCCATTACATTAATATTCGTTAGATACATGATGTACATGTTGGGTGGAGAAGCACAGGACTTAATGAGATTTGTTGCCAAGGTGGTTTAGGTAATGGATAAAAATTTAATATTGACTTTCGCTGTAATTATTCTTCTTTTCCTTTACGGCTGTTCCCAACAGATAGAGAAGACAGTAAACCTTGCTTGCTGTGACCCGACTGATCTTGGAACTGTGGCTAATCCGAAATGTAAACTTATTGGTACGCACGATCCATTCGATATAAAAAAGGTGAATTCCTGTGATGAACAAAAAGGTACTTGTAACGTAACTATTCATATTCCTAAAGATGATCCAGGTCCTCCAAGAGTAATTGGTAAAGATAAAAATTATCTAATTCCACTATGCACTGATACTGT
>JAUSHJ010000039.1 GCA_030648615.1 Microcaldota archaeon | reverse complement strand
AAATAACCTAAAGTAAGGGTTCTGGGTTTTACATAAGGCTTCAGACTCTCCATATGCAACTTTCTGCCTATATCAGTAACTACTTCGCCATCTCCAGAATGAGTATGTATGGGGGCTGCATTCATATCGCTTCCAAGATCGAAATCAACTTTTTTCCCAATTGTTATGCCTATATCATCAGGTATCTGCTGCTCCTGCCCATTTATGATAATTTTTAGCCAGGAGTGCCAGTGTATTGCTGTTTTAGGTATCTCGAATCCTGGTTGCGGTTGCGGATAGTTCATATCTATATTATCTTTTGAAAATACGTAGTACATCCCAACAATTACCAATATTAACACTACTACATAAACAAGATTATTCTTCAGATTCATAATATTATTTCATTTCGTATGTTTTAAAACTTAAGCCAAGGTTCTATAATGCTCAACTATCGTAATCTAAAGCTGGAAATTTTCGAACAGGTCTATGAACCTGCAGAAGACAGTTTCATGCTTGCAGATTATGTTTCAAAGATAAAAGGAGAAATATTGGAAATCGGTTGTGGTTCTGGTATTGTTTCCTTATCTGCTGCAGTTGCAGATAAAAATAATCAGGTTCTCGGAGTAGACATCAATTCTTTGGCAGTTAAAAATGCAGAGTACAATCGTCAATTGAATAAATTATTAAATGCTAAATTTATGGTTAGCGGTCTTTTCTCTAAAGTACCAAAGAAGAAATTTGATTTTATTCTATTCAATCCTCCATATCTTCCTACTAATAAATCAGAAAAACTATCCGGAATAATTAATCACGCTTTTGACGGTGGCAAGGATGGTAGAAAAGTGCTGGATCGTTTTCTTGCGGAATTCGAACATTATTTGAAAAAAGACGGATCACTTTTACTTGTTCACTCTTCACTCAACAATTCAGAGAAGACAATGAAATTTTTAGAAAAAAAATTCTTTATTTGTGAAACTCTTTCGGAACAATCGTTTTTCTTCGAGAAACTCATTTTAATTAAAGCAACGAGGCGATTGTAGCATTTATAATTCTTTTCTTTGTTGTATTGTTATATTTGAGGTGATGTTAAATGGTAGAAACTTTTACTCCTGCCGGTGTAGATACATTGGCTACTGGAGTTGCACAGGGTGTACAAACTCTTGCGTCTAATCTAATTAGTGCATTGCCAGCTTTCATGGCTGCAGCTATTTTATTAGTCGTAGGTATCGTATTCTCCTGGTTTGTGGAAAGTATGGTTAAGAAAATTTTACAACTCGTCAAGTTCGAAGAACTATTGGAAGTTCACAGGCTTGAAGATTCATTGGGTAAGATTAAATTAACCAATGTTTTTGCTGCTATTGCAAAATACTATGTAGTATTTATCGTATTGCAATTATGCGTAGTCTGGTTCCTTGGTGGTTCACAAGTTGCTAATGTTCTTCAACCACTTGTTGATTACATACCAAAGATTCTAGGTGCAGCATTGCTTGTAGTTATTTCTGGAGTTGTCGGTGAATTGCTCAGAGACAGAATTGCCAGCGTTGGTAAGGAACAATACCTGGCCATGCTTGCAAACAGTGCAAAAATTGTAGTAATGTTTATCGGTGTCGTAGCTGCATTGGATACATTGGGTTTCCATACAACAATCATAAAAGACGTGTTGGTAACCATAATCCAAGCTGCTGCATTCGGTGTAGCATTAGCAATTGGTATAGCATTCGGTCTTGGTGGACAGGAATCTGCTAAAGACGTAATAAAGAATGCACGAAAGCACGTTGGATACTAAAATATCCAACTTTCTTTTTTTCTTCTTTTATTTTGTTTTTCTAGTCTGTTTAAATTTTAGGTAATTCTATGGTTGATTTAGTTTAGTTATTTGGATTGTTAGGTTCCATAGCTTCAGCTATTTTGTTCTTTCCACAAGTCTGGACGTCATATAAAACAAAGAAAACCAAAGATTTAGCATGGTTCACAATAATTATCGGAATGCTTAATGGTATATTTTGGATTGCCTAAGGTTTACTTCGTTCAGATCCTTTCATCTGGGTTACAAACGTAATTCTGCTTATCGGTGCTTTACTGCTAATAGTGCTAAAACGAAGATATGGCTAATTTAGTTAAGATTATAAATAATCCCGCAGATAGTTGGCTATAGTGATTTAAATGAATGAAACATCTGCTCAAAAAGAGGAACCAAAAACCCTTTCAAAATACGCAAGAGAACTTCTAGATGCATTCAATAATGCCGTAGCTGGTAGATCAGGTGTTACTCCAGCAAATTTAAACGAATATGCACGTCTTGCTGAGGCAAAAAGAGAATCCGAAAGAAAAGAAATACCAAAAGAAGTTCCAAGAGAAAACACCAGAGAAGATCCTAAAAAAGTTGTTCCTAGGACTCAAGAAAAATTCAAACCTTCAGAAACAAGACTCGCTTCGTTAACCCCTATTGCAACTCCAGAATTAGTTACAAGTGCAGCAGCCAAGCAGATAGGTGCATTAGCCGATTTATTAGAACGTCCTACTCCAAATTTCAAAAAGTGGGTAGAAACAGGTGCTGCCTAAATGATATTCGAAGACTTCGATGATGCAACTAAAGCTAAATTAGTAAGTCGTTGGAAAACCATGAGCGAAACAGATAAAACCCACTTTATCAATCAAGCATCGTTAGCACTGAGTATATGGGGTAGTGACGAATTAGGTAGACGTCTCATAGTGGATGTTTTGAAATTTCTTGTAGATAACGGTTCCAGTACTCTTGCAGATTTCGGTTTATATGTAGAAAAACTCAACAAGAAAAATATTGCAGCAATTCGATTGCCGAAGATAAAACGAGCAACACTAATTCTAGAAGGATATAGGATAAAGAATGAATTGCCAAGCGAGCCACATCATGAATTAGGACTCTAAGATTGCTAAAGATTACCTACTTCTTGCAATTATTTTTTCCGTTGTCATTTCTTTAGCCAATTCATGAATTAGTTTGTTGTCCAAAATTATCAGTTCTTTCACTACTGGATTTTCGATATTTAATTTGTAAAGTTTTGCTCTACCAACTTGCCTGGTTTCTCGTACGATGCTGGTTTTTACTAGTTCTGGAAAAAATGTATGTATCGTGCTCCATGCAACTCCAGAATTTTCTGCTATGTCTGTGAGCGAATAATCAAATTCCCTGAACGTAATCAAAAAATCTATTACTTTAATCGCAGGGTAATCTCCAAATAATTTTACAAATCCTGATTTTTCTTCTTCCATAGATTTATTATAAAAGCTAATGTTTTTAAATCTTAGTTTGTAATTCATATTATCGTACATTAATGTTTGGATTTGTGAACTTAATGAAAATAGATAACGAGATAAAAATCGTTCTACTGAGAAAGCTTGCGAAACATGGCTATTGGGGAGGCAGACATACTGCTTTCGATAATTTACATAAGGGGTTTCCAAAACATCTCGGAAAAGAAATCAAGGAAGCTGCAGATGAACTGATTAAAGAAAACATCCTTATCCAGAAGCCTACTTCTTACGGTTTGCACATTTCTATCAATCCAAGGATGAAAGACATCGTAGAAAAAATGATTGAGTGCAATGAAGCTGGAGTTTAGTGTTTATGTTATGGCGAGTCCAGAGTTTCTAGTTTAGCATTTAAGTTTTAGTTACATCTCAGCCTTATAACAAATCTTTTTAATACTACAGTACCATAACTTATAACTACTTCAAAAGGTATTATCATGACAACTCAACTTATATTTCGTCCAAGAATCGTTCCAATAGGTAAGGAGCTAACCCTTATTCAAGCCAGAAGTTCTGTAGCAGATAAAGGCGGGCTACCATCACAGTTGCTTGTAGACCGTCTTTTCACAGATATTGCCTATCGTAACACACTGTCAATCAAAGATTTACGTGTATTCGATTCAGTAAATAGTCTGGGTGCTAGGCAACTTTTGGCACATCCTGCAGTAAATCAACCATTTGAACAAGGTCAAGACATTAAGGATAAGCAATGGGGTGAGGTACCTGAATGGAGACATGACATGGTACTTCCTTGGAGCGAAGTTGTTGCACTAGTTCCAGCAAGTGAAATAACTGCTAGAGGTATAGGTCTTTTCATAGAACCAAGAGCTGGTCCAGAAGGAGTTGTAGAAGAAACTCTAAAAGGAGAAAAATTAACAGTCATACATCCAGCTTCAATCATTCTTGTTCAAAATATGCTTCAAGAGACTGGCTGGGGTAAAAAAGACCCTGCAACTGGCATACCTGTCAAAGGCAAAGGAAAGAGGGTTTTATTCAGGAAAGATTTTCAAGCTATCAGCCTTCTGGTACGTGAAACGGGTTCTGCGCAAAGTACGTTTTTTACAATTAATGCATTTTACAGTCAAGTCAATGCGTTCGGAGTGGCATACGTTACACATGATCTTATCGAACTGAATACGGAAGGAATACTGGCAAAAGAAATTGTCCGGGATGTCAGTCTTGCAGACATACGAAAATTAGCAGCAGGTGAGACTCCGGAAGCTTTAAGTGTACTAACTTCAGTACAATTGGAAGCTGCTAGTTTGGCTGCAAAATCAATGCCTGATTTTTGATAATTCTGTTTTCCATTTATACTATTGCTTAAGACTTAAAGCCTATAGCAATAACAACTAATTATGAATTCTGAACTAATTGATAACGCGATAGCAATGCTTAGCAACGAGTCTGTAAAATCATTTTCATTATCCACTAAAATTGATGATAGCCAGTTAACCGAAGAAGAAAAAGAATTCGATGTCAAATTCACTGGGGCAAAAAGCATTAAGGCAACTATGAATCACGAAATATCTTCAAAACTTTCAAAGAGTACTGGTAAAAAATACGATTCTGGTCAAGGGGAAGTTAGGGTAATAGTAGATTTTCTTAAGAATGAGGTCTATCTTGAACATGACCCTATATTCATTTTTGGACGCTATAAAAAATTAGAAGGTGGCATTTCACAATCTCGATGGCAATGCAGGAAGTGCGACGGAGACGGATGTTTCAAATGCGATTATAGTGGCAAGAATTATGAGTCAGTAGAGGAAGCTATTGCTGAACCATTCAAAGAAGCTACCAATTCTAGAGAATATTCACTACACGCTTCAGGCAGAGAAGATGTCGATGCTATGAATTTGGCGGGCAGACCATTTGTAGTAGAAATTATAGAACCAAAAACAAGAGTGATTAATTTAATTGAAATGGCTAAGAAAATAAATGAAAAACAAAAAGTAGTTGTCGAAGATCTCCAATTTGTTACAAGACCTAAACTTGAATTAGTGACAGAATCACATTTCGATAAGGAATACGAGGCAGAGATAGAATTTTCAAAGGAATTCAACGAAGAAGATGCGAAGAAAATAAATTCTCTTGTTGGTGTTACGTTGATTCAGCAAACTCCTACTAGAGTTGTACACAGGCGTGCAGATTTGGACAGAAAAAGAAAAATAATTTTAATTAATTGCGTATCATTCAAAGGAAACACTGCTAAAGTAAGAGTTCTTGCAGAAGCAGGTACTTACATAAAAGAATTGATTTCAGGAGACAAAGGAAGAACAAAACCTAGTATTGCTGAACTGCTAAGTTGCAATGCAAAATGCAAACAGCTCACAGTTACAAGAATTGATGATGAGTATCTCAAGATGCTCGGGCTTTAGCTAAACATATTCGGATCACTGTCTTTAGGTGTTTCTCTTTCAACCATTTTCATTTCTTCCAATCTATCGACTGTTTCTTCTATGAACTGCCCCAGATTAGTAGTCTTTTCAAGAACTTTCATAAGAGGTTCATTTTTAGCAATACGTGATAGTACTGGAGCTAAAAAATCCTTTTCCATTTCTCCATTTCCCGGTAGCATGTTCAAGCCCAAACTGAGTGCTTGGAGGAATTCATAAATATGTTTTACTTTAACTTTGCCGGTTAATTCTACTCCTTTTGATATTTTTATAATTGCATTATATGCAGTAAGCAGACCTACTACACCTACTGCAGATTGGTCATCAAAAATCCTGACATAATTATATCCGACATTCCAGGATCCAAATCCCATGACTATTAGCTCATTCTCATTAGACGGTTCAATTAGTGCAGCAGATATAAGTGGATTAATATGAAATTGTTTATCTCCATCAGCGGTTTCTATCTCCATCAATTTATACTTCATAGCCACCCGTACTTCATATCCTAGTTCTCTTAATACTGCAACCATTACTATTCCAACATAGTGATGGTAATCCAAGGGATAAGCGATAAACACATCACTCTTATCGAACTGCATTATATTATCTAAAATATGTGCAGGAGTAAGCATTCCGGCGTTATGGAGTTCTTCTACTGGAGTAACTACGATTTCAACTCTTTTTCTATCTGCATTTACATCTACCAGAGGCTGAAGAATTGCCTTCTCACTATCCGGTAGCAAAATAGAAAATACTGCATTTATATCATGTTGGACTTTTACATCTTGCCGTAACATTTCCCATCTTTGGCCTCTGGATAGCCTTACTAATTCAGCTAGTCTTTTTACGTTCCCACTTGTAGAATCAGAAAATACACCCTCCATTAAAGGTGCCCCTAAAACATTTCTTATTTTTCTTATATCCGCCTCATTTGTTCTTGGGCTTATTATTAATTTGTTGCCTGGAATTGGGATGTTAAATTTTAGATCATAATGCTTCATGTTATATTAGCTGATAAAATGAGAATTTAAATCTATCTATTGTACATATGTTTTATACAATCAAAATCTATTGGTTACTGATCTCTAATTAGTTCCTTCTGCACGTTCTGCTATTTCACTTGCTGTTTTAAAATCATTAATATGTTCCAATCTTTCTTTTCCGGATTCTATAATCTCATATACTACTCTTGATCTTGAGAGCGCATCGATAACGCTTCTATCGAAAGTCCTTTCTAGTATGTCGAAAAGCGGTGCCATAAAATCCACTATGATGTCGGTTCCATCTGCTATTTCATTTTGAGCACATTCTAGATTTCTTATAATCTCTCTCATGATATCAAGTTTTATTCTACCAATATCTTTTTCCAGTGTTAGATATTTCATAACTGCATTTGCTGCAGTTAATAGTGCTGCTACTCCCATGGCACTTTCTTCATCAGGTATGAAAACAGAGTCATATTCACAATCATTTCTACCTATTCCAGCTATCACGAGTTTATTGGTGTTATCCGGGGTTATCAAAGCTGTGCATACTACTATCCCACTATTTAGTATTACAGCGCCATCAGAAGTTCCCATTTCTATTTCCATTTGCTTAAATGCTACTTTTGCATCGTAATTCAATTCTCTTAATACACCCACCATGGCGAACATCGCATAGTTCAGATAATTGTGAGGGTAGGTAAGGATTTTCTGCCTTTTTTGGAGTGACAATTCCATTATATGTGCAGGAGTAAGCATTCCACGATTAGTGAAAAAGTTCCTTTCTGAAACGAGTATTTTTAAAATCCGGTTAAGGTCAACTGGGATGCAAATGTTTGCTTGTAGCTCTCGTGGCAATAGTAACGAATAAATTGCTTCTATATCGTCGCTCAATTCTCCTTCTTTACTTCGTTCTCCCCATCGTTTGCCGCGTATATCTTCTACCCAATCGGCAATTTTCCACATGTGTTTTGCTTTTGAATCGGAGTAAACTCCCTCTTCCATGGGTGAGCCAAGTTTTCTTATTAATTCTTCAGTTTCAGTCATTCTTCGTTTCGGTAGTAGTACTGTTTCGTCCCATCGTTTTTTGGCGAATTTTTCTCTGTGGCTATTTCGCATGTTATATTATCTGTTAAAAAGAGAATAAAAATCTATGTTATCTGTTGTTGCTACCCTATAAATCGGAGAAGCGACTTGCAACTATCGGCTGAAGCGAAGCTTCCTGCTTAGCGCATTCCTTTACAGAGCCAAAGCCACAATGCAGCAATTTCAACATCTCTCAAATGATTTCCATTATCAAAATGTCTTCTTGCTTCTGCCACTCTTGCTAACTCGTGACCAGAAGTGCTAATTATACCACCCTTTTCTGTCTTTGCTATAGTCGTCTTGTATGGGTTCTTTATTTCATTGGATTCAAGTTTGAAGATCATAGTTCCAGAGTAATCTTGTACTTCGTCTCTTTCTACTCTTGCGACCATTTCGCCGCCTTCTTTCTCTACGATTGTTCCATTGACTTTGAATGTCATTAAGTTCACCTTCTTTAGATTAACAATTAGTTGTTACTCATTTTTGATTAGAAAGACAATTTATTTAATCCTGCTTTTTATTAATTCAATTCATTTATGTGTAAAATCATGGAAAATGAAGGTTTATAAACATTGATTGAGTAATAGTTTAGGTGATAATTTGATATTCAAGCCAGGAAAACCAGGAGATAAGCCAAAAGATATTGCTAGTCCTTTCAAAGATGCTGTTCACGGGATTAAATTAAATTTGGTAGGTGCAAGATTATTGTTAGAAACTGGATTTGCTAGAATTTCTGCTAGGGATAAACCAGATACTCCAAATCCATTCGTAAAAGAAGCAGAGCCTCAGTTTGGTACTTCTGATATTACATGTATTGATGGACGTGATGATCGAGGAGTTGATTTAGTTCCAGCGTTCCCAACAAGAGATGGCTGGTACTTAGATTCTAAACCTTGGATTCCAACTGGTGAAGGCGGATCTGTCGAATCTTTTGCAGAAATGAAACTTAGTCAAACTGGTAGTCCTTCGTTTAAATACACAAGTCAACCACTCGATTTATATGGAGGGGAAAAAACAACAGTAGGCATTGGTAAAAACGAAGATGGATATAGAGTTGTATGGGATACGGGTAAAGGACTTGAAATCTATGATAATTCTGGTCATTCTGCTGGCGATCTTAGTGATTTCGATTCAAAATGTAAGATTACTCTTTTCAAAATAAGATTAATTGAGGAAGTTAAAACAAATCCATTATCAGAAAAATCAGTATTCATCAGAGCACATGCAGTTGAAATGGGATTGGAATTTTCGAAATAAAAATGGTGATAATATGACACTTAAACTAGTAGGTAAAACAACACTAAGTAGAGTAAAAATAGATGGATCGGATGTACGTTCTTCAAGAGAGTCTTTAAGAGATTCTATTCGCAATCTTCATCCACCAAGAATTGCTTACACCGAAGCTCCAATAGATTTCTTTCAGAGGGGAATCGGAAAGAATGGGGACGAGCATCGATGCTATTGGACAAAAGAAACTGGGTTTACTGTAGTTGAAAATTCTTATGTTGGCTCTCCAGATGAATTGACTAGAAGAAAATTCCTTTCCAAAAAACCATATGGTCCTAATGCTATTACATTGGAAACAGATGCTTTTACAAGAGTCGGGGAAGAAGTTCGTGTAAGACAAGAACGAATAGATGCTTTCAAAGCACAATTAATTGAGGAAGTTAAAACAAATCCGGATTCCGATGCTTCTAAGTTCATCAGAGAACATGCAACTGAAATGGGATTAGGAACATTACTTTCAACAGTATGACGGCATTGTGAATTTATGTTACACAAACAACCTTCCAGATTGAGAGCTGTCACAATAGTTACATTGGTAGTTGCACTAAGTGCGTGTGCCCATGCGAAACCACAATCACTTGAGCTTGCTATCATGCCTCCAAGCAAAGGCTGTATTAAAGCTAAAGAATCTGGTATCGAACATGCAAGGATTACTTCCCCAAAACAAAGCATGTTACCGCGTTTAACATACTCCTGTGAGGATGGTAAGTTAAGCGGAGAACAGATTGTCTATCATTCTAACGGCAATGTAAAAGTAAGGCAAACATATGTCAATGGAAAGTTAAACGGAGAAGTTCTACGTTTTGATAATCAAGGTAATTTAAATCTTAGACAATTTTATGTTGGTGGAAGAATGGAAGGACTTGCAGTTGCCTACCATAAGGATGGTAAAGTATCCAGAGTAACAATATACCAACCTCACGATAAACGATCCGATGTCCAAGAGCAATATTTCACTGCGAGCTGGGACAAATATGGTAATTTGACTATGTTTGCTATCTCTCATCCTAAGACTTCTAAACATCCAGTTACAGAAATACCAAAAATTTGCATCGTTAATAGAGACGGAAGTATTGTTTTTCCAAGTGATCATTCTTCAACTGTAAAACTTTTACGTCCAGGTGATTCGGAATATGTATTCATCATGGCAAAAGTAGCAGAACTTCGTAATGCTGCAGATAAATTTAAGGTAGACAATCCTCAATTTAAATATTATAATTAAATCCCATACTTCTTTCTATATTCGGTAAAAGCCGCGTAGGTATCTCCATCAACGTAAACTTTCCCGTCTACATTTCTGTTCAGAAGATGATCAAATATTTCTTTTATTGTAGTAATACTATGAACTGGAATCCCAGTTTTTTCAGTAAACTCTTCAGTTGCATTTAGTTTGATTCTTTTCTCTTGTCTGTCAACTGCAATGATAATTCCTATTACTTCGCCCTTTAATCCATTAGTTATCTTTTCTACTGCTTCCAGCTTAGTTTCTCCAGTGGTCATGACATCATCTACGATTATAAACTTAGATCCAAGATCAAGATTAGGTCCAACAAAAGAACTTGCATCACCATGGGTTTTCTTCTCTTTTCTATCGAACATCCAGCATCTATTAATTGAAAATTCCTTTTGTAATGCAATGGAAACGGAAACTGCAAGTGGTATTCCTTTATACGCTGGGCCAAAAATAGCAGAGAACTGGTCTTTGTATACTTCAGTTATCTTTCTTGCGTAGTGCTTACCTAATTCGTAGCTTGTTGTACCATCACAGAGTACACCTGTACTAATGAAGAATGGCGACTGTCGTCCGCTTTTTAGAGTGAACTCTCCGAACTTAACTGCACCGCTTTTAGCTAGAAATTCTATGAATTCTGTGTTTACCATGGTACTCACTCCTCACGGAAAACTTAAAAGAGTTTGGCTAGCTCACCGTTTGCTTGGTATGACTCCACCTAAAGATATTTGAGGTGGGACTATTTCTCCTTTTCCAACAGGGTAGACTGCAAAATTCCCTATGGAACTAGGTTCCCAACTAGCGTAAAATCTTACTAGGGGTACTTCTCCTTTAGGTGTACTGGCAACCAAATAGAATTCAGAGTCACCACTAACTGCAGTGTTACGATAAGGATTTGGTTTATCATCTGTAACACGGATAACTTTTCCGTTATCAATAATTCTTTCTTGAACAAGCGAAGCGGTAAATCGTTCACGTACATTAAATGTGACCCCTGGTTGGTTTGCTATTTTTTTAGCTTCTTCTATTTGAATTGCATCTTTTGGTAGTGCGAGTGGAGCGTGCCATCCATGATCTATTTTGCTCATGCGTATTCCTGCATCCAAAAGTTCCGGTATATTCTTCAACGCTAATGCTTCGACTTTTTTTATTTCATTTCTTAGCACTGTTCTTAGAGTTGCATAAGTTTTAGGATCCTGAGCTTGCATTGCGGATGCTATCATAATTGCATGAGCAGTTGCAGCGTTTTCCATTAATGGAGTTACAGTTTTTGCATATGTCTTAAAACTAGTTTCAAGGTCTTTTGAGTTTTGAGTTGGGTCTGCACTAGCTGGTCCTGCCATATTTTTCACCACATTATTATCTTCTTAATCCTATTAAAGCTTAATGTTATTACGAATTGTTCTCGGTAGACGATTACATATCTGTTATAGTAAATGGTAAAGTATTTTAAATACTTCGATTCATAAGTATATCATGCAGAAGACTAGCTATAGACCTATAAAAATCGATCCGAGAATGCCACACGTGGATATACACGATACTCTTACTTTTGCTAAAATGCTAAATAGATTAGAAGTAGAAGTTCCAATACCAACACCAGTTGCTAGTGCCGGAGTTCCATTGACAAAAGCAGTTTTTAGAAAAATTGTCGAAATTACCGGACCGTTACAGAATATTAATTTTTTAGATGTCCTTTCTCTTAGACAACCTAATGATCGTTATGGGAATGTACTAAATGCTATAATGCAATTAGGTCTTTCTGGTAATTATGACATATCTCTAGCGAATTATACTAGTGTAGTTCCTCCAGGTGGCACAGGTTATATTCTCGATTATCATGCTCCTTTTACTACAAATTATCCTAGCGTATCTGCAGATATCGTCTATACAAGTATGCTTTTCGGATCTTCAATGCATAGTGCTGCGGTTACTCTTGTTATAGATATGTTAATGAAATTCTCAGGACTTCCAGATAGTGATAAAGCTGCTTTCCTAGCAGAATTCCCAAATTTTAATAATTTAAGAAAAAGATGTGTTGGTCAGAAGTATGGCGAGTTTTCACGTTCCAATCAGATAGTTATTACTGCTTTAGAGCTTATGGAATTTTTGATTCAAACTTATTGCAAAGCCTCAGTTAAACCAGGTGGTTTAATAGCTCACTTCAGTGCATTTGGAGAAAAACCAACAATGTATGTTGCTCAAGCTGCAGGTTTAGAATCTAAAAAAGTTTGTGGGATATCTATAGCAGAAGATGAGCCTGATTACGGGCTACTATATCTATTTACTCCTTCTTCCTAGCTTTAGCTCCTTGTCGTACTGCAGCAACCATCTGCTTTACCTTTTCAACTGCATTATCATGCTCAAATGCCGTTCCAACTTGTACAGCATCAGCACCAGCAGTTATTATGCTGCCTGCCTGTTCAGGAGTTCTTACTCCACCAGCAACAATGTAAGGAACGTCAATGAACTTCGAGACAGTCGCAACCATTTCTAAAGGAATGTGCCCTTCTTTTGGATTGCTACCTGCATCTGTAATTATAAATCTAAAACCCATGTACTGCGCTCCTAATGCCATGGCTGCAGCAAGTTTTGGTTTATCACGAGGGAGTAAATTTGCTTCACCTACATAGCCAACAGTTCCCCCTGGCTCAACAACCATGTATCCAGTAGGCAATGCTTCGATACCCATTTGCTTTACTGTAGGGGCTGCGAGCATTTGAGCTTTGCTTATCCAATACGGATTATTTGAATTTAGTAAAGACATGAAATAAACTGCGTCAGCATATTTTGTTACAGTCCCGATATTCCCTGGAAATAATACAACTGGAACATTCACGCTTTCTTTAATTGTGCGTGTTACTGTATCGAGTATTTCTCCTTGTACTCCAGTGCTACCTCCTATAAGAATTACATCTGCTCCGCCTTCATTCGCATTTTTCGCAGTTTTAACTGCATCATCTAAACTTTTGTAATCCATCGGATCTATTACTGCAAAAAGTAGTCCACCATATCTTTCGATTCCATCTAGAATGTAATTTTCTATTTTTCCGCGTTTGATTGGATGATCACTGGAAGTAATCAATTTCTCTTCCTTTTGCCTTTTACCCCCGGACTTCAATAAATCACTCATAACTTGCGACATGTTTTTGGTATTTCCGTATTTTTCTACAGACAGATTGACCAGTTTCTTATAAACATCATCTTCTAGGTCTAAAGTTGTTCTCATAGATTCACCTTAATCGACTGTCGCGTAGCGACCTGCTACACTGCATATAACCATATAAACATACAAACACATATTTATAAGCATTTGCTGGTGGGCACAATTCAAGTATTCTCTACTAAGTTTTAGCCAACATTTTTAATCACTCTTATTGTTAAATCATCACATGCACATAAAACAACTAGGTACAATGACTGCTGTGCCTCATCATATTGCCCGCAATGCATTTCAGATGCATGCTGGTCAGGAATTAGGTATCCACGTTCCCTTGGAAATGGAGCAAAAAGCAGTACGTTTAGTTGGTGGTTTCCTTAACACACCTCAAACTGCAGGAGGTCATATCGTTTCCGGAGGCACAGAGGCAAATATCATTGCATTGTGGGCTGCAAGAGAGAGAAAGAAAATACCAGGTGGCGAAGTCGTATTTCCAATAACCTCACATTACTCCATACTAAGGGCATGTCGTTTGCTCGGATTAACTCCACGTCCAGTATCTGCTGGATTTGACTATACGGTAGATGTCGAGAAACTCAAAAATGCAATCACAGAAAATACTGTAGCAGTTGTGGCAACTGCAGGAACAACTAGTTTGGGAGTTATCGACGATATTCCAAGAATAGCTGAATTTGCGTTAGCTGCAGGAATACCTTTGCATGTTGATGCTGCATATGGCGGATTCGTATTTCCGTTCATGAAAAAACTTGGATATGATTTGCTAGATTTTGATTTTTCTGTGGATGGAGTAACCTCGATAACTATCGATCCGCACAAAATGGGTTTGGTTCCGCCTCCGACCGGGTGCATTATTTTCAGGGATTGCACGATGCTCGATTCATTGCGTCCAGAAAATGTATTGTACTATCCAGCAGCTTCTTCGGTTATTGCTGGGACTAGACCAGCATCTCCAACCATGGCAACCCTAGCAGTAATAGAATATCTCGGTGAAAATGGGTACAAAGAAATAGTCAAGACTTGTCTGGAGCTCACTAATTATTTTTATGATCGGCTCAAGGAGTTGAAAACCATAAAAGCAGTTATGAAACCAGTTTGCAACATAATCGGTATAAGATCAGAGAAACTCGATACTCATTCACTCAAAGATTATTTGGAAACGTGTGGTTGGGGTGTTTTCGAATTTTCGGAGTGGATAAGGATTATTATCATGCCCCATTTAACTCAAGGTGATCTGGTCAAGTTAATTATGGATTTGAAAAAAATTGATTGATTACTTTTGCTCAACTTTATCTATAATTGAAAAAACACCAATTGCAAAAATATTAATAATCGCATCATCAACATGCGCTCCAAAGGAATGCGGTTCACCAAATTTAGCAGCTTCATAACCGTGCGTATGCACAACTCTTTTGAAACCTTTTACATCTTTTCCTAATAATGTCTGATAGAAAAACATATTTTTGTTTTCTTTTATTTGAAAATTAGTCAGAACTGTTTTTGGCGATGCTCCACTAAAAATATAACCTTTTAAATCAGTGAAACTTCCGCTAATAACTCCAGTTATTGTTTTTTTACTATCTCCAACTAATTCAGAAATTTTTTGTATTCCTTGCTTGACGTCATCTCCTTTTTCAAAAACAATTATGATCATTTGATTACTTTTTTTATTAGTTTTGTCATTCTCATATTGTAAATTTGATAATTTACAATTCTGAAAAATTTTATTATCAAATTTTTCATCTATAGTTTTTCTTGCGGTAAGTATGCACTGAGGATAAATATTCATAGGAGCTACCATCATCGAGTAGTGCGAACCGTTTTCTAGTTGTGTTCTTATTGCAGTTCCACCTGGTAGAAAAACTAATTCACCAGCATCTCTTCCATTGTTAAAAGAGAATCCTCCTAACCCGCCTATTATTTCATATCCTTCCTGCTTGATTTTCTTTACATCATTTTCTATATCGTATACTTCGTTTAGCATCACCGGCGACGGGTTATCAATTCTTTCAATGAACTTAACTGTAGTTCCATAAGTTATTACCCTGTCTTCATAACCGTTTTTGTTGGCTACAATTTCTTTACAATATTTTATCTGCCACGAAAGTAATTTTTGGAATTCTTGCTCAGTCTTCTTCATTAGCTTTTCAAATCTCAGTAGTTCTTTCGCAGCACTTTCTCTGTCCTTTTGTTTTTCCATTTCGTAAATTTGCATTTTATCGCCTTTGCTAAATATCTGTTATCAATTTATCCTTATAAATATTTGCTGGTGATTTTTAAGATAAGATACGTTTTGCAATTACTTAAGAAGATTGGTTCTAACGTTGCTTCTTCGGATAAACCTTAGATTTATAAATACTGTGGTATATAATTAATATGCGTGTTAATATGAGTCTTATGACTAAACTATTTGGTTCAAGAGTTTCTACTTCAAATTCAACTTCTCGAAGTTCACGACAGGCTAGCAGAAACAAGTTTGCTCTTGGTGCTTTTGCACTATTGACTGCTGTTGGTTGTGGAGATAGTTCTACTATAAAACAATCGAATTCTGCCAGAGCAGATGCTGGGAGTACCGTTTCTCCAGATGATGGCGAATTTAGAGATGCTGATAGTCAAACTGATGCTACTTCCAGAAGGAATCCAACTTTCATGTGCGTAGGTAATACGCTCAACTATTGTGAAGAAGAAACATGCAAGAATCCGCATGAGGTAATCGCTTGTCCAGAAGATACTACTTGCAATGCAAGAATTGGCAGATGCGATGCAAACGAAGTAGATAGTGGTTTAAGAGATGCAGGGTCAAGGACAGATGGCGGCAGAACTGGAGACGCTGGACACGAGACACGAGACGCTGGTGATGCAGGTAGTACTACTAGTACGGACGGTGGAACAGTAGCTGATGGTGGTACGAGTTCAACAGGAAATTGTGAGACAAAGACTATAGAATTCAATTGCAATACTCCGTCAATTGTGCCAGATGTTGATTGGTTAACCGCCCGCGGTTATATGAATTATTCTTGTTCTTACTTTGCTAGTAGAAATTTTTGTGAACCTGATATTGGTATACGTCGTCCAATCTCTGGTTCTTCTGGCGCTCACGAGTCATTTGCTGTATTATTTACTAATTTACGCAATTCAATTGCAAGTTTATCAGTTTCATATATAGGTATGAATACTAATGGTATGGGGGCAGTTTCGGTCGAAGATGCAATTAATACCTCACTAAATTTTGCTTCTAGCAGTTGTGAACGAACTAGAACACTTACATTTCAAGGAAGCGAACTCATAAATCCTTCTAATGGCCTTAATGTTGCAGCGGATGGCGATTTTACAATATCTCTTACAAGTGAGTCTAATATTTCTTATCACTCGTCATATATCACCATATCCGAGATGACCGTAACCTATTGTTATCAATAATAGTATCATTTCGTCAAACTCATTGAACGAAATGACTATCATTTTAGAAAGTCATTTACTAGAATGCATATCATTTTAGCAAATCATTAGCTAGAATGATAGTATTGTGTATTTCCCAACTCTTCTTGTAAGCATCATTTACAACATGTCGTTTCAGAACAGACATACTTTTGAAAACATGTCACTTCACAACAGACATACTCTTTTTCACCCTCAAATACTCCTTCACCATTTCTCCAATTCCCCGCTCAGTCTTTCTCGGTTTAAATTTCAATTCCTTCTTTGCTTTAGAACAATCAAATACTCTATCTTTAGACAAAATGTTCAAATGCTCAGGAGTAAGGAATTCACCCTTATGAGTTAGTTTTCTAATTATTTTTGTAATCTTTAACAATGCATGAACTATGTCTGGACTAATAGTTTTCATAGGAGTTGTAATTCCCAATTCTTTGGAAACTATTTCGAACGTTTTTCTTTGTGTTATCGAGTCAGCAGACAAAAGATAAATTCCGCTCTTCGCATTAAGAGAGTTCTTAATCGCCTTTGCAACATCTTCTACATGAACAAACGGCACTCTGTTGCTGCCATCTCCAATAATTCTCATATGTCCTTTTCTAAGAACATCAATCATCTTGAAATAATCAGTGAATCCAGGGCCATAGATTGCAGCAATTCGCAGAGCAACGTAATTTCCATGCTTAATTACTTCTTGTTCAGCAGCATATTTGCTTTTTGCGTATGCACTGTCAGGGTGGCAGGGAGTTTTCTCTGTTGCTGGTATTTCTACAAGTCTCTTTCCGTAAACACTGATTGAACTCGCATATACTATTTTGCAATTCTTCGGTAGTGAGTTAACTACTCGTTTCGTTAATTCATAATTAGATTTCCATAGTTCTCTTGCGTCTTCGAAATTTAAAGATGCGGCTAAATGAATTACGTGAGTAGCATTAGAAAATGTTTTTTTTAAGTTTAGAGACTCATCTCTAAGGTTAACTGAGATTGCACTAGGCAAAAGCTTCATTACTGCGTGACCGAGTCTTCCGGATGCTCCGGTTATGTATATCTTCATGATTCGAAACCATCCTGAATTTCTTTCTTTATTTTTCTAACATCTCCTTTTACTGGTCCTAGTGTAGCTCTTAGCCTTTCAAGAGGGGTACCTTCTTTTCTTAAAAGATGCAACACAATTTCTCCGTTTGGGAGTTTCAATTCCAAATATTTTTTATCCATAGTTTATCTAATTCTCAGAAGTTTATAAATCTTGGGAAAAATCGGTTATTTTCGGGAAATTGACTTATTCTCTTGCGAAGTTTTTTATCATATCTGGCAGTAATTTTCTTTCTTCAGCACCGTTAATTTCTCTTATAAATTCACCATTTTTGAAAATAAGTACCCTTGGCAATGTCAATGCACTAAGATCTACATATCTTCGAATTGCCCTGTCATCATCGTCCCAGTTATCTGCAAAAGTAAAAAAGCTCACATTGTGGTATCTGCGTGCTAAATTTTCTAATACTAGTTTTAATTCATCACAAGGATGACAATAATTCTGCCAGATGTCAACAATTACATATCCTTTTCTGTTTAGCACCAGTTCTTCAAAATTAGCAGATGTTACTGGAGTTAGTTTACCTTCTGTTTCAGGTCGAATGCGGGTTTCTTCCCTCATTGGTCTTCTCATTCCATAGGGTACTGAGTAGCGAAATGGTTTATTAGACGTGCAACCAAAGAGAGTGGTGAATGCTATCAGTGGCAAAATCAAGGCTTTCTTTAGTTTCATTTAATCATCTTTTTCTCCCAATCCAATCATCTAGGAAGGAACACAGACGATTTGTCCAAATACACCGTTTATTATTTGTGCTGCCTCTACGATATTTAAAACATCTTGAATTTCACAACTTGACCTGTTCAAAATCGCCACTGTTAGATTGCCAGCAATTACATTCAATTTTATCCTATCAATAGTTACAACCTCTTCCACAGACCGGATTCCCTCCATTTGTAAAATCATTGCTATTGTTTCATTATCTAAAGTTTCCAACATTTTAAGGAAACTAATTTGTGGATATGGTGAATATGCAGCAGCTATTGATTTTTTTATCCAGTCATCAGGTCTTGTAACTAATCCAACAAGTTTTGCATAGGCATACTCGCCTAAAACATACTCACAAACAGTAGCATCGAATGCTTTTTCAAAACCAAAACTCGCTATCACATTTGCTATTAGCGGGTTAGGCATATTCCTTACTTCGTTTTCAATACTTTCACAGAATACGTTGGTGGAAATTGGCATGGATTTAAGTGTTTTTGAAGAAAATCCTATCATGGTACACGTAGTTTCTATCTCCCCACTGTTTTCAGAAGATACTAGCGTATTTACTCCTATTTGCTGATCCCCTAATCCCACAAAGAATCTATCTGCACAATCACTAACAACAAAATCTATCTTTCCATTTTCTCGTGGCGTAACCAATGCTACCAATGGTTGCCTAATGGAAATAATTGCAAGTAGTTTTGTTAGTTCCCGTATGTTATCTAAAGAAAATGTTTTCCCATCAATAACTGTTTTTCCAGTTTCATTGAGCTTTCTTAGTTTTTCAACAAGTCCCAGTTTTATTGGATTAGGTGGTCGTGTCTGTTCTCTGAATTTTCGTACTCTTGCTGCTAAATTCATCTAATATCACCAAAAACTTCCCGTCTTAACTGCAGTACGTCATCAATTGAAATAAGTTCAGTAAGTGCAGGGTAACCTTGAGATGTAAGATTTACAGTACAGAAATATGCTCCAGCTTCTCGTATTCTATCATTACTCAATTCGTTTACTTCGTTTTCATGATCTATTCCTAAAAGTCTTAGTAGTGCGTCTTTTTCTACCCCATCAAAACCTTCGGTTGCCAGAAGTCTTAATAGTGCTATTTTTGGCAATTCAGAAGTTACCAGTGGAACTGTTAATTGTAAACTTGGATCAACTTCTCGACCTAACTGTTCATTAAGTCTTTCGCTGGCAATTCTTGCTGCTATTGTATCCGCTGTAATTGTAGCCAGTACGATGTCTTCACATGGTAGCTGTGCTATTATTTTTTCATCTCTTATAAAATCAAGCCTGGTGTTCAATCTGTCCAGGAAAACTGCAATTGTTTTTGGATTTAAATTCACAAATGTGTGGCTTTTTCCAAATCTACTCTTAGCATTACTTTCGCGATTTATTGCTGTAAATATCAAGTATTCGCTCAAAACGAATGTCTGGACCAGATCACCTAAAACGTAAATAGCTCTATCATCGCCTTTTGTGAATGTCGCATAGACATTAGTTCTTGTGGCAGTGGCAGCCAATGCTAAATTCAAATGCTCAAAATCTACCTGTCTACCAGCACTTTTTTCTATTATTCCTTCTAATAGTCTAGTTTTTGCCTGTTTATTTTGATTCTTTGCAATTCGTTCTCTCGCTTCTTTTAATTTTGTAATTAGTTTCATAATAATCACATGCCCAATTCTGTACAAATTTCTTCTATCGCAAATATTATCTTTTGAACAAGCAGGCGAATTATTTCTTCACTAATTACTATCCTCCTTCTATCCGGGTCTTCACTTGATATTGGAGTTCCTAGTGTCTTTCTAGCGATCTCACTCATCTCTAAATCAGTTACTTTGACAACTTTCACATCCTCTTTTTTGACCTCAATAGTACTCCATGGCATATTGTGCTGAATTTGTTGCTCTTTTGGAGTGGTAATCAAAAATATAGGTAAATTCTTTTCTGCAACACTCATATATCCGCTTATTGCTAAATCATATTCTGCATAAATGTAAGCAAAAGCAAAGGAAAATCTCAAATGATTTACTAGTCCGTTTAGAAATTCATCTATGCTCTGAGATCTAATTGTTTCAGGAGATATAACTATGAAATTTGCGTTGTAGCTGCTTCCATCTTCTAAATATTCAAGGATTTTCGCACTTTTGCCATGAAATCCAAGTGGCGGAAGTTTTCTTATGTCTTCAATCATGAGTTTAGTAGTTATCGGTGCTTGTATTGCTCTAACCAAATATTCTGTTCTAGTCCTTTCACACAATCTCATACCTATTGAATGTGTCTAGTTATGTTTATTAACGTTAGCTATCAATCAGTTATTTAATTTTTGCCTTCGACTTATTCGTTTATAAACATTTTTAGACACATGTTCATCTATGAAACATACTGTTGCGCCAAGGGTAAGAATAACAATCCAGATAGACGCGAAAGACGAAGTTACTGTTCGTCGCATAATGGAACATCCTGCGTTTATAACGTTTGCCAGTGCGTTAAAATCATTGGGCACCGAAGGTCATGTCGCCACTCGTTCGTTTCAACAGTATACTCTTAAGGATTATCGGGAAAGCGAATCTCTTCGAGCAGATGCCCTAACCTGGCTTTTTAAGCAATTGCTACTGCCGATGGATCATGCTGACAGGGTTATGATACTTGATCATATCCAATCCCCGCGGCAATTAAGGGCTAGTCACGTTCGCTTTGGTTTGCCGGAGCTTTATGAGTATTTTAAATCCGTGGTGAAAGAAAGAATCGGTGCGGATTCTTCTCGTTCAGTTACTAAAGAAACAAATCAGTTAGTCCACGAATTTATTTGTACTACACTTGGGGTATCCAAGTAAACCCCACACTTATTTTAAACTTCCTCCCTAAATAGTAATATCAACTTCTAACAATCTAACTAACGAGGCAAAATCATGGGAGAATTTACACCAGACGAAGAAAAAATACTCGCACCATTCATGACTAATCTTGATAAGCCGATATTTGCACTAGTTAATCTCCCAGAAGTAGTGAAAGGTGCTCTGTTCTCTCGTTACTCTAGAACTACGAAATCATTGCGACGTGTATTACTTGAAGAATTTATCTTAAACAAAGATATGGGATTCAAGGAAATTGTCAATCATCAAACTGATAGTGGTACTGAGCAAGTGGTTGCAATAAAAAAAGCAGAGGAATTTTACGATCGTGTTTTGGTAGGCTACGGAGACGACAGTGTTGCTGAATTAGCTGGTGCACATGTTGCCATTGAGCAAGTTTCTAATATTGCTACTAAAATACTTCAGGATTCAAGACTAGGTTTAAGTCCTCTGGAAAAATCCACGCGATATGTCTATTTTGACCAGAAAGTCAATGGTAAATGGCAGTATTATGAAGAACCAACAATAATGCAAAGTGAATTTGCTGATAATTATGTTAAGACTTGTGATTTGTTATTCGAAACATACGCAAAACTAATCGAAAAAATGTCAAAATATTTTATGGACAAATATCCTAAGACCGCCGAAGTCAGTGATCGTGCATATAACTCTACAATAAGGGCAAAGACCTGTGACGTTCTTCGTGGTTTGCTTCCGGCATCTACTCTTACGAATATGGGTTTCTTCGGAGACGGAAGAGCATATGAGTATCTTCTAACAAAGCTTTATGCCAGTAATTTAGCAGAGTCAAAACAGATTGCAAAAATGCTTCAAGAAGAATTAGCAAAAGTTATTCCATCATTCGTAAAAAGAGCAAATGATAAATATGGTCAGTCAATGCAGGAATATTGGACTGCTACTTCTAATGAAACAAGAAAAAAAGTGGAAACAACTCTTGCAGGATTTAAGCATGACAATGATCGTGAAGTTACTCTAGTTGACTATGACAAAGATGCAGATGAAAAAATATCAGCTGCAATTCTCTATCAATATTCTGATCTTTCCATGGAACAATGTCTGATAATAGCGAGAAACATGGGTGCTCAGGATAAAGATGATTTAGTGTCATCCTATTTAGGTAAACGCGGAAATAGGCGGCATAAACCCGGCAGGGCATTTGAACATGCTTATTACACATTTGATATTCTTGCAAATTTTGGTGCTTATAGAGATCTCCATCGCCATAGAGTTTTGACACAAACACGGCAACAGCTTAGTACTAAGCATGGTTATACTCTGCCTCCAGAGTTAATCGAAGCCGGTTTTGAGTCTGAGTTCAAAAATGCAATGGACATTGCAAAGCAAACATATGAGAAGATTGCGGAAAAACTTCCGGAGCAAGCCCAGTATGTCGTTCCACTCGCTTATAAAATTCGCTGGAATATTAAACTGAATGCAAGGGAAGCCATACACATGTGCGAGCTAAGGAGCATGCAGCAGGGACACATAGACTATAGGAAAGTGGCACAGGAGATGTTTACAGAAATCAACAAAGTGCATCCGATGATCGGCAAGCATTTCAATTTTATGGACATGAAAAGCTATGATTTTGAACGTTTGGAATCAGAAAAGAAGTTAGATAAGAAACTGGAAGAATTAAAAAAGAAGTATGGTTAATGTAGCTGTGGTAAATATGCTGGGAGATTCAAGTTGGGCTTCAAAAACTATTTCAGATCACTATGGGGACGGCGGAGTAAAAGTCTATAAGCTCATAGATGGTAAAAAAAGTATTCTAGAAATTTCAAAACAAGCTGGTTTGGGTCAGCAAAAAGTAGTAGAAATAATCAAGTTCATGGAAACAGAAGGTATCATAAAACTTGATTACGGGCAGAAGAAAAATATTCTAGGTTCACTGTCATCATTTCCACTTAATCTGCCGCAGGATTTATATGCAAGAATGCAGCAGCATAGTGAAATTAATTGGAATGATGTTGTTGGCAGATTGCTCTCTGTTTATTTAGGTAATATAGAAAGTACGGAGAAATCTCTAATTGGAAGAATATCTGAAAAAACAAAAAAATTAGTTAAAACAAACTCTACTAAAAAAATAGTTAAGAAATTAATTAAAAATTTTGCTAAAACAAAATCTGTTAAAAATACTAGTTCTAAAAAATCCGTGAAAAAGACCATGAAGAAATCTGTTGGAAAATTAAAAAAGAAATCTAAGAAAACTAAACGTTGATTTGTCTAGCTAACAGTGTTTTAACTATGTCTTCTCTGTATTGTGGTACAACTTCATAAAGTTCACTTAATACTCTATGGCCCGGACCATTATTTGGCCATATTTCTAAACTGGGTTTAAGAGCGATCATAACCTGTCTTAGGTCATAGTTAACTATGGCTTCTGAAGCTTTCATTACAACTGATTCTTTAAGTTTTCTTACTTTATTCGATGCATCTAAAGCATGAAGGACAGCTAATACTGCTTCGTCGCTTAGAATTGCTATTTCATCCATAGGCGGGTGAATTCCAGTCATGGCAAATGTTCTGATATGTGGAACAACATTTTCATCTAAAACTGCAACTCCAAAAGATTCTACTTTAGGTGGAGTAGCTTCTGCAGCGTTTTCCGGACCGGATATCCTAGCTACTCTGGCATCGAGACCCAAATGTCTCAATAGAGTAACTGCAGGAATCACTAATTCATTTTCACTACTGACATATTTTACAGTACCATCATCATTACCGTTATCTCTCATAAAAAGACGTTCTGCAGTTAGTAGTTCGTTATTCGAGCGAATTATATTAGAGTCAAGTCTGAAACTCACTAAGTCTGAGAAATTTACAATTCTCCTTTCATCTCCTGTAGTTGAAGGAGTAAGAAGACAAATAACTCCAGTTATAAGAAGATCGGTAGCGATTGATAGAGCAGCACCAGCATCTAAGGGTATTCTGCTTGTCCTCATTATTATTGTATCAACTAGAGTTCTAGTTAATTCATTTGAAGCATTGCCAAATGGTAGTTCGGTGAGAGGTTTTTGTGGAAATTTCCTTTTTATACTTTTTACATGTGCTAGTGAAGCTTCACCGAGTACATTCCTGTCAGCATATGCTATTTCTCTTCTATTGAAAAAAACTGTGTTAGTCTGTATTTTATGAGTTAGTTGTGGTACCATAACTATTTTATATGTCGCAAAAGCTTTATAAATGTGATTATATTTATACTATCATCATGCGTAAACTATTTTTAGTGCCAGAAATGCATATAAACTCTCAAGTTCCTCGAGCTTTTGAAGCCGCAAAAAAACTTTCAGCAGCTAACTCGCAAAATGTGGTAGTTTTGCTAGAGACAGTGCTTGACAGAATGAAAAATTTTCGAGTTCCAGAAAACGTCAAAACTATTTCATTTGATGATGAAACTTCAGTACGGCAATTAGCTATCTTGAATTTTATGGTGATCACAATAAGATCAAGTATAGTTAATTGGATCGGATCAGCTCCAGATAAAGAAATAGAATCGAATGCGGAAGTTCAACCGTTTATGAAACGAATATTTCCCACGGATTTACCATATTCATCTGATGACATTCACTCTCTTTCGGAGTTTGGAGTAAAAGACTTTTCAGATTTAGTATCACTAGAATCTACCATGGTATGCTGTGATTTACAATCTTTTGGTCTAATAACGGAAGATGAAAGTTTGTCCATTCTAAGAGAAGCACTACAAAATAAAGCATTTGTAATTCCACCTATTTTTGATCAAGTTTCAAGACGTTTATTGACTTGTCTTTCAGAGGAAGAACTGGATCAGAACATCAGAACTTTGGCTGGTAAAGCTAGGACTGCTATTGCAGAACGTTTCGGTACTAAGATATTACTGTTAGCTAAAGATGATTCGGTCTCTGAAGACTGTTCTGGCGCATCAGTTTTTCAAAGTGACGAAAGGATTGTTTTTCATATCCTAAATCGCTATTTAAATTTCAAAATTAAGGATATTATTGCAGCTCAAAACACACTTGATCCAATTCAGTTTCATAATTATCTAGCCTTTCCAATTCGTATGCTTGGCATATCTAGGGAAATAAATATGGCTTTGAATATTTTATCTGCAGAATTTGATACTGGTTTCATGTGCGCTGGAGCACTTCACTTACAACCTAGCAGTATTTTAATGAAGATATTGGCACTTTCTAGAAAATTCGATATTCAGTCATTGGATTAAAGTATTTTGCCAAGCATGTAAATGCTTCCACAAATAAGGATTAAATCATCTTTTTTTGCTATTTTCTTAGCTAAAACTAGGCTTTTCTTTGGGTCTTTTATTGCGGTGGCACTCGTGAATTGTTGTATGAAACGTGCAACTTCATCTGCATCTGCTGCCCGTTCATCTTTTATTTGATTTATTATCATTTTATCACAGTGAGGAGCAAGTAAAGTTACCATTCCTTTCCAGTCCTTGTCTTTCATCACTCCGAAAACACAAATTAATTTATCATATTTGAATAAATCCAGATTTTTTACAAGTTCCTTTATTCCGTGTATATTGTGTGCTGCGTCAATAACTACCAATGATTTGGTACTAATTATCTCCAGTCTTCCAGGATTCTTTGCATTTTTCAAACCTTTTCTTATTGCATTTTGTTCCACTCCTAATTCTTCAGCAGCAGCAACAGCTAATGCAGCATTAATTGCCTGATATCTGCCAAGTAAATTAGTTTCGAGTTTCGTGTAAAATGTCTCTCCAATGTAATCAAACACTGTATGTTTATCGGTTGCTTCAACCAAAGTTGCAAAAAAATCCTCGTTAATTATTTTTAATTGAACGTTTCGCCCTTTTGCTTCTATTTTTATAATTTCCAAAGCTTCTTTTTCCGCACCAGTTATGGAGATACCTTTTTTTATTATTCCTGCTTTTTCCCATGCTATTTTTTCCACATGGTCTCCAAGATACTCTGTGTGTTCCAGAGCAATATTTGTTATTATGGAAATGCACTCATCAGCAATGTTTGTCGCATCATATCTCCCTCCTAAACCAATTTCCATTACTGCGAAATCACAGTTTTCATCTGCAAAGTATTTGTATGCAATGCCTGTAAGTGCTTCGAATAAAGTTAGTTCGTTTTCTTTTTTATTATTGTATTGTAAATTCGATAATTTACAATGCGGATAAAATTTCTTTTCAATTTTATCCTTCTTATTCTTCAAATAATCTAGTGTAATCTTCTCATATTTTTTAAATTTTACATCAGAAATAAGTTTTCCATCTATTTGAAATCGTTCATTATATTTTTTTATATGCGGAGAGTAGTAAGCACCAGTTTTGTAACCTTCTTCCTTGAGAATGCTTGATAAGTAGCTGGTGACACTTCCCTTTCCATTAGTACCAGTAACTAAAATTACTTTCATTTTGTTTTGGGGATTTCCAAGATAACTGCAAAATGTCCGAATCCTCTCTAAGCCAAGTTTCATTCCGAATTTTGCAAGTTTTTCCTCAAGAATTTTCAAATAGTCACCTTTTCTATTCAATTAGAACAACATTAAAAGCATTTGTGAACAGTAAATATTTGTGGATAAATGACTAGAACTAACAAATACGCAGGTATTGATAATGCAGAACTTCTTCTAATCGTTGACAGACATCCAAGTACAACTGAAAAAATATCTGCAGGAAAACAGCTTATTGCAAATTACATCCGTACTAGTAATTATCAAGGTCTTATGCTGCTATCTAAAAATCCGAATGCTCCTGAAAATATACAAACAGAAGCAGGGCAAAACATTGCCCCAGTGGTCAGAGCACTTATTGAATATTATATTTCCAACACTCATTTTCCTTCATTTGAAGCACTATCGAAATCCGAGCTATCCATTGAACTTAGGCAGGAAGTAGATCATGCATTTATTACTCTAATACTTAACGAACACCATAAGCCAGAGTTAATCCTCTTGAACATTCTTCTGGACTCTGGTTTTTCAGAATCAACAAGAATTAAAGCAGGTCTTGCTCTTGTACGTGCCTACGAATCCAAAGGCGACTTTTTAGCACTTGCGAATATTATCAAGACCAAAGAAATTCCAAATGAAGTTTGTGGATTTGCTTCTGCCTGGTTTGAGGGTACATGCATCATTGCAATAAAAAAAGCAGTTGTCGATGGAAATTACGAAAGTCTTGATATTCATTTTATAAAACATAAAAAAGTTAGTGGAATAAAAATTCCTGCTTCAGCAATTGCCTATGCAATTGATCTATTCGATAGAGCATGTGAAAATGCCGTAACAAATGCTTGCACGGATGATTATGCAGGTGTACGCTTACAGGTAATCGCACGAGATGTGAATGCTTCGTATTCTTCAAGAGTTACTGCAGGAATGAAAGCAATAAAATTCTTCGAAACAAGGAGCGAGCATAGTGAGATAGATAAGATTGCAACTTTTTCCGGACATCCAGTAGAAGTGCGGGAAAAAGCAGGTTTGAAAGTTATCGCTAAATACGAAGTTGAAGGAAATTCGACAGCACTCTACGAAATTAATGGATGCAAATCTTTTCTTCCATCTGTACGTAAATCAGCAAAGGAAGCAATTCCAAGAGCAGAGCAAAACTATGTTAAAGAACTGATAGGAAAAGGAAATATTACAGAGCTTTACTGGTTTTCCCAAATTCCATTTGCCCATCACAAAATCTCAAGGAAAGATGCCAGAGAAGGAATAGTTACGGCAGCAAATAATCTTATTGAAAAACTGGTAGCTAAAGGCGACCCCAAGGGTCTTAGTGAATTAGCAACTCGTTGGTGGATTCTTCCAAAATCCGTAAGAGTACATGCACTTAGTTCAGTAACGCGTGCAAATGAAACTTTAGCTAAAAATGCACAAGCAAAACATTTGCTTAGTATTAGGAATACAACTAATATTCCGACACTTTTGGCTATCGCAAGAACTTCAGATTATTCTGAAATGGTACGGCTGTCTGCCTGTGATAAGGCAATTACTTTATTTTTCGATAATTTCCAGGCTCCAGGGCAGATACCTCTGGCTTCATTGTATCTTTCGGATATGTCAAAATCACACGAAATGCAAGAAGCAATCGTAGCTATGATCTCTAGTTGTGCTATGGAGAAAGTAACTCGTCTAACAAATGCTAAGGACGTTTCAGCTCTTCAGGTACTCTCACTTACGGAAGGTTTACCGACAAATGCAAGAGCAGCTGTTGAACATGCACTTGATAATTCTGCTCGAGCATTGGCAGCAGACCCTCAAGCTTATGCTAAACTTGTAAGAGAACTTGGTAATGGCAGACCCTCTGCCTCTGGTAACAATCCTAAATCTGTAGTAAAAAGAGTAACCTAAATTGCAAGTGTTGTTGGAAAATCTACTTCTGATGATACTCCGCTGCTTTAACCGTATTCAAAATCAACATGGCAACAGTCATCGGTCCTACTCCGCCAGGAACAGGTGAACAATTAGCTTTCTTTATCACATTTTCAAAATCAACATCGCCAACTACTTTATCTTTTCCATCTACTGTTACTCTGGTAGTGCCTACATCAACAATCCACGCACCTTCTTTCACCATATCTGCTTTTAGTAGTCCGGGTGCTCCAGCTGCTGCTATAATAATGTCTGCGGTGGTCGTGTGTTTTGCAAGGTCTCGCGTCTTGGAATGACAAACAGTAACAGTACAATTTTTGTGCAATAGCATCATAGCCATCGGTTTTCCAACAGTATCTCCTCTTCCAATCACCACTGCTTCCGCACCGTTCATCTGTACTTTGTAGTATTCAAGAACTTTCATTACTCCAAAAGGTGTGGCTGGCGGAAATGTCGCTTCATCAAAAATATTCAGAAGGACTTTGCCCATATTAGCTGGAGTATATCCATCAACATCTTTTCCAGGACTTATGCTTTCAGAAACTTTTTTGTTGTTGATGTGTTTCGGGAGTGGTGTTTGAACTATATATCCATCAATGCCATCATCCCTGTTTAATTTATCAATAAGCCCAAGCAGTTCTTTCTCGCTGGTGTTCTCCGGTAATCTATGAGCAGTGGTCTTCAGGCCAATTTTCTCAGCAGTCTCAATTTTTTTCCTTACGTAAATTTGTGACGGTTTATAATCGCCTAAAACTATGATTGCGAGATGCGGAGGTCGCTTAAGTTTTTTAACTCGTGCTTCAGCATCTTTGAGTACTGCTTCTGCAGGTTCCTTGCCACTAAGAGTAAGATACGCCATAATTTGATTACTCACCCATTATTTATATCCTTTTTTACTTAATTACATCTTAAACCATTATTTATAAACATTTCTAGACACTATTAAATAATGAAATTAACTAGGAACAGAGTTATTGCTGCAGGAGTTGTTGTTATAGCTGCAACTTTTCTATTAACAAGAGGTAAAGAACCTCAGGTAAGTAGATTACAAGAATCTCCAGTTTGCACAGATTCATTCTGTGAAAAATCAGATGATTCTTCAAATGTTCCAAGAATTGCTAAGAAACTTGCTGTTCAGAGACACACTACAGAAACCAGACCACAAGAAGTTAATCCAGAGACAAAATCCAGATCAAAAATAGCAAAAGTAGGCATCGGATCAATTGAACAACCAATACCTCCAGATGTGCTGAGAATGTTTAAAGTCAAAAGAGGACCTCTTTCAACTGATGAAAAGATAATTATGGGATTATATTGCAAATGTGATGAAAGTTTAGAAACTAAAAAAGCAGAGGAAGAACTTCTTACTAAATTAGTTGGTGATAATGGCAGTGCTGTACAAAAAATTAATATTTACATCAGAATACTTTCAAATTTTGAAGGAAACGAATGTTCGTGTAATTATATGCAGATACAGGGTAAATTGTTTGACAAAGTCTTATCTTTGCTGGATACAATGCCTGCTATTGAAGCAGCTAACATTTTGCTAGATATCAGAGCATCTCAGGATGTTTTCCCAGGCTTAAATTCAATTATGGATTCCCATCTTGAAACTCTTCTAATAAAAATACGCACTAATGCTCGTAGTTACTATCAAGCTGATATCGAGTCTTTGGTAGATCAGTTGGATGCTTTATCAGAACAGACTGGGGATAATAAATTCAGAGATTATACAGTATTACTTCGCTAATTTTTATATTTGGTTACTCTAAAATATACTTATACTTCATCAGGTAACGGAGGTGGCATTTCATTTTCCGTATCGTTCTTCTTTTTCTCTGCATCTATTTCTGCTTGTTTTATTTTTTCAGCCTGTTTTGCTTTATTTGCCGCATCATTTGCATTATTAATTGCTGCTGGGAAATCATCACTAGAAAGTTCTTTTTCTGCCTTATCTAATGCAGTTCTTGCACTAGATATATCTGCACCTATCGCTTCTGCTTGCGAAATAGCATTATTAGCATCTGAGATTGCTGCTTCAGCATTTGCTTTAGCTTTTTCATCTATTGCCTTTCCACCTAAAATACTGCTAAGGAATGTCAAATCAATATTTGGAAGTTTTACATATCCCAGGTAAACACTGGCAATAATAAGACCAATAATAAGGAGTCCTATTACTAGTATTACTGCAATTGCGATCATCATACTATTTCCACTTTTCTGAGGTGGTTTTTCTGTATCTGGTAAATTATTTTTTAATGCTGTTGGTCCTACTGCGGAAACCGGTTGAGGTTCTGGAATAGGTTGAGGTATTGGTACAGGTTGAACTGTAGGTTTAGGTTGTACTGACGGAATTTCAGTTCCAGGCAATGTAGAAAAATCGTTTTCATCGAGCATATTCAATCATCCTAGTTTACAATCTTCTGATAATTTAATGAAATATCCTTTTCCAGCTACCATAGTAGTTGCCTTTTCATAAACACCTGCAAGTGTATTATAGCTCCAGGGTCCATGTGTAATTTTGCAGCTGGCTAATAACGTATTCATGTTAACAGGTAATTCTGGGCTACCTATCTGGTTCCAACCGCTTGTCAATGCTGTTTTCTTTAAATCATCAATTGCATAGTTAGTTCCTGTGACAGTAATCTTGCAAGCATTATCTGCTTTAAACCAGTATCCGTTGCCAGCATCAAGTTTGCCAGGATTAATCCATTTTATTACTCTATCATAGTGCCATTTTTTTCTTGTATTAAATCCATTACAATTGCTAGTTAACGTGGCATCTTTTAGAGGTATAGAAAATAAATTCCATCCTTTATTTAATTCAATTTCAATTGTTTTAGTTGATTGCAATACATTAATTCTACCGCATGATCCATCTGTACAAATATAATCCGCAGTACATTGTTTTTGTTGCACTCTTCTTTCTCCATTAGAACAATAATATTCCGTAATCGTTTTCTGATCAATACAATAATCCGATTTTGTTTCGAGTACATTATTTGCATTTAATGCGATATTTTCTCCTTTTATGTATATGCTAAGATCGTCACTATCTTGGCAGGTTGCTCCACCAGGGTTTACTCGTGGATTTATTTGAGGAGCTACACATGCTCCATCAGAACAAGTTTGTCCAGAAACACAATCTACTTCGTGTTCTATTTTAGAATTTCCATCACAATAATATTCAAGTACTTTTCCAGTTGGAGTACAGCTATCTATAAATGTTGTATTTTGAATTGCATTTCTATTGGCATTAAGTACGCCGTAGCTTATCGTTCCTTTGATTGATTTGTCATCACCATTATCACTGTCACTACAGAATGGGGTATTTCCTGGTATGGGTATATTTGTTACGCATGCACCATCTTGACAAGTTGTTCCGTTTGCACAAAAATTTGTTATCGAATCAGCTGTTGTGCCTCTGCAGAAAAATTCCTTTACTTTATCATTAGCTGTACAGGTATCAGCTTGTAATTGTCCTTCACCTATACCTCCTATTGGTCTGGTACCACTTACTACTCCATCTTTTACCGTAGGGTCTAGGTTGCCTTCTTGTATTCCAGTGCAGAATTCTTCAGTTGGCTGGACTTCAGCAGTTACACATGCACCATTACTGCAGATTTTTCCATTCGGACAGTCTAATATGGTTCCTGTCAGTATGGGATCAACTGGATTACTATTATCACAAGAATATTCCCTTAATCTACCATCGATACATTCATCTGTGCGTATTGTAGCTTCTGGAAATCCTCTTGCCGGATTTTTAATTTGAACTGCTGCTCTTATGAAATAATTCGAACCTCCATCTCCATCAGTACAAAAATTCTGAGATGCAACACAGGCATTATTTTGACAACCTGCAGGACAGGACTTTGATTCCGAATAACCATTGCTTGTATCAGCAGTACAAAGATATTCGCCTACGTTGCTTCCATCTATACAAAAATCATTTTTCGTAATCGTAGTGTTCAATACTCCACCAATGTATTGGTTCATTCTTATGCTACTCGCAGTATTTCTGTTGTCTCCATCATTATCTGTACATATGTAAGCTATTATTTTACAGGCACCATCATTGCACGCATAATTAGCTGGACAGTTAATCGTAGTGCTTCTTATTTGATTATTATCAGCAACGCTGCAAATTCTTTCCCTTATCTGTCCTCCGGAAGCTACGTTTCCATTAAGGTAACACGTGTCTGTAGCTGCCGTGGAAGAAGTTGCTATTAAATTTATCGCTGTGCTGGAAGTTTTAGAAGACGTTATAGTTCCAACTTGGGAGATTGTGGCTTTTGTTAAGATACCGCTTTGACTTTCACTCGCATCTGGATCAGTACAATATCCAGAGTTGCTACCTGGGCTTGGTATAGTTACTACTAATGTAACTTTTTTGTAACTGGCAGTACAGGCGACTATAGGCGGATTTCCTTGTTGGGCATATGTCGCAGCTATATTACTCACTACTACTTTTATCAGTACATTTGCATTAGTGGAGGATTCCTGTACATTAAATGCTGTGCTTTCTCCTACATTTATATGTCCTGTAATGCCTGCAGGAGTACTCAGTTCTACGTATGTTTGTTCAGTGTCATATCCACACGCATGCATTTGGGAAGAATATACTGGCTGTATCACTAATGTTTTTACCTGCACTGCATTATTTTCTACATAAAATGTATTTCC
>JAUSHJ010000033.1 GCA_030648615.1 Microcaldota archaeon | reverse complement strand
AATAATGAAAATATTTGAAACTTCGTTTGACAGCAGAGAGTTAAATGAAAGGATAAATGACATGCTTACAGGTGGCAGTGGAAGAAGAACTGAGGAAATGATTGGAAGAGAGGGTTTAGCTAGATTAGATATAGAAATACCTGACAGAGTGATGGTACCTGCACCTTCAAATGAATCTACAACCACAGTATTAGGAATTCCTATTATCCCACCGGCTGCGGCACCAATCACAGCAGTTGAAACTCCAGTTGTTACTACAACTATAGCCCCTACTCCAGTAATCGAAGCAATGGTAGAAAAACCTGCACTCAGTTTTGGTGAAACTATAAATGCACTTTCAAATCCAGGAGATAAAGAAAAAGTAGCAGATGCTTTAAAAGCTCTTAAAGGAACTGTTGCCATGGACATGCTTAGAGATGATAGTCCTCAGACAATAAGACTCATAGAACTAGTTTATGAAAAAGGTCTGAGTACCAAAGATGCCTTAGCTAAAGTAAAGGGCAACAAACCAAGCTTAAAAACTGCAACAAAAAATATAGCAACTGCTTTGAAAGCACTTCAACGTTTCACATTTATGGATGCTCTTACTTTAGATCTTAGAACTACTAATAACAAAGAAATAACCAGGGAAGCTATAATCAAAGCAAAAGAAGATGGACTTATGAGACGTCTGAGCAGAACTAATTATAGTGCTTATAGTGTTCTTAAATTCAGGTATTTGGAATCTGAAACCATTTCGCCTTACGAAGTTGTAGCTGAAAAACTCAGAGCAGCGGATAAATCTAAGAAAAAAATGTCGAACGAAGCTATTCGTTTACTTGAGAAAGCAGGTCTTGAAGAACTGTGCATGTTTGCAGGAGATAAATACGCATAGATTTATTTCTTCATCTCAAGAAACTCCCGCATCGCAACCGTAGCATAGCTTCCTGATTGTAAAGAAAATTTAAACGTAGAGTTTTCATAATGGAAATCCTTTATCGGTGCAAGTGCAACCCTATACGTTCCCTTGGAGCCTATCTCAGGAATGCTTCTAATAACGAAATCTTCCTTTTTAATTCCGAAGCTATCTAGAAGTTCGTTTTCTTTTTCACTGGTTTTACTTTCAGAACCTATGAGTTTCATGCATAAAGAACCGTCAACTTGCCTGTTTTCAATATCCGGAAACCCGTAGGAATTGTTTCCACAAAGATATTCACCTTCCTGAAACTTGAAATCCTTGTCTTTTACTCTTTCTGATAAATCGATATTGAATAGATGACTTTGAAATGCATGAATGAACATGAGTAAAATATTTCTCTGTAATCTCCTGAATGCACCTACGTAGTCAGTGGGAGCTCTGGCTAGATGATCTAACATACTTCTCTCTGGCATAAGATATTTTGGAAAGGTTTTAAGCGCAGTTGCAAAATCTCTTGTTGCTAAAAGTTCTTTTCTCGCAGCAACCGATTCCTGATTCTCTTCACCGTCCGTATCAGTAAGATATGCCATGGCCGCTTCTTCGAATTTTGATTTGATTAGCAACTCGCCTACCTTATGGGTGTTTCTTCTTGTACTGCCAAATCTCTGTTCACCGAAATAATTTGGAAATTTGCCATCTAATTCGTTATAGATATTTTTAATTTTCTGCTCATCGTTCTCGCAATCATTTGTTCTTTCGGAACAAAACTTTGAATTTTCTTTTTTTTCAAAATTCAAATCGTCAACCTTTATCGTAAAACGATTGCCTAACAAATCTCCAAGATTAACTCTGTCATTTGTATACCACATGCCATTTATCTGGACATCCCTCATGCGTAACTGTTGTAACTTTTCTTTTCTAAGCGCAAAACAAGAAACTAATTGTGTGCTTGTGGAAATTTTATCTTTGGTTCCTGCAAAATTAAATCTTCGAAAACTTATTCTTAGACGACTTGCAATGGTTTTAATTGCAGAAGAAGTTGTCCAGTCCGTCTTCTGAAGAACGAAATGAAGGAATTTTTTGTTTTCATCTATTTCTGATTCAGCGATTTCACTCCTATCTATCACCTTATTTAGTTCCAGAACAGTTCCGTCTTTAGTTATTTCCTCAACTAAAAAATCTTCAGCACTGTTTTTGATGGTGCCCCCTATTCCGTTAATTCTAGATAAATAAGAAAGTTGCATGTTATCACCCTACTAATTTCCTCTTTCCAAAATAATATCCAATAGCAAGTACAAAAATTATCAAAACAGATCCGATGCAAAAATAAGGCACATGTTTTTTCAGGATTCCGGCTAACTCACTCAGGGCATCCCTTGGTGGAGACGGTGTAGGTTCCAGAAGTTTGTCTATCGGATGTATTAATATGCCGGGCTGGTCCCGTTCATATTCCTCAAGCACCGTACTCAGGTTATATGCCTGCAGATTCTCTTTACTGCATTCCGAAGGACATGAAAGATAATCTTCTTTTTCATCACAAACATTGTTTTTATTGCAGATATAACTAAATTCATAATTCCCGATAGAGTTTCCCTTATAATATAATTTGACTAATTGATCCGAAGAAATATAAGGCACGTAAATTTTTATTGGCTGTTCGATATCCTTCGTCCCACCTACACCTATGCCATCATAGAACATAGTTACGTTCTCCTGTGGAAAACTCTGAGAGAATATTACGTATCCGTTGTAAATAACATCAATGCGGTAGTCACCTTGGAGAGATAGATCAGGAATAACCGGATTCCCACCAAAAACACTCGCGTAAGTAACTGCATAGTTTTTGTATGGATTTATATGAAGGTACAGGTTATCCGCAAAAGACAACGATACGAGAAATATAATAATAAAAACTATTTTCATTTTGCATCGACCTCCTCGATTTTCTTCTGGATATGAAGTATGCTTTCAAGACCGAACGTTCTTTTTATAGTATTATTATACATATCAACATCATTTGCTGATCCCATTGTGGAATAGTACCCATTTCCGTATTTTACTCCAAAACAACAGGCACCCATATTGGAACAACTCAGACTGCAATCTGAATTCTCCGTCGTTGGCTTTGGATTGGGGCAAGTAAAGTAATTATTCTGTCTTTCCCAGACATTTGGATTATAATCGTCGCACAAATCAAATGTATGACCAAATTCGTGCAGTGCTACGTGCGGCGATTTGCACGAGTCGTCATGTCTAATATAAATAATCGTACTGGTGGGGTTGAAAGATGAGGTCCTGTAGGTATACCCACACGTATTTCCTGCATTGCATATATCGCCAAAATCAATAACCAGAAGACGGTATTTGTCTTTTGATGGCTCTAAACTTTGGTTGAATATCCTGGTTTGTTTATACCAAGAAAGGAAATGTTTTTCCAGCAAATCAAATTTAAGTTCATTGTCCTCACAATAATCTGGATTTACAGTTAATGGCCTGTCAACAAAATAATACGAAGAATATCCGAGGTTAAGCTGCTTGTCCATTTCATCTATTTTGGATTTTATATCGTGGAATCTTGCAGAAGACTGATCGTAATTTATTGGCAGAATGAATATTTTTAAAGATGATTGTCTGATGCATTTTTCACCGGTCCATTGTTCGCCAAGTTTACAACACCCATAGTTATTGTTAAGAGGTGAGTATGCACACATTTCATTTCCCGAACATTGTCCTGCACAGTTATCAGGAGTATTAGAAGTTTCATTTGAAGAGGATGGATTTGGTGACAGGAGTGGAATAACAATTCCATTTTTTTCATTTAGCCTGATTTCAAGTGAAATATCATCAGTCACTGCAACGATCGTTTCGTTTTCAGTTCCATTGAAACTGGTACGTATATTATAACGGCTTCCTTCTGGTATGTTCTTGATTGTGCACTCTCCATTGTAGTCGGTTAGACATTTCGCATATAATGCATCAGGAGAATTGGCAGTGATCGAAGCATCTTTTATCGGATTGCTATTTTCATTAATAGCTCGAATTGTAAGATCATAAGTAGTAAAAACAAACGATTCTAGATGGTTCGAAGGTTCTTTGTAATATCGCTTATATAATTCATAGGACGAAGCATAACACGATCGTTCGTCAGGAGAAACGCGCTCATAGCCATCCCAAGCAGATATGGTTTGATTTATTTCCTGAGAATAGTAAGTTGCAGTTATAATTGCAGAAGAAGAGGCAGTGCATCCAAAACAACCTTCTATTCCCTGATTTATATCAAAATTGCATCTTCCGGCTTCATCACTTGCACATATCTTTTTTGAACTGTGAACAACTGCAAGACGTTCAAACGAACGTTCATCTTTTTCACTAGAACAAAATATTTTGAATGATACATTTGCAAGAGAAACGAAATTCTGATTGGTCACTATCGGACTTATGGTACTGTATAGGTTTTCTGCAAAGTAGATACTACTGTGCATCAATAATATAGTCAAAATAAGGGCAATGTTTTTTACTTGCATATTATTGTTATTTTCCAGTCAACATTTTATATAACTTGTCTTTTTTTAGGTGAAAGATTAAAAATGTCCATCTGGAATTTATTTCAATAGTTCCTGACAATTGTTTAAATTAATAGTTTTATTTTTGGAAGTCAATTCTTTAATCAACCCTCTGAGTTCACTCTGTTTATAGAAATTTGCCCCTATAATTTGTATTGATGCATTTTTCGAGTTAAACGTTAATACGTGGTTTTTTAGAGATTCTGTATAATATATGCTAATCAGTTCGTCCACGTTAATCACATTACCTTTCTCCAAAAGTTTCGAATGAATTAATTTATTGTCTTTCAGCTCAAGACTCTCAGCAAGGTAAGGGACTAGCGTCATACATGATACGAAGAATATAACTGCCAGCATTATTTCAAAAATAGTTCCGTTGACAATCGTACTGCCCCCAAACTTTATGGGAAATTGATCTATAACGAACCTCTGAAGCATTTTTTCCAGGGTAACGCCACTAAATAAAAACATAGGGATGAACATACTGAAAAGTATTACTACTGCAAAAAACAAAATTATCTTTACTACCCAAGTTCTATTTTTTCTAATTAGCATGTATATCACTATACTATCTTCAATTAATTAATTTATTCTAAATTAAAACTTAAAAATCTAAACGATCTTCAATCCACGAATCCCATCAAATTTCTTTCGATCTTTTGTAAAAAGAAATGCACCATTAACCATACATGTGGCAGCCATTAAAATTATATCGTTTGATTTTTCCATATTTTTTTCCCTTAGCTCTTCCTCTATCTCAGCAGCTTTTGCTGCAACCTGTGAATCCAGCTGCATGACAGTTATATTAGCTGCAAACGTGCTAACAATTTCTGGTTTTCGTATTGTTCTATATAAATAGAAAAGAGTTATGGGATTTATACATATCTCTTCTCTTACGACATAATTTCTAAGTTTTTCTACAATTACCTTCTCCCCAAGTAAAAAATCAATTGTAACTTCAGTATCCAAGCAAATTTTTTCCATCAGATTCTACCCCAGTCATTTCGTCCTTTTCTAATATTGTCGAGAGTCCTTTTGTGAATGTCTGCTTCACTAACACTTCCAGCAAAAGTAAGTATGTTTCTTCCTTCCTTTTCTCGCTCTTGAATTAGGAATCTAATTATCTCTGTAAAACTCATGTCCTTTGCTTTTTTCAGACGATAAAGATCTGCATATGCATCATCCATTATTGTAATGACTTTAACCATTTTTACTCACCCGTTTAATTTTTTCTTCAATTTTGACGCAAATTGCGTCGGCATTTGTACATACTTCTATAGTAAATGTATTTAATCAATGTATTTAAAAAACTTTCTCGAAATATTAATTTGTGTGAACAATCGTCAACAGTTATGATAGATAATCTTCGAGGTAAAAGTTAATGTATATAAAGCTCTAACCTTAGAGATAACACAGAGTAAAAGAACGCCGGCAAGAAAATTGTTGGTGCGAAAATACTCAAAATTGGCGACCAAAGTGGAAAGATGCGTAACAGTTAGCGTAAGCTTTACCGCTTGCCATGCAAAGGTGAAAGATATGGAAGACTTAGTAAAGAGTGTAATGGGGGAAAATGTAGTACCATCAACGGAAAACGATGATAGTTTGAGCTCGGAAAGCATTAAAATCGTAACCATTGGGGTAGGCGGTGCAGGAAACAACACCATAAACAGATTGATTAAGTCAGGTGTAAAAGGAACTGAACTTGTTGCAATCAATACGGATAAACAACACTTGAACATTGTTCACGAAAGAGCAAAGAAAGTGCTTATCGGTAAAAGTGTTACAAAAGGACTCGGTGCAGGTGGTTATCCTGACGTAGGTGCCAAGAGCGCAGAAGTAGACAGACCATTAATAGAAAGAGAATTGGAAAATGCTCACCTGGTATTTATATGCGCAGGTATGGGTGGTGGTACAGGTGGTGGTGCTGCTCCAGTAGTTGCACAAATTGCAAAAGAACAAGGTGCGATTGTAGTCAGCATGGTTACCTATCCATTTGCTTTAGAAAGAGCAAGAAAGAAGAAGGCAGATGAAGGTATCGCAAAGTTAAAGAAATTCTGCGACTCAGTCATTATACTTGATAACAACAGATTGGTACAGTTAGTGCCAAATCTTCCAATGACTGAAGCATTTTCAGTTGCCGATGAAATTCTCTCGAGAGCAATTAGCGGATTGGTATGGACGATTACTCAGCCATCATTGATTAACATCGATTTCGCAGATGTAAGGGCAATCATGGAAGGCGGTGGTGTCGGATTCATAGCAGTTGGTGAAGGAAAAGGAAACGACAAAGTAAAGTCTGCAAGCGAAGGTGTAGTTAAAAACAGATTACTTGATGTTGATTTCGAAGGTGCAAAAGGCGCACTTATCCACATCACTGGCGGTTCAGACCTGACACTTGGTGATGCCATAAAAGCAGGGGAAATGATCACTGAGAAAATGGATGGAGAAGCCAATGTTAAATGGGGTGCAAGAATAATGCAAAACTACGAAGGCAAACTAGAAATAGTTGCAATCGTAACTGGTGTTAAAGGCGCAAGCATAGCAGGTGGCGCATACCAGGAAGAGCAGAGTTCTTCATTACCAGTTTACACAAATGATCTTGAAGTATTGGGTTAGTTGTGGTATAAGATTATAGACTTGCAAACGAGACGTCGGATGCAGGCCCAATTGTTGCATTGGCAACAATGGGCGCGATTGTTTTCAACAGAAAACAATACGCATTGACCATTTTCTGGTCAATTGCGCATTTACCGCAAGGTAAATTGCGTCTTATCTTTTATTTTTCTTTTTTTTATTTTACTTTATTCTAAATTTCTGTTTTTCAATTCCAAATCTATTTAAACTTATTATCTGAAACATATTTGTTGATCGTATGAATAATAAATTCAAAATTCTGTTTTCACTTATATTTTTATCTATGCTATTGCTAGGTTGTACTCAGGCACCAAGCCAGAAGACTACTGAAGATACTGGTACTATTGATAATTCAACGACGACTAATGATAATGATGCAACAACGGAAACTACTACAAATAGTGACTCTTCGAAAGGAGATACTACCGAAACGGCCAAGCCTAAAGCATACTCAGTGCAAATAAATGCAACAGATTTTCCTTGCTCCTTACTCTCTACTGCTGACATCGAACAAGCGTGCGGTACCAGAGCTAATTTAAAACTAAGCTCATTACCAAGCATAACCTATTACGCCTTTAACGGTATTTATGGAGATTCGGCACAATGCTATTTCTCTAGTTATGATAAAAAAACCTACGCTTCGTTTGATTTCAAACTACTTTACAGCTCAGATGATACATTCATGGGTGGATCTTTAGAAAATTACACAAAAAGATTTGCTGAATTTAGCCCAGATAAGAATGAATTGGCGAGCGTAGTAAAAGTTGATGGAATAGGAAGTGAATCGGTAACCTGGGTAAGCACCAACACAAGATACCTGTCTTTTATAAAAAATCACAAGGTATTTGAATTTTCATATTATGATCCGGATTGCTCAAAAGATAAAGTAGTAGATTTAGTGAAAGTAGTTGCCAGTAGAGTAACCTAATTTGATCTTTTTCTAATTTTGATTTGTTCTTTCTACTGTAAATTCTATAAGAATTTACAACAGAACAAATTTCTTATCAATTTGTTCTTTCAAGGTTTTAATCCAAGAACTAGTTTATCTTCTGAATTTAACTGATCACAATATTTTCTTTCACGTTCAACATCTTGTCTTGTTGAATCAACTTCAAAATTAGACAGTACAAATGTGGAATATGCATTTGAACTAAACTCCCCTAGCCCAGTCATTCTTACTGCAATTCGTGTTGCATCTGCAAAACGTGATCTTAGTGAAAACATGGCTTCATCTTGAGGTGCAATTCTAAGCATTAATGCAAAATCAGTTATAACCCCTTCGCCTTTCCCCGCAGCTTCGGTTAATATTTCAAACGCAGTTTGATTGCTTACAGCAAGTTCTGCAACAGCCATAATTGCAGAGGACTCATTAATGAAACTCATCCGAGCTAAATACATAGAACAACCTAGTGCATCTAGTCTAAGTTCATATGGAGTTTGCTTATCTGTATATGCAAAATAGGCAATTTTCGCATCAAAATAATCACTTCTTGCTAAAGCCAATCTTCTCAGTGCATCCAAACTTTCAGGAGTTGGATTCTTTTTAATTTCATCTAAAAGCTCTGGCATAGTTGGACATCCATTTGCTTTCAAATATCTGTCTTCATCAAAAAATTCTGCGTTTGTCTGCGCTTCAAATGCCTGCACTCTGGCATCCATAATACATGAGTAAGCATCTAGAGGATGATTTATTTTCTGAGGTTCTGGCATCTTCACTTTAAGTAACATTTTGAAAAAATCATAAAGTATTTTTCTTCCCTGTTGCTCTTTCCATTTTGCTTTAGTTTGATATTCGGGCTTGTCTTTCTTAGGAAATTCGTAAGCGATTGTCGGTTTACTTGTTTGCTCTAATTCTTCTTTTATTCCGCATTTAGCAACCAGCCCAGCTAGCAATAAAGCAGTCCCTGCAACTAACAAAAAATTGTTGCGCCTGCCAGTTCTTCTTGCTTCTGGTGGCGTAGCTACGTGTTTATGCATGTTATATATTATGGTAAAATTAGTATATAAATGTATGGTTTATATTGAACTCAAATATAGTCAAGGTTTCATTCCAAGATACGCTCTTATTTTAGGAGATAGTGGAGAACAGAACATATCCATATCACCTGTACGAATAACATTGGTCCATTCTGCAGATGCATCTTCATCTCCCAGTCTAGCCCAACCGTCATAACCACCTCGACCCAGGTCTCTTTCTATATCATGCATTTCGTCACTTTTTTTAATCATCATTGTCTCGTCCCCACAATACTCTTCTTGAGGACAGTGCCAAACTAATTCTGATTTGTCCCCAAAACGAAGATCAACATTGGATTGAAGTACTGAAACGGCAACCGCTCTTCTGCGCTTATCTTGGTCATCACCTACAGGACGATTCTTAAAATAATCCCTGGTTTCATTTTCTTCAAAAGTATCTAAATTATCACGCACTATCAACCAGGCATCTGAATTACCACTTGCAGCAAGATCGATAGCTGTCATAAGAGGAGATGCACCAGAATATATCCTACCTATTTTCAATGAATCTTCACACCTGTACATAAATTCACGTGTGATACCTGTTACGTCTGGTACAGACATACCATCATGAATAATTTCGTTAACATCAAAACCTTTTTGCGTACCTTCAACAAGTAATCTTAATGCATCAATTGCTTCTGGAGTAGGATTAGCAATTATCCAAGATAAAAATTTCTGCGTTGACACACAACCATGTTCACTAAGATAAGTGTCAGAATCAAAAAACATTCCTTGTGCCCTTGCATCCATACGTGCAATCTCCATGTCCATTATGCAAGAGTATGAATCATGAGGATCATTAACTGGAAGTGAATCTGGCATTCTTATAGTGAATAACCATTTGAAAAAGCTGTCCCTAAATTTGGTTTCCTGTTCTTTGTTCCATTTGGCACGTGTTTGATAGATGGGTTTTTTTGGAAGTTCTAAACCAGCAGTAACTGGGTCACGAATCTGCCCAGTTGATTCTCCGCTCTTTCCGCATCTTGATATTCCCGCAGTAAGAACTACGGCCAGACCTGCGGCAATTACACATTTAGTAAAACGATTAGAACGATTTTTTGGTTTTGTCCTTTCAAGTTTTCTTTTCTGCATATTATCCACTGTAGTTTAGTTAATCAATGCTTTGAAGTGCAATTGCAAAATAAGGGTTAAGACTGAATGTTCCAGAATTCCATGCATCTACGCTATAGATCATGTGACCTAAAGCTTTTACCTTACCATCAGAAGAAATTAAAGCCAGAACAGGTGTACCGAGTCCACATACCATATCAAGGGGCTTGTCGTATATAGAACTCCCATATGTAATATATTCTGTTGTCCCCATTTTTCTAATGTGAATGCGTATTCTCTTACTATTAACTAGCCACAAATTTTTAGCTGAATCTAATTTCATGAGAGCTTTTATGGCATCGACATTGATATCTGGCAAAACACATAACGTTGAAATATTTTTATTTGATGGCTCAATGTAAAACATTATTAAGTTAGGCGATTTTTTTTGTGCTTCAGGTTCTAATAAATCTGCGGGCATTCTGTCACCCACATGTAAGGCAACTCCTTTCAAAGTTTCACCGACCTGAAGTGCCCACATTGTCGATTCGACTAATTTTACGGTTTTTGGAATTATAGATTCAGTTAATTTTGCAGTTTTAGGTGCATCTGCATCTTGAATTTCCCGAATAGTTTTTTCGTGATGTGGTTTACAAGCAGCAAATGTAAATACTGTAGCAACAACCAAAGTTCGTGCAATTATTCCTGAACGTAAAGATCGTTTCATGTTATTTATTATGTTAAATCCAGAATATAAAGTTATGTTTTATCGAATTTTTACTTAAAATTTTCTAAAATCTTGAATCACTTTTATATTCTTTTCCGTGTATTCTATATAATATAATTATAGTAGGGTGATCTCCTATGTTTGATGATATAATAAAAGCAGCAAAACAAAATTCGGTATCTAATCTTGAGCCAGAGCAAAAGAAACTAGACGTGGAACCTATAAAGGTTGAGACAATGGTAGAAACTCATACTTCGACTCATGGAACTGCACACACTCACGCAACCCAAGACACTAAACATGATACGGACACGCCAGACGAACCGGATGAACCTGGTGATTCTGCCAACGTAAGAATAAGCGTAATCGGTGTAGGCGGTGCAGGATGCAACTGCATAGACAGATTAACCAAAGATGGAATAAAAAGTGCAAAAACATTCGCCATAAATACAGATGGCAAACATCTAAAATCAGTATCAGCTCATAAAAAAATACTTCTAGGAAAAGTAATCACAAGAGGTCTGGGCGCAGGCGGAGATATTTACCTTGCAAAGAAATGTGCAGAAGCAGACCGAGCAATGCTAAAAGAGCAAATGGGAGAAAACGAAATCGTATTTATATGCGCAGGTATGGGTGGTGGTACAGGTGGTGGTGCTGCTCCAGTAATTGCACAGATTGCAAAAGAACAAGGATCTATAGTAATAAGCATAGTGACATACCCATTCGCATTGGAAAGAGTAAGACTCAAAAAAGCACAAGAATCGATCCAAAATTTAGTTAAATATTCTGATACAGTAGTCGTAATAGACAACAACAGACTTTCGAAATACTTCCCGAATTTGCCAATAACCCAGGCATTCGAACTTGCAGACAGCATAACTGCAAGAGCAGTTACAGGAATTACTGATACCATAACGTTCCCAAGTTTAATGAACGTAGATTTTGCAGACGTAAGAGCAGTGATGCAAGATGGTGGTGTTGCAATGATTTCACTTGGAGAAGCCAGTGGGATGGGAATGATAGATGCAGTAGTAAAGGATACGCTGGAGCACCCGTTACTCGATGTTAATTACGAAGGCGCAAGGGGCTCTTTAATCCACATCGAAGGTGGACCTGGATTAACACTAGGGGATGCAATAAAAATCGGTGAAACACTTACGGCAACATTCGACCCTAACGCAAGCATAAAAATTGGTGCCAGAGTCAACCAATCTTACGGAGATAAAGTAAGAGTGACTGCAATAATTACAGGAGTTAAATCTCCATTTATACTAAAAAGCGAGGAAGCTGAAGAAATAAGAGAGCAAGAAAGTATTCAGTTCCTCTAGATTTTATATTTTAATTTGACCAAGAGATGATAAATATATGTTCATTGACTTTAACCCATTACTATTGATTTTTTGGATATTTGTAACTTCATTTATCCCAGGAGTACTTTTATTCCTTGGTTTATTCAAGGATTATAAAAGATTAAACCTGCTTGAAAAAATATTATGTGGTTTTGCAATTGGGTTTATCATTCCGTCTTTTATACCATTCCTGCTTTTCCTCTTCCTTGGAATAAAATATACATATATAATTGCAATCCTAAGTGTAGTATTATTCTACATTGCAGCTATAATAGTATTTGTAAAAAATAAAGCATATGAAGAATTTGTTGGATTAAAATTACCTGATTTTTCATCTCCTACCTTGAGTTCTATTTCATCCCATGCCACAGCAATTTTTCTAGTAGCAATATTATTCCTAACATTCTGGATAAGAGTACAATCTTCAAGTCCAATATTTTATGAATTTGACCCGTATTTTTATTTATATTCAGCACAGCAATTATTAGTATTTGGTGAAAATCCATTTCAGGATAAAACTGCATGGTATCCAGAAATATTGAATAATCACCGAGTTGCAACCCCCGAAGTATATATGGAATCAATCTGGTATTCATTTTATACTAACGGTGGAGAATACAGCAATTACCTTCTGGTATTAATAGCAGGATATTACCCACCTATTGCAGCGGCATTTACAGTATTTTTCCTTTATCTTTTTGTTTCAATTAATTACAGAAGAGAACATGCATTACTGGGAGCTACATTAATGTCTTTTGTGCCAATAACTCTGGCAAAATTTTCTGCTGGAGAAATGGAATCACAACCCTATGGATTCTTCATGCTTGCCATGTTTATAGCATTCTATGCACTTTCGATTCAAGATAAAAAAATCAAATTTGCAGTTCTAGCATCATTAGCATATATCGGATTATTTTTAGGTGCTTCGTCTAGCGTAGTTATTGCAACTATGATTTTATTATTCGTTCCGTTTTATGGACTAATACTTTTCCTAAAAGATAAAGATTCTGAAGGACTAAAATCATTTTTAATTATAAATGTAGTAATACTAATCCTTGGTTTTCTCCTTAGCTCTTTTCTTGGAAGCATATTCCATTATGGAGATTGGTCAGGTTTAACTGATCGTAGTGATGGGTTGTTTAATAGTAAATTCAAAGCGTATTTGCTCGTAACTTTAATAACTGCATTACTATATGTGATAAAAGAAAAAGTAAATGATGCTGAGACTAGAGCATATATTCTAATTGGGCTTGGGATAATTGGTCTTACCATATTTACATTTACCCCATTAGCTAATTCAATCAAAGAAATTGCAGGCACTACTGGACTTGCAGCTTATACTACTACCCTACAACGCACAATTGCAGAGCAGGGAACTACAGGTGGATTTTTCGAAGGTCAGATGGGGTATTTTGCAACTAAATTTAACAATATTTTAGATTTAACCCTAATCCCATTTTCATTTATATCAAATTCTATATTCACCTTCATGGCCAAAGCGTCTGAAACAGTATCAGGAAACGACATAGGCTTTGATGCACCAGATATTGTCGGTTGGTTAGTAGCACAGGTCAGTTCGGCTCTTGGAAATCCTAATACTAATTTTGACAATAAAGACTGGAAACCTCCAAGCATACTAATGACATTTTTAGGTTTATTTTGTCTAGCAACAGCATATGCATTTTACCGTTTTGTCAAAGGGGAGAAAAACATCGCACTACTCTATGTAACTCTCATACTCCCAATAGCATTTATAGGAATAATTAAAGCGAAATTTACAATTTATATTGCAATACTTTTTGTTGGTTTAATTGGTATGATATTAGGTGAAATGGAAAAAATATTAAAAGCATTAATAAAAAAACTAGATTTAAAAGAGAAGGAACTTCTAAAACTCCCTATTTATCTTTCATTGGCAATAGGAATTGCTTTAGTATATATGCAATATACTTCAAACCCAGATATAACTGCACTTATAAGCAGTTCTTTTACTCCAAAATTCCAAGATAATCCGCTTGCACTTCAAAATAGGTTAGCAACTGTATGTAGCCAATTAAAACTACAAGGAGCAATAGATGATGATATTTGTGCAGCTGCTGCAGACCCAATAGGGTATGCATCTAAAGGTACTAACTACCAGTATAATCCAACATTATGTGTACTCTCGCATTATAGTAATCCTTTTGCACCTACCCCTAGTGAGCAAACAGCTGCAAGCTATCGCTGTCGTAATATGAATAATTATTGGGTAGAAACTATGGAATGGATAAGATATAACACTGAAAATGATTCCAGAACTACATCGTGGTGGGATTATGGTCACTGGATAAACTTCTTTGGGCAGAAAAACGCAGTACTCAGGAACGAACAGTCATCTTTGCCAATGATTTTGGAAGTTGCCCACGATTACATAGATGGAACTCCTGAAGATCTTGCGCAATTTATGAAAGCACACTATTCTAAATACGTATTATTTGACTCCGAGTTGTTGTTTAATGGGAATTCTTTCGGTGGCAAATATGGAGCATTGAACTATTTGTCTTGTGTCAGAAATAATGAAACAAATGTATCAATGGGTCCGGGTAGCTCGTTGTGTGAAAGTAATCACCTCTGGGAAATTATATATGTTCCATCGCAAAACCAGGAACCGTGTGAAATATCAAAAAATATGACTGGAATAGTATCTTATAAAATTGAGTATTTACAAACTGCAAATGGATTAACTACACAGAGCAAAAAAGAGTATTGTATTGGTCAAACAAAACTTATTGATGGAAGAGATACAACCGCTACATTTTACATGAATCAAAAATATGCAAATGGAGACTTAAAGTTAAATAAAGCATTCCTAAAACCTGAAGGTCAAACAAACGATGGATTTAGTGCATTTTCTTTACTTTATACCCACGATAAAATATGGATTGAAAATGGGGAAATAAAAGATGGTTTTGAGGATCGTAAAGGCAAATTCTATGACTCAAATTTATATAACGCATTCTTACTTGAGGATTTACCTGGATTTGACCTAGTTTTCAAGAGCAATGGTGGAGAAGTAAAAATTTATAAGCTAAAGGAGTGAATTGGCAGTATGTATACTCCTTTGCTAGAAAAACTTCTTAAGAAATTAAACATTTCCATAGGCGACACTATAACTGTAGAATCCCCTAAAGGCACGTATCAAGGAATACTGATGCCACGAACTTACGAAAGTGACATTTTAGTTATAAAATTAGATAATGGATATAATGTTGGAGTCAGATCCGAAGATACAAAAATAGCTCTTTTTAAAAAAATGGAAAAAAATAAACTTCAAAAATTAGAATCGGTTAGTGAAACCCCAAAACAGGAAACGCACACCGATGATTTGCCCATTCGGCCACCACAGCCTAAAGGCTGTGGTTTCATTGGGGCCGACGCGAATGTCGCAACTGCGACATTGCGCCCATTGTCCAAAGGACAATTGGGAGGGCAAAGTTGTGTAAATTCGGCACTTCCCCCCAA
>JAUSHJ010000054.1 GCA_030648615.1 Microcaldota archaeon | reverse complement strand
CTTTTGAGATGGAGAAATTCAACAGAATTTCTACAGAATAAATTTGGTGGAAATTTATGAGAAATTTACATTTAACAAACTTACAATCAGGTGGCGTTAGTGCCAGAAAAATGGAAAGAAGAAACATAAAACAAAAAATGGCAATGTTTTTCGTAGCTGCTGTATCCTCTTTGGCACTGGCAGGTTGCGGCAGAAGCCCGGTAATGCGCATTGAAGTACCGGAGCAAAAACCAGCAACGACAATAGTAAATGTTCCCCCTCAACCCGCACCAATAGTTATCGTCATAAATATCACGAACTCTACCTCTAGTTCAGATGCTGGACGTGATGCTGGTTGTCGCGGAGCGACCTGCAACAGCGACGCTGGACACGAAACACAAGACTCTGGTCCAACTCCTGATGCTGGACCTAGAACAAGAGATGGTGGAGCTGATGCCGGTGCAAGAGATGCGGGTAAAACGCAAGATGCTGGATTTGATGGCGGCTGTCGCGGAACGACTTGTAACAACGACGCAGGACAATTATTAGATGCCGGGACTGTACTTTCTTTATGTGGCGATCTTCAGGAAATAGATATTACTGACAATAGAAATATAATTAGTAATAATATGAATATCCTCATAAATGATACTCTTATGCTGAAATACATTGGAGCAAACATTTTTTCTGGAAACGTACTATTCTCACTTATCAATAGAATAGATAAATCAGTAATAACCGAATTTGAAGCAGAAAGAGATAAAAATTATACAATAACTGATGGCAATACCACATTACTGGTTTTTGCAGTATGTTCGATAAATGCAGTAACAGATAATAATGGAGGAACTTCAACTTCAGTAACAATTGCAACTAATAGAGAGGTAGAAATTGATCCGCAGCCACCTAAAGAAGAAGAAACAGTTATTCCAGGAACTGGATTTTTACCTCCATTTGGAGATGTTTCTGCACCAATAAAATTCATGCATTTTGGAGAGCTACAAGCACCATTTGATGTACGGCACATACTAGAAGTTGAACCAGCAATAATAGATCAGTATGTTAATACTGGTAAAGTTGCGCTTTACTACCGGTATTTTCCATTTATATTTCATGATAAAGGTGATGAAGCGGCACTTGCCATGTATTGTGCAAATGAACAGAATGCACTCTGGACCATGCGAACTGCAATTGCAGCAAGTGCAGAAACTTGGGTAGAATTAAGTGAAAGTGGAGCAATTGAATATTTTGTAAATCCGCTTGGCAGAAGTTTAAGCCTTAACGAAGATGCTTTACGCACATGCATAATTGTAAGAAGTTATCAGAACGAACTGAATGCTGATACTGATGAAGGTAACGCACTTAACATACAAGGTGTACCAACATTTTTCGCAATACTCCCTAAGAGTAGAACTAATTTGGATGCTTTGGTACTTGCAATAAATCAACCTGCTCCAGGTATGTCAATGGGAGAAAATGGAGATAGTTATATTGTAACAATTCAGGGTGCATTACCAATAGAAATGTTTGCTGGGATTTTTGATAGTGTACAATGAAACTAGGTTTTCTCGATGAAATTTTCAACACGAACAAAATTAACAGTATCTGCAAGCGTATTAGCTATCGGGCTAACCACTGCAGCCCATGGCATGTGGAGGGAGAAACATCCGTTACATGAGAGAATTTATTCTTCTAATTCCGAACAGGCAGGATTGCAGGAGATAGAATATAACTATCGGGATTCAAGAGCTGGCCAGAAAGCGCTTGGTTTGCTTGGAGCAATGATTGGCAGCTTAGGCATCGTATTTACACTGGGCTCTGCCGCATTGAAAAAAAGTATAAAAGAAATGAAAGAACGTCGAGATGATTGGTTATAAATATTTCTTTTCATAATTAAATAATCGGCTGACACAACGTGTACTGCCATAAACGACTGTCGCGAATGCGACTTGTTATAATCACGCAAATCACCCTGTGCCATTTTTCAATGCACAGACTGCGTTAAAGGTGAGTGAAATGATAAAATTAGAATTAGAACGAAAAGACAAAACAATCTGGGTAAAAGAACAAAGCGAGGTTACAAGCCTCCAAAACGGATTCTATGGCGAAATGCACAGAGGATTAATTAAACTAGATCCAGAAGAAGCTCTCTACATTATGGACATAAGAAACGGCAAATGTTATGATGAAGCAGGCAACACTTACACGTTCAATGATTTAGCAAGTGTTTTTCTAGACCAACCTAAAATACTTGCAAGATATTTAACATACAAAGACTGGAGAGACAAGGGACTAGTTCTCAGAAACATAAAGGAAATCGAAGGAGACTATGGCAGAGGTCAAAGTAGGAAATATAAAAAAGAAGAATTCAAAATGGATAATTACGCTTTTGAAGGAGTATTTTTCCCGGAAGATTTAATCACAGTAGTTGATGATGAAACTGTAGGAAAAGAAATCTATGAACGATATTGGCTAGGACAGTTTGGCACATACAAAGCAGCGCATAGGGGAAAAATAAGCAAACTAGACATTTATGAAACTTTATTCTTAATGAAAAAAGGCAACCTCAGAGTAAAAAATACAAAGTTCGAAGACGTATGGAAAGCAGCTGATGAAAGAATCAAATATTTCGATGACATGTATTCTGTTTACGAAGACTGGCGTTCCAGAAGCTACGTAATCAAATCTGGTTTTAAATTTGGAACTCATTTCAGAATTTATCTACCTGGTGCATCTCCAATCCGTGACAATGATGAATGGATACACTCCAAACACGTTGTTCATGTGTTCTCAAGAAAAAGCAAAATGATAATCAGCGAATGGGCACGTGCCATCAGAGTAGCTCACTCTGTGAAAAAGACATTCATCCTTGCAATTCCTGGAAAAAAAACTGAAGTGAAAGTGAATCCGAAAAAGTTGCACTTAGACTTTTTACTTTACCACAGAAAAAAAGGAGGTATAGAAACTCCGAAAGATGGTAAACCTAAATTCCTCATGTATTCACTTTCAGAAGATGAGTATATTGGTGGAGAAGAACTTGCAAAAGCACTGGAAGAGTGCAAATATTTTGGATTAGACATGATTATGGCTATAACCGATAGAGAATCAAGCGTAACATATTATGCAATCAAGAGAGTAGATTTACCTGGTAGCGAATATGAATACTTTGAAATTGAGTGGATACAGCCATAGTATCCATAACCCTCGAACTACGGTTCTCGGTTGAATGGATTCGGCCTTAACACCAACTATAAGTGAGTGATTTTATGATCAAAAAAATCAAACAAGGGAAAGAAGAAACTAAACAGAATAAAGATACAGAAAAAAGAACTCAGATGTTCAGTTCAGGAAGTGGTAACCCTACGTTTTCAGTAATATTACCTAAAGGCTGGATTGACCGGATGGATGAACAGGTTACTGAAATTTATAAGGTAAATGAAAATGTAGACACCAATACGGAAGATATTGTTGGGATAATGCATGTTTCTACCTATGGAAAAAATTCGCTAGACCCTAATTCGAAAAAACTAAGCATTCATTCGAAAAATTTTCTGAAATCCTTAGTCAAAGAATACTACAAATTAGACAATATAAAAATAAAAGAGTGTTCTAAAGAAGGATCTGATTTTTCCGAATGTGAATTTATTTCAGAAAATGAGTTCTGGAAATTGATGCATGTAAGAGGGAAACATAGAACTGCTTTCGTTACATACAGTTGTTCTGAACAGCTTAAAGATATGGAAAAGAAAGATGTCGAGATTATTTTTGATTCTTTTAGATTGGATTAAACTAGATCTAATAGTAAAAAAAACGGGCTAGATGAGATTTGAACTCATGACCTTCGCCTTAATCCTAATAATCGAGACTCGGAACACAGTACCCGAAACTCTTAGGACGGCGCTGCTCTATCCAAGCTGAGCTACAAGCCCAATAAATTAATTCTGTAATTTATGGGCATTGAATTAATGCAATTCGATTGCCCACAGAGAAGATATATTGAGCATATCATTTTTTATTGCCTTTTCGCAATCATATTATATTCTGTTGGGCTCATAGTCGAAAGCTTTTATCGATAGGGAAATTAGTCGATCGTGCTGACAACGGTAAGACGCTGCATTCGCAAGTTCCTGTCTTGAGTCCAGAAGTCCAGTGTCTCGAACAAGGTGCAAGACTGGAAACTCTAGACTGGAAACAGATAATTGCAGAGACTGGGGGTTCGATTCCCTCTGAGTCCATATTAATATAAAGATACCGAATCAATAATAATATAAACTAGTAAAAACAGAAGAGCGAATTTTATCGAGACCTATGGTCGAGATATTTGTCCCGGAGGACAATTCATGGAATTACCAAATATCTACAATGGAAACTATAAGCTACTCATAATCTTGCCACTCATACTTATAGTGGCATCCCTCTTATTATTGCCTAACATAAAATTAGGAGTGGAATTCCGGGGAGGAACACTCATTACACTTTCCATCGATCAAAAAATGGACCCTAAAGTAATAGAGCAAAACCTTAAACTAGAAGGTATCGATGCTAAAGTAGATATAATTGAAACTACCTTGGGCTACAAAGCAGAAATAAATGTACCTCAAAATGAAAAACTTGTTACTGCAGATGAGCTTAAAGAACAATTCACCGTTAAAATAATTAATGCTACCCAACTACTTATTGAAGAACAAGATAAAAATATTACAACAGGCGGATATTATAATGCAAAAACAGAACTAGATAACATTTCGAATCAAATGTTCTTACTTGCAGGACGATCGCAAAACGCCGCTACAATCACAGATCTAAACCAATTTGAAAAAGAGTTTTATATTGCATATAATGAGATTTATAAGAATTATAGATTGTCCATTGAAATCCCTATAAATAAACACTTAACTTATAGTTCAATAAGCATCGAAACAGTAAGTCCATCTTTAAGTAAAAAATTCATCAGTGGTGCAACAACAGTAATGTTGCTTTCTGCAATCCTCAGTACGATTTTTGTATTCATATTTATGAGAGCACCAATACCAAGCTTAGCAGTAGTGATTGGTGCTGCAAGCGATGTTCTAATAGCACTAGGTGCCATGGGACTTTTTGGCATACCTCTTACACTCCCAAGTTTTGCCGCATTATTAATGTTAGTCGGATTCTCTTTAGATACCGATATTTTACTCACAACAAGAATGCTAACTAAGAGTGGCAATCCTAGAGAAAAGGCATTCGATTCTATGAAAACTGGTATGACTATGACGTCTAGTGCAATTGTTGCATTTTTAGTTTTATTTGCACTTGCTACATTTACCGGAATAAATACATATTACGAAATATCAGCAGTTGCACTTGCCGGACTCTTAGGAGACTTGTTTGCTACCTGGGGAATAAATGGAGTGCTGATGCTCTGGTATGTAGAGAAAAAAGAGGTCGCTTAAAATGGAAATAAAAAACAAAAACGTACTTGTAATCGTTGCTTTATTTCTACTTTTTGCAATAGGTATAATCAACTATGGTGGATTCTCAGCAATGTCCGGCCTAATTATGATTTTAGCTATAATTATTTTAGGTATTGTTTCGTTAGTATGGCATGATAATGATGTAAAGCTTGCCTGTCTTATAGCAATAATTCTTTTAGGACTGATAAATGTATCAATAAATTACAGTAATATGAAAGCAGGTATTGATTTCAGCGGTGGAACTAGAATTCCGATAACATTGGAAAAAGCAGTAGATTCTCAGACTATGGATGATCTTCTTCTTACAATAAGGAAACGAGCTACAGTACTCGGATTATCTAATCCCAGAGTAAAATCCGTAGGCGGCAATCAAATAATTATAGAACTTCCAAACGGGGACCAGGAACAACTTTTATTGATTGAAGAAACATTATCTAAACAAGGAATATATACTGGAATTGTCAGTGGACAAGTTGCGATTGCGGGAAAAGATATATACTCCCAATCGATAAGTTCTATAAAAAATGCTAATTACCTTCAACAAATAGGTGCAGACTGGGGTGTAAGCTTTTCAGTAAATAAAAAAGGCGCAGATCAATTTGCAACAGCTGCAAAAGGAAAACCAGATTATCCAATTTACATGTTTCTCGATAGACCAGAAGATACGATAATTGTTGCAAGCATGAGCGACCTTCGTGCAAATACTCAAATTGATATAACAAACAAAGAAGTATTGAATGCAATTAAAGATTCGTTAGCACTCCAAGGAGATGATATAGAACTTTATTTGACTGATGATTTAAATGATAACTCCACAATAGAACCTAAAACGAATAAAACTAGAGCTCTAATTTCAAATAGTACTTCTGAAGAAATAAAACAAATACTTGTTTCCAGGGGTTTTATAATTAAAGAAGTACCTGCAAACGAATTTAGCCCTCAGTTTAACCCTATAACAACTAGTCAAGAATTACGAGTTGATAGTTGGAATGCAGTAGGATTATTATCAGCTCCATCACTAAGTCCACAAATAACTACTGGAATACCTAGTTACAATTACATAGTTACTGGTACCGCCAAAGGAACAACAACTCAGGAAAAAAGAAAAGATGCAACAGATAACGAAAGAAAAATAGAATCAATCTTGAAAGGTGGTTCTCTCCCAGTGCAGATATCACTTGGAAGCAGAACTTCTATCCCGCCTACGCTTGGTAATGAATTCCTTAAGTTAAGTTTTATAGGATTAATAGCAGTAGTAGTTGCTATATCTATTTTCATAGGTATAAGATATAGGCGCATTAAACTGATACTACCAATAATTGGCATAACCATTGCTGAGTTAATCGTCCTTGTTTCCATATTAGGTTCATTTGAAATTGATCTTGCAGCTATTGCAGGAATTATTGCTGCACTTGGGGTAGGTGTCGATTCCCAAATAGTGATTACCGATGAATTATTGAAGAAAAATGATTCTACTCATGAAGAAAAAATAAGCTATGCATTTGGAATAATAAGAACCAATGTCATAGTTGCAGTGATTGCCATGGTTCCGCTTCTTTTCGGCGTATATTTTGGTATTGTAGAAGTAGTAGGTTTTGCGATATCAACAATGCTTGGTGCTCTGCTAGGGTTCTTATTAACCAGACCAGCATACGCAGTGCTTGCTGATAAGATTTTGGATTAGAAAGATTTTAAAAAATAAAAAAATAAGAAAAAACTAAACATTAAAATACTTCTTAGTTTCCCAAGCACTTACAGCTTTCAACGATTCCCTATGGTCAAGAAGCTTTTTGTCTATGTACGTATCCAAAAGCTCTGATGGAATGACACCTTTTATAAATTTAGGATCATTGCCCAAAGCTTCGATACTTTCATAAAGAGTAGATGGCAGTTCTGCCCATTTTCTCTTCTTAGTTTCTTCTTTTCCTTCTTCTACCGGATCACCAGGATCATTTTTACTTTTTATGCCATCAAGACCTGCAGCTAAAACTGCTGCATAAGCAAGATAGGGATTTATCGATGGGTCTGCACCAGTAAAGACAACTCGTTTTGATTCCTTATTATTCTTCTTCATCTGAGGCACCTGTACAATTGCCTTAGAATTGTCTTTACTCCACCCTAATACTTTTGGATCTGCAGCAAGCTTTTTATAAGAATTTGATATTGGTGCAGTAAACAAAAGCAGTGCAGCAGCATGTTCTAATAATCCACCAACAAAATATCTGCCCGTTTGGCTTAGCTGTGCATAACTGTCATTGGCATCATAAAATACGTTGTTATCTGCAGCTTTCCAAAGACTAGTTGAAATATTCATCATACTGCCTTTTTCACCTTCCATGGCGTAGGGCATAAAAGTAGTGGCTGCATTTACTGCGTTCACTAAATTTCTAAGAACAAATTTAACAGTGGAAAATGCATCTGCAGCCATCTTAGGAGAATATTCGTGAAGATCCATAGATTGCTGGCCAGCTTGACCTCTTCCGTGCCTGTGACCATCAACTACAAAACCAAAATTTTCTTCCAAAGTTTCTGATAATTGCGTTCTTGCCGGATAAAGTGTATCATAGGGTTGTGCAGAATATGCTCCCTTGGTTCCTTTGGTAGCTGCGAGAACGTTCTGACTCCAAAACGCTTCTCTCGATTCTAGTAATGTACCGGTACCTCTTTCACTAGTAGTACGATCGACAGTAGCTGCGTCAAATATGTAGAACTCAAATTCTGCACCGACTCTTGCATTCTTCACTCCAACTGCTTCAAGATTAGTTTCTACTCTTTCAACTACATATCTGGAATCTTTGAGATAATGTTCATTAGAAATTGCAACCATAACGTCTGATAACAATCTTACAGAAGAAGGCTCCCATGGTAACCTGGCTAATGTATCTGAATCTGGTCTAAGTATTGTCTCCCCTTGATCATCTTTTCCAAATACTTCTTTGAGATTTGCGGCAGAAATACCCTTAGTAAAAATGTCTGCGTCTATTTCCTTATTGGAAACAGTTGTTTTGTGTAATACACCATCAATATCAAAAAATTGTAAGTCTATCCATTTTATTTCATTCGTAGCGATATATCGCATGACTTCTTCTACTGGCATTCTATCACCGCTAATTAACGCCCAAATTAGATATAAATAGGTTTCGCTTAGGGATAATGGCATTTTAATTGTAAACTAACTAGCTTCCACCATCTTTCTTTTGTTGATCGAGAAGCCTTTCCATAATACCTGTTTGCAAACCTTTTACAGTATTATCTTTTCCTTTTTTGATAGAAGCTTGCATTAGTGTTTTCGCTGTTCCATCAGCAGTACCTTCCTTCTGTACGTAATAATATCCAAGTATATTAGCTGCTGAAGCATCTCCTTTATCTTCTTCCAAAGCTCTTTTTCTCAGAAATGGTACGAAAAAGGTTAAATCTTCTCCGTCTTTTTGTGCCCATTTGAGAGCCTGATATGCTGCATTTGCCTCATCTTTAATTGTACTTAGATACATCTTAGATAATGATCTTAGTTCTTTTTCTTGTATGTAAGTTCGTGCTTGCTTGAATAATTCTTCATAACTATTCTTTTTTACCGGTACTGAATCAGATGTTTTCGGTTTCTCCAAAGTCCCTGCATCTTGCGTTAACATTTTTCCCATTTCGTCTACCCTCTACCATATAGCAATTATAATTACTTCCCAAATCTCCTCATTCTTCTTGAGTAATCTTTGATTGCAGCAGTAAAATCACTCTTGGAAAATTCAGGCCATAATTTTTTGGAGAAATAGAATTCACTGTAGCTGCTTTGCCAGGGCATTAGACCACTCAAACGCTGTTCTCCGGATGTTCTAATAATTAAATCTGGGTCTGGCAACCCTTTGCTGTAGAGATGATTTGAAATTGCATTCTCATCTACCTGTTGCACGCCTTCTTTGATTATTGCATTTACTGCATCTACAATTTCTTCCCTGCCACCGTAGGCCAGAAGAAGGTTAAGCTGGTATTTATTATTCTTGGAACTTATTTCCTCTGCTTTTTTTATCATTTCCTGAATTTCCCTTGGAAATAAATTAGTACGACCAAAGAACCTTACTTTAACTTCATACTTATTTTTTTCATCACTATCAAATGCTTTTTTCAAATTGCTTTTAAATAGTTCAAATAGTGGACCGATTTCATTTTCATCTCTCTTGAAATTATCTGTGCTAAATCCCCACATGCTGAGCATATGTATGTCTAATTCTCTGCACCATTTCAGCACGTCACCTATGTGCTGGATACCTGCAGCATAACCTTCCTGAGTTGTTTTCTTGTGCTTTTTACTCCAACGACGATTTCCATCAGGTATTATGGCCAAATGTTTCGGGACAATTAAATCTTTCATAAATATAAATCAACAAAATAGATTTTAATATCTGCATAACGAATATATCAAAACGTTTTTAAACACTTATATACACATTAATAGATATGCAAGCTGGAAACTTTAAATCTGGTGAAATTCAACGAGTTGTAATAATACATGGCACTAATGGTAGCAATGCAATTCACTGGCAGAGCTGGCTTGCAAGAAAATGCAAATATGCAAGACTAGAAACGGTTTTTCCAAAATTACCTGACAGATCTGGGATACCAAAATTATCTGCATGGCTTGAAGCATTAGATAGAGCATTACCAATTATAGATAAAACTACTGCAATAATTGCACATTCTAGTGGTTGTTCCGTTGCATTACAATTGCTTAAAGCAAGAACAGACGCAACTCCAGGATTAGTTATTTTAGTTGCACCAGTTTCACCTTCAAGAGTTTTAGTTGAAGCAAAGAATCCAGAATTAAGAGATGCATTACTTAAATTTCACGAAGGATTAGAAAATGGAGAAGTTTCACTTTTGGCGAACAGAATATCAAAGAGACAGGTAATATACTCACCTGGAGACAGATGGGTTGAACCAGATATTGCTGCAAAACTTACAGTTGAATTTAGGGCAGACGTAACTATTCTTTCTATAGATTCTGCCCACATAAATATCGCTAGCGGCCACCACACTTACCCTCCGATATTAGATGCTATACTCCGTGATCCGCACAGAGATTTGTTTTATGAACCGATAAAGAGAATATATTAGTAAACAATCTCGCTAAGCCTCTTCTTCTTGAAAGCAACTTTCAACTCACGAGCAAGTCTTCTTCCAACACTCATTGGTTCATCGTAATAAAATAGAGAGTACTGAGAACCATCCGGATAAACATTCGTACCTGCGACAATTCTAGCACTAATCTCAAATGCATAAATTTCCAAATCTTCAGTAACTATCGTTTCAACACAAAATGGACCGAACATTCCACCAAAAAGATCAAAGCTGGTTTCGCTTACTCTTTTTCCGATTTCCATATATTCCCCAAGAAGACTTTCTCTCAACACCATTGGCTCATTGCCAATAACGGTGAAACTCATTGTGGGCTTCATGCCTGCACTGACTGCACGTGCAATTTCATCAGCACTACTTTCTACTCTTCGATCTACACCCATTAATTCTAATCGACCTTGTTTGGTCTTATAACCAGAATCAGAAATTGGTGAAAAGAAAAAGTGCGGGTATGCCCTTACTCCTACAAGAAATTCCTGCACCATGCACTCTCTATCTCCTACTCTTAGTTGAAAATCTTCATAGGAACTAACTATCATGTAACCTCTTCCACCTTTTGCCCCTGGAAACTTCACAAGAGCAGGTCCAGTTATTTCGTCCGGCTTGATAACTTTTGGAGTTTTTATTTTTGCCTTATGCAACCACTCAAACATTTTCTTTCTTGAACGTTCCCAGATGACACTGTTTCTATTTCCATATATTGGGACATTTAACTTCTCAAAATTTTCTCCAGAGTATTCAACAAAACTTCCGTGTGGAATGATTATTGCGTTCTTCTCTAATAATTCTTTTTCTGGAATTTGTGAGTAATCGTCAACTACTATAAACTCGTCAGGCTTTGCATGGGTAAAACTTTCGTAGAGTTCTTTTTTGTCTGCTTTGACAATTCCTATCGTTTTGATGCCTTCCTGTCTTGCACCTCTGAATATCTGCAAAGAAGAATGAGAACAAATTGTAGCAATCTTGAAATCTTTATAATCAGCGAGTATTGCGTCTATTTTGTCTTTCGTTACCATATTATATTTACGAAAGAAAGGGATTTAATAGCTTTCTAAATGATATAAAGTTACAGTTTATGTCATCGACGGACATAAAGTGATAGATTTTTAAAATAAATGATACTAATGAGTATACTGTAGATTAGAGTTTAATAGGTGAATACAAATATGGTTCAGTCTTCAACTGCTAGTATTAGAGTCCGCAATGCTGTAACGCTAACACCAGCTCCAACTAAACACCTTCAAATAGTTCGTTCACCATCTGAACAAGAAAGAGTAAGAAAATTATTTGACTATCTAGGTGAACGAGGAAATAGCGGAGGTACTGTTCGCTATGACTGCCATATGGGTTCTGATACTAACCATTATCAGAGAATGAAAGCTTCGATAGATCTTCTTGCCCCTATATTATTGCATAGAAGATTAAAAAGAGCTAGTGAAATTAGAATTATAAGTGTAGGTGGTGGAACGGGTGAGATAGAATCCCATTTTGTTAGAAATTGTATTTTACCTCATTTGAGAGCTAATACAGATATTAAAATGACCCTTGTACTAGTAGACGATGCACTTAATATGATTGCAACAGCTAATGAGAAATTCGAAAGTTTAAAGATGCAAGCTAACGGTGTTGCAAAAAGACTTAAATTTATTGTAGTACCATCATCCGCAGAGAACTTAACTCCAAAAAATAGAACCGATATTAATCCTGAATTTCAAGTGCCATTTGATATCGCAATATGCTCCTATGTTTCTGCATGGTTTGCTAGTAGACACCTTGCATATGGAAACGTCAGAAACTTATTATTAAACCGTAAAGGACGCCTATTAACCATGGAAGAACATGAATTAAATTTTACTCCATCGACTAGTATGCCTGAAGACTCTGATTTTGCAAAACTTATTAGAGAAGTTGCCCAGAAATCACATATTCATCCTAGAGAGTTATATAAATTACTAGAAGATATAGGATTCGGTAAAGGCTGGAAATTAAAACCTGCAGTACCAATAGATGTAAAACCAGAACATGGTGCAAAAGAACATTCTCTTTACACAGCAGTTAAACCAGCCAATGGCAAACCTATTCCTGAACTAGAAACTACCTAATATTTTTGTACCCTGTATTTAACAAAGGATTAAACTCGTATGGATGCTTATAGGTGTATAATACCAAAAGTGTATTTGATCTTATCAATATTTCAGTTTCCTGTATTTTTTTGAGAACTTCAGTTAGATGATCTCGGGTTTTTGCTCTTATTAAACATACAACATCATAGGAACCTGCACTAGCATAAACTGCCTGAACCTCAGGTAAATCAGTTATAGGACTTAACTGATTAGTATCCCCTACTTTTCCTTTTTTAACTTTTATAAGTGCAACTGCATGAATATCATAACCTATTTGTCGATAATCAACATCAATAGAATATTTTATTATAACCTTATTTTGTTCAAGCCGCTTTATCCTCTGCATCAGAGTATTCGGATGTGAGCCTATTTTTTTAACCAACTCTCTAATTGATTGTTTACTATCTTCCCTCAGCTCCCTTAGAATAGCTAGATCAAGATCGTCGTATTTTTCCATGTTTTAAGCACCTTACACATATTATATGTATAAATTACCCATTAGATTTATAAACTTAATGTTTATTTGCACAGTTTTTTTCAAGAAACATATAAATAGTTAATAATTTAAAGATAAATCTGGTGGGTAACATGATGGAAGCATTGAAAAGTATTTTCACATCAGAAGACCCGGCGTTGAAAAGAAAAGAATTTTTTGGACTTACCCAGGAACTCGAAGACGCCGTCGATAGTGGCAATATTTGCATTGGAGAAGGATGCAGATGTGATACCGTCATAGACACTGCGAGACAACTAAGAAATTTATTGTCAAGCAACGAAAATATGCAATTACAACGTTCTGACAAAGTAAGATTGCTAAAAGTTATAAGTAAAGCAAAAGTCCGTGCAATACTTGCTGGAACAAACGATGGAAGAAAAACATTCGATCACTTGGATTTGATAAGTGGGGATGTTGTTCAGTTACTATAAATCATAAAATTTACATATTATGCGTTATGTGTGGTATCATGGGTTGAAAAACCCAAGAAGAGAGAAAGGCGGGAGATTGCAAAATCAATGAACGCTCGTAACTCTTCAACTTAATAGAATACGAATTTCTAGAATGCTCATAAGGTTAATTTATGGGGGTGAAAAGTATGAAGTCAATAACAGTGGTGTCAGAAGATAGGGTAGGATTATTAGCAGACATCTCGTATATCCTTGGAAAGGCCAATGTAAATATCGAAGGCTTAAACGTCGATGTTGTCGGAAAACAAGCAGTTATCACTCTGACTATTAAAGACGCCATCAAAGCTTCATCGCTCCTCGAAAAAAATGGATTCGTTACTGCAGAACAGAATTGCATAGTAGTTAAATTACCTAACAAACCAGGTGCGGTCAGCTTACTTGCAAACAGACTTGCAAGTGAAAAAATAAACATTGAGGATATGCACTCGCTAAGTGCAGATGGAGAAGGTGGCGTATTCGCAATTAATGTTGATAAACCAAGGAAGGCAACCAAAATAATTGGGGATCTGATGGTTACTACTAATGGACCTAGTATCTATTAAGTGGTCTACTCTCCTTTTTTTCCCTTTTCTACTTCTTTTAATCTAGTTTTATTTATACCAATTTTGTCCGTTAATCGTTCCTGATTTCCTGGAACTGAAAGGAACTCATAGAGATGATCTACCAGAACTTTTGAAACTCGACTAGCATCACCATATACGGTGGAAAGGAAATATTTCCCCATATTAGTTAGAAGCACAATCCCGCTAGTTACGGATACAAGAAATAGAGAGGTAAATTTAATATTATCAGAAACAGGAAGTAACAATGTGCCAGCTGCCCCACCAATTCCGCCTAGGGCAGACCCGACCATATAAATTAAATATTTTCTACTCTCTTTTTCTATTTGTTTTACTATTTCTTCTACATTGCGATTGGTATCTAGTAGGCTATTTACACTGTCAGTTTTATCCAATTGATTCAGTGCACTTAGAATAGTATGATGTAGGAGGGCACTTTCAAATTTATGAACTAAAAGTAAAGCTGCAATCTTGGGGGAATCCCGATAACCTGCATCAGCAACTAATTTCCTAGTTCCCTCAGTTTCTCTTATTCCCCTGTATCTTAACTTTCCCAGAAGAGATTTTGTAAGCTTTACCGGTGGTTTTAACGAAGGAGAAGTTTGACTAGATAAGGGTAGGTGAAGTAATCTAGGTGCCATAATAATTAGCTATTTGCAACAGTTTTTAAGTTATGATACTTTCAGTAATTTTCTTCTTTTCCGCATCCTTAATTTCCATCGCAATTCTTCTTCCAAAACTGATGTTATCCCTGAATAAGTAACTTGAATACGGAGTGAATCTAGTTCCTGGTGAACCAGGCATCCTAAACGAAACATCGAAACAAACGAATTCTTCTTTTCCTTCTTCAACAATTGCACCTTGCAAAGCAAATGGACCGATTAAACCTGGAGCATATTCTTTCTTACAAACATCAACAAATTTTTCCCCTATTTCAAAAATCTGTTCTAGTAAACTCTCTCTTAAAGTGCAGGCAATGTGACCTACCTCTATGTTACTTGGCTGCATCTTCTTAAGTAATTCTAGCTGCACATCAGCAGGCATTCTTAGGAACCCATCAAGATTAGTTTGTCTTCTTGTATCTATACCTAAAAGTTCAAGCTCATCATAAATTGGAGAATAGAAGAAATTAAAATTAAAATGAGCACCCACTATGAACTCTTCGATTTTAGCACTCTTTAATGCATCGGCAGTTATTTTTCCTGAAGCAAGCATTGCGGTACTTTTTTGCTTGTACTCTTCAAAACTGGAAGCAACAAAGAATGCACGCTCATACGTACGTTTAGCTTCGTTTACTTTCACGATGCATAGTCTATCTATTTTTTCAGGAGAAGAAATTTCCTTTGGTCTTCTTATGCCTGCCTTATCCATGAGATCATATTGATTATTTTTCTCATGCCTCTCTTCTGCTCTGAGCAATTTTCTATTGCCAAAAATAGGAATTGGAAAATTATTTTCTATATTATTATAACCTACATAGACAGAAAAACTTCTATTAGGAACGAATATTGCATTTCTTTTCTTGAGATAATCTATTTGGGATTTCTGAATTATTTCACTAAATTTATTAACAAGAAGAACTTCGTCTACAACACCTACTTCTTTAGTTCCTCGTTTTCTCGTTTTGTAGTGACCTAAATAAGTTTTCTCTCTTCCTCTCTGTGCAACTACAAGTGTATCAAATCCCTCTGCTATCGCTCCTTCACAAACATCGAGTGCAGAATGCGAACCTAAAGTAGAGATAGTATGTTTTACCATAATATATATTGCAAAATTAGGTTTTTAACATTATTGTATTATCTCGTATAGTTCACTTGCGACAACTTTCAAATTTTCAGAAACTCCTGGAACTGTCAATCTTGTTAACATGATACGCAATACTTCATTATCCCTCAATTCATTAATATCTCTTTTTTTAAGCTCTTTTATTACTTCGATTGCCTTAGCTTCTCTAACTGGTGGAACAGCATATAATGTCACGTCACCCAATAATACGATCTGACTCAGCATACTCAAAAGAACCCTTATGGGTTTATCTGCCAGAATCAATTTCTCACTAGGATCATCATAAGGATTAGTATACTCTATTTTCTGAGGTAATACTGGTTTTCGAGAATCTGATTTTTTTCTAACTCTTGTAACCGCAACCATATTATCTCAACCTTATTGCTTCTAAGTTCTGTAATGCTCGTGCTTCTTTCTTAAGCATCATGCCAGCCATTCTTGCAAATTCATCAGTTTTGCCCCAGTCACCATGCATGGTCAATATTCTTTCTGGAGTTGGTCTTAAATTTCTTAAATATGCCATAAGTTGTGCATGATCGCTATGACCAGAATAACCTTCGCAAGTTTCAACTCTCATGTTTATACTGAGTAATTTAGTCTTTCCGTCATCTCCCATTATCGGAATCTCTTTCATACCTCTTTGTACTTTACTTCCTAGAGAGAGTGCACTTTGATAGCCAACAAAAATAAGTGTATTGTTAGGATTATCTGCCATTAATTTAAGATATTCATAGCTTGGACCACCGTTAAGCATACCACTTGGTGCAAGAATTACTGCAGGTTCGCCATTAACTATGGTTTCTTTGTCAGTACCCTTCGCAACTTTTACCATTGGGGATTCAAATGGAGAATTATTACTCAAAATTCTTCTCTGAAGCTGTTCTCTCATGTATTCTGGATATGCTGTATGAATAGCACTTGCTTCCAGTACCATACCATCTATGTAAACAGGAACGTTAAAATCTGGATTTCGTCTATAAATTTCTTCTAGAGTAAGCAACATTTCCTGACTTCTACCTACTGCAAATACAGGAATGAGAACTTTACCTCGTTTGGCAATTGTTTCTTGAATTATCTGTATTAATCGTCTTTCACTATCTATGCGATTAACACTTATGTCGTTTCTTCCGCCATATGTGCTTTCTATCATTAAAGTTTCTACTCTGGGAAATACAGTATGTGCTGGCTCAAATAATTTAGTGAAGCCGTATTTTATATCTCCACCATAAACTAAATTGTGTGCACCTTCACCTATATGCAAATGAACGCTTGCACTTCCTAATATATGGCCAGCGTTATACATGGTCATTTTTATTTCTGGTGTAATGTCAACTACTTCTTCATAGTCAACCGTAATCACGTGCCTTAATTCTTTCTGAATATCTTTCTTTGAATAAGGGGGATCGACGCCAAAAGTTCGCTTTGACAGATTTATGTAATCCTGCTGTAGCAACACCATGATATCTCTTGTAGGTGGAGTACAGTAAACTGGGCCTTCATAACCATAAGCAAATAGATATGGGAGAAAACCCATGTGATCAATGTGACCGTGACTTATAACTACCGCATCTATTTCTTCTAAACCAAAACCCATCATACCAAGATAGGGATATGCTTTAGATGGATCACCAGTTGCAGCATTAAGACCTACGTCTAGTAGTACCTTACTATTTGGAGTTTGTAAAAGAACACAACTTCTTCCTACTTCCCTAAAAGCACCTAGTGCAACTAATCTTATCCAGTCACTTGCGGGAGAGGGTTGACAGATTTTCTTACCTATATTTACCAGGAATTTTTTTCTATCAACGGCTTCAGCAATCATACTTCTACGAACACCATCTAAAGTAACGCTTGGCATCGTTGGTGCCCTCGCAGTTATCGTGGCCCAGCCGGTCTGTATCATTATTTCTTTAAGAACTGAACCGCCTTTACCTATGACCAAACCGGGTTTCATAGCTTCTACATGAACTTCTGAAAACTCTGGATTGAACATAATATTTTTTATTTCAGCTTCTTTTGGAACTAATTGTTCGATTATCTGTTTTGCTTTTTCTGGCTCCATTAATGCACTACTATCTACCCTTAAATTAACTTTTTTCTTAAGTGATCCTGCAAGACGCCTTATAAGTTCCTCTCGTTCATAGAATGCCTTTATATTTTTAATATAAACTACTGTTGAGAGACCTTCTGGCTCTACCTTTGTAACCTCGCATTCCTTTGGCATTAATTCGTGTACAATTTTTTCAATTTCCTTAAAGTGCATAGTATAACCTTCTGCAAGTTTGCTATTGCAAACTTGTCTAATACAAAATGCCGTTGCATTTTGTACATCTACAAATTTGATTAATCATGAGGGAAGATAGAAAACATAAAAAATTCAAAAAATAAAAAAATAAAGATTATTGTGCAATCAGTTGGTTTACAAAATTCTTATCAAATCTCTTGAAACCGTCTTTAGTGATTATTGTTATATCTACACGTTCACCGCTTGCTGCATCTCTCTTCATTGCAGAATAAACTGCCTTTGCAGCTACTTTTAAATTATCCTCAATAGTTCCATTTTCTTTGTACATTTCTTCAAGTACACCGTATGCAATTGGAGAACCGCTTCCGGTTGAAGTGAATTTTTCTTCAGTTACGCCACCAAGCATATCGATACTAAATAATCTTGGTCGTTCATCTACTCCGCCCAAAAGCAATTGGACAAAGAATGGATAGTATTTGTGTTGTGCGAGTATGTTTGCGAGCAAAGTTGCTGCAGCTTCTACTGGTATTCTTTTCTCATGTCTTAATTTGTAAAGCTTTAATTCTGCTTGCATCCAGCGTATAAGAGTTTGTGCGTCTCCTACTCCACCTGCAATTGTCATCGTAATGTGATCATCTACCGAGTATACCTTGTCAATATCTTTACTGGCAATCAAGTAACCCATGGTAGCTCTTCTGTCGCTAGCTAATATTACGCCATCTTTACAAACCAGGCCTACAGTTGTAGTTCCGGTCTGAACTGCTTGAACTGATTTTTCATTATTTAGTTCCATTATACATCACCGGGGAGAATAAGCTAATGAAGAATAGTAGTGGATAAGGTTTAAAAAGGTAAGCTAGCCTTTTGCATCCTCTCAACTGATTCTGAAAACTCTTGATCGAGAATAATTCTCGTAAACATATGTCCAAATTGAGGACAAATTGAAAAAGAATTTGTTATCGAGAACTGTGTTCGAGATATTTGTCCAGTAAGACAATTTATGTTGTAAATTCAAATAAATCATTTTTCGATTTACAACTATTAAAGAGTATATGCTCTTTAACATCGATAGAATTTACAGTAGAATAATAACTCAAAATGAATTATCTATCCTACGAATAAGTTTTGGCATACCCCTGACAGAACCTACTCGGTCTAGTTCTATTTGATCGACCACATTGGTAACGACGGAACCTCTTAAACCTGCTTTTATTACTGCCAAAAGACCCCCAATATCAGCCATACTCTCGCTTAATCTAGGTTCTAGTGTGTGTAAAGTATCTCCAGGTTCGTATGCTTTTTCTATCCGGGCTAATGCTCGTCTATCACATTCCAAAGCTTCTTCCTTACTCATTGGGGCGAATCTTTCCAAATTACGCATTTCTAATTCTCGATATAGATGAACCAAATTTCCAGTCGTTTCACAAAGATGAGTTTGTTCGTGACCTTGAATAAATAATGATTGAAATTTTCTGGGCTTAAACAAATAACACATGATATAGATTGCCCATAGTTTCTTATCTTCGGCATAAGTAGGCATGACTGCCCCTTGAGCTCCATCTTGTACGAGTACTCCTATAAGGAGCTCACTTATTCTTAATAGTGGATGAAGAGAAATTGTTATTCCTAAGGCACTCAGTGGCATTTCTCCTTGGTGCCATTCTAGTTCGCGTGATACGGTTTTACCTGGTGTGCCACCTTGTTTGTCATCTACTAATACGTTTTTAGGTGTTGATGGTGGCCTTAACGGAACTCCAGAAGCTATAGTTTTTCTCATCTTCAATTTCCTCGTAAGAACGTCTCATGCTGTCTCAACCTTAACAATTCTACATAAGCATCAATCGTTGCGTTTCCAACTACAACATCATTAGCACCAGCTATTTTTTTACCTACAACCTTCTCTAATAAACCAAGAATGAATTCATGTAATTCATTTCTTCTTCCAGCAAGCCTAATTTCCTCGACTATGTCATGCGAGGTTATAAGTAAAGATGATTCTGCTTGTGGGTAAAAAACCCCTGATAATTTTAAAGTTTCAGTTACGATTATTCTCGTTATATCGTTACTCATACCCATGAATAGATCTACCGAAGCGATAAGAAAACTCGATTGTGAATCCTGCATTCTTATTGAATCTGCAACTAGAAGTGCTGCCGTCCGCCTCACCGAGTTATCTGAATCAACAAGACATTCTACGATTTCACCTACTGCTAATTTGATATTTTCGCCCCGATGCATGTAAAAATTAAGCTCATTTAGTGCATTAACTCTGACTACAGGTCCTCTATCTTTTAGTTTTGCTGCTTCTCTTCTAATATCTGATGCTTCAGGAAATCTGGGACGTGACCTTAATGCATTAATCATAACTTCTTCTCCTTGACAGGCTTCTTACCATATCCAAAGTAGCTTCGGCAAATGCAACAAGAAAACTTGAATCGTGAAGCACTACATCAATGGATTTACCGAGTAAACGTAAATATTTATCTTCTGGGATATTACCTCTATCATGTTCTTCCATGAGCATTCTCATTCCTTCTTCTCGTACCGTACTTTTTCTACTTTTTAACTTTTGTTCAATACGTCTAACTATAGTTGATCTCACTAATTTTGATTCTGGACCTTCTGAAACTACTGAATAGCCAACTGCCAGCCTCAATGGACCTTTAGATATAGGTCGTACTGCTTCTCGTTTATAAATCGTCATGTGTGGTACCTAAGATAGTTGTGCTTCGAAGTATTTATAAATACATCTAAAAACACTTAAAAACACAATCAAAACGCAAAACACCGAACTCTAGACTCAAAATGAAAGATGGGGTCGAAGGGAGTTTCACATCCTATGTATCGAGTTTTGAAGTCTCGACACATGGCTTTTTGGACAACCGTTTTTGCCGTCAGAAAGACATATGTAAAAACGGTGTTTTGAACCCCTACCAGCAACTGGCTTCACGTTGTCTAATGCCTAAGCAATAGACGAGATCTGGAGGTTTGGCAATCATTTCAAATATCAATAAGAAATGAATTCTGCCACGCTACCTGGTTGTGTGCTTCTGCAAGCTTTACACCACGACCCCAACAATATGATTTTGTGATTAAAACAATTTAATAATCTTGTATCGCTACTTATTATCGGTGTTTTCCATGGATTATGAACTTATGGCTAGATTATCTAACGCCTACGGCGTGTCAGGTTACGAACAAGAAATAGCACAAATAATGGAAAAGGAATTCAAGAAATTCAAACTCAGCGTAGAAATAGATAAATTCGGTAATGTAATAGCATATAATAAATTAGGAAAAAATCCTCTTGTCCTAGGAGCTCATATGGATGAAATTGGATTAATAGTAAAATTCATTGATGATAAAGGGTTTCTAAGATTCATAAAAATGGGTGGAATTGATGATAGAACTTTGCTTAATCAGCAGGTAGTAATCAAAACTAAGAATGGCAGCATAAACGGAGTTATAGGTAGCAAGCCACCACATATAATGAAAACTGAAGAAACAAAGAACGCCGTAGAATACAAATCATTATTTATAGATATAGGAGCATCGAGCAAAAAAGAAGCTGAAGAAATGGGCGTAGAAATTGGAAGTCCGATATGTTTTGCTGCTACTTTCAAAAGACTGGGAAAACGAATGGCTGGAAAAGCTTTAGATAATAGACTCGGTTGTTATATTCTCTTAGAATTAGCAAAAGATTTACCAGACAACGTAATTCTTCTGGGAACTGCACAGGAAGAAGTTTCCACATTCGGAAAAGGCGCAACCATTGCGGCTTATAATTTAGAGCCATCGGCATTCATAGCAGTTGATACTTGCGTTGCTGGAGATCATCCAGAATTAAAACCAGAAGATAGTCCCATTGCAATGGACTCCGGTCCGGCCATTGCGCTTATAGAAGCATCTGGAAGAGGCAATGTTGCAGATAAAAAATTAGTTGCTAAACTACTTGAGATTGCAAAGAAAGGAAAACATAAATTTCAGTTAGAGGTAATAGAAGGCGGAGCAACGGATGCTACAAGTGTTTACAATGTCAAAGGAGGAATTCCTTCAATTGCAATATGTGTCCCTACTAGATATATTCATTCTACAGTAAGTGTTGCCAGCGAGAGTGATGTTAAAGCTACTACTGAATTTTTGAAGGATTTAATAAAAACTGGCGTATAAAACGAATTCTATTGACTTGCTTATTTTCGTCCAACACGTTAATTTATAAATTCTAACTCCCATAACCATAGTTATGCAAACTAACTGTAAATTAAAAATAATCTCATTATTCGTAACAGTTAGCCCAAGCAAACCAGGGTAAGCACCCGACTATTATTAATTTAGCCGCAAGGCTCTGAATTTAAATTGAACTTTTTTATTTTAGCATAATTGCTATCAAAACTATAAAAAATAATAAAAATATGAGGTGTTAAAATATGAAAACAACGGAAAGGGGTTTACTTCCATACTAATGGAAAAAGAATCGCAATAATAGGAGCAGGAAACATGGGCAGCTTGATTGCTTCTAGTATTATTAAGAGAAAATTATTTGCTGGAAAAGATGTCCTTGTTACTGGACATAATAAAGAAAAACTACTGGAATTGGAAAAACAAGGAGCAACCATAGATGAAAGTAGTGTATCTGCTACAGACAAAAGCGACATTGTCCTTCTTACTGTTAAACCTAAGGACATTGTAACTCTATGTATCGAATTATCTGAGAATTGTAATGACAAATTAGTTATTTCGATAGCTGCAGGAGTTCCCATAGAAGTAATCTCTGCTAAACTACGAAATGCGCGAATCGTCAGAGCTATGCCTAATATCGGAGCAACCGTAGGAGAAGCATTCACTGCTTTGGCTGGAGATGCTAATGAAAATGACAAATCTCTAGCTACTGCCATATTTGACAGCTTCGGCAAAACGGCTTTTTTCGATGAGGGTAAAATGGATGCACTCACTGGAATTAGTGGAAGTGGTCCTGCATTTGTTTTCCTTATTATTAATGCATTTGCGAAAATGGCTGAGAAGTATGGGATAGAGAAAACTCTTGCCAGAACAATAGCTGCACAAATTGTTCTGGGTGCTACCAAAACAGTACAAGAAAGCAAAATGAGTCTTTCAGAACTCATAGCTTTCGTAGCTTCTAAAAAAGGGACTACAGAAGCTGGTCTTAAAATTGCAGAAGAATTAAAACTAGTAGATAGTTTCTCGCAGGTTATCGATGCTGCGATAAAAAGAGCTGGAGAAATTAGCCGTGAAAGAATAGAAGAAATAGGAGGTGTTTGATATGAAACAATACGGAAGGGATTTACTTCCATGAAGAAGTAAAAAATTGTAGAAGAGTCATAGTTAAAATAGGCAGCTCTACTCTAATAGACGAAAACAGGAATTTCAGGTTTAGAGTTGCCGAAACTTTAGCTGAAGACATTGCAAAACTAAGAACCGAAGGAAGGCAAGTATTGCTGGTTTCCAGCGGAGCTATTGCACTCGGAAGAAAAGGAGATGAAACTCTTTGCAGAAGTTTAGCTGGCACAATGGGACAAAAAGAATTGATGAAACATTGGCAGCAAGTATTTGCCAGATTTGGTTTAGATGCCGAAGAAGTTCTCCTGACCTATGAAACTGGATTTGATCCCAGGTTGTTCTCTGCATCTAAACAACTGGTAATAAACGGCAATGATGCTATTGCTGAAACCAACAATGATTTCATTGCTGCGATGGTTGCCACTACAATAAATGCAGACCTACTGGTGATGTTGAGCAGCATGAATTCCAGGTTTGGCACTGGTGGCGGGGAAACAAAATTCCAGGCAATAGCAGAAGCTAGAGTAAAATATGGAATAATTGTAGATGGTGGCACAGAACACGTACTGGCAAAAGTAATGGCTGGGGAGGAGATTGGGACTTTTGTCCCACCTCTAAGTAATTTAAACCGTGTGAATCCAATAACTGAAAATCAGATACGCTCAGAACGATAGATTTTTAATTTTACTGTAAATTCTATCGAATTTACAACAGAACAAATTCCCAATTGTCCAACGGGACAATGGGAATATTGTTGCAATGCAACAATCTTGTTACGAAATTTGTTCTTGATTTTTTCTGAATTTGATTATGATTTGCCCATTCGGCCACCACAGCCTAAAGGCTGTGGTTTCATTAAGGCCGACGCGAATGTCGCAACTGCGACATTGCGCCCATTGTCCAAAGGACAATTGGGAGGGCAAAGTTGTGTAAATTCGGCACTTCCTCCCAAGGTTAAAACCATGAGTTTCCGTGCCGAATTGACACATGAGAAACGGATCAGCAATAACTAGCAAGGAATTTGTAAATCTCAAGAAAAAAACCGAGATAGATGAGGAATTACTCCAAAATTTAGTTGATGGATTAATAGATATCCAGAAAAACAGAATAAAAAGAGTTAGATAAAAATCTTATTAAATTCGATATGTGTATCATTGTTATGCAATATCTTGACCAATTCACAAAATACGCAGAAGAACGAAATACAATACTCTGCTTTGGCATCGACCCGATAAAGGAGAAAGTAAAGGGCGACATTGTTAGTTATTTCTCCAGCATTACTGATAAACTCCTTGAAGAAAATTTAATTGCAGCAATAAAACCTAATTACGCTTTCTTTGCACAATATGGCTTCGATGGTTTGAATGCACTAAAGCAGATTACTTCCAGATACAAGAACAACGTCCCAATAATTCTTGATGGAAAACGAGGAGACATTGGAAAAACCAGCGATGCCTATGCACGCGAACTGTATGAACTATGGAATGCAGATGCAACTACCGTTTCACCATACATGGGTTCTGACAGCGTACTACCATTCATTAGAGATGACAAAATAACTTACATGCTCTGTCGCACTAGCAACGAAGGAGCAAAAGATTTCCAGGAGTTAAAAATAGGTAAAAAATTCCTATACGAAAAGGTAGCGGAAAAAGCAGTGGAGTGGGGTTGTGGACTTGTGGTTGGTGCAACGTCTGATTCGATAAAAAGAATTGTAAAAATTACAAAAAACAAAATTCCAATGTTGATACCAGGAATCGGAGCACAGGGTGGAGATTTGGAAACAGTGATGACTGCAATAAAAAGCAACCCGTACATACACAGAATAAATGCATCTTCTTCGATTGCCTATGCTTACGAGAAGAAAGGTGGTAGTGCAATTGATGCTGCAATTAAAGAAGCGAAAGAATTAAATAAAAAAATGAAAGAATTTTTCTAATAAGAAAGCTTTTAACCCACAATAGTCTAGTTCTTTTTATGTCAACTAAAAACATAGTAAATTCTCTATATATCCCAAAATCAAGCACCCATAAGGGTCAGAACGGAAAATTAATGATAATAGGTGGGAGTAAAGCATACCATGGAGCACCCATATTCTCTATACTAGCTGCAAGAAGATTTGTAGACCTACTTTATTTCCATCCTGCAGAATATGATGAATTCCTTGTAAACGCAGTAAAGAACATACCGGAAGTAATAGTAGAATATGACATGTATAAAATCAAAGAAAGTGATTGTGTATTATTTGGTATAGGTATAAACGAAGTCCATATTGATGAAGAATATATTTTAAAAAATTCAAAGAAACTAGTTATAGATGGAGACGGCCTCAAAAGAATAAAAAATAATATTCCAATTGGTAGTTTACTCACCCCCCATGAGACAGAATTCAAAATGCTATTTGAATTAGAAGGAACTAAAGAAAATGTTAAAAAAATGGCAAAAAAATATAAATGTGTGATACTAAAAAAAGGAATTCCTGACATAATTAGTGATGGAATTAATATTACAATAAACAATGTCCATAATCAAGGTATGACGAAAGGTGGTACTGGAGATGTTCTTGCAGGATTGGTTGCAGCACTAGCATGCAAAAATGACATTTATACCTCAGCAATTGCTGCTACATACATAAATGGTTGTGCTGGAAACATTTTGAAAAAGAATTTTGGATTTAATTTTTGTGCCAGTGATCTTGCTGAGGAATTGGCAAATACATATCACTCTTTGAAGTAAAGATATGTGCGACTTTCTCTTCTAATTGACATTTAATTTCTTACTAGTTCTTCTGCATTAAACGAACGTTCACAATAGTGACAGGTATATTCTTCATTCTTTAAAAGTAAAAATTTCATTTTAGAATGCTCTAGATTAGTCATACAATTTGGGTTTGGACATTTACCTATTCCATCTAAGACTTTAGGAAGTATAACATTTCTTTTTTCAGATACTTTTCCGTTCTTGATAATATTTATAGTAGAATTAGGAGATATGAGTGCAACAAGATTGGTTTGATTTTCACTAACAAACGCACCTTCTATTTTTACAATGTCCTTCTTATTAAGTCTTTTACTAGGCACATTCATAACCAGAGCAACTCTACCTACATTCAATTCACTAATGCCAAGCATCTCAAGAACCTTTTTTCCTTTTCCTGATTTTATATGATCTATTACTGTTCCGTTTTCCAATGGTTCAACATTAAGCATTTGGTTCACCTGTTTTTCTTCAAATTATAATTTCATTTACTCAAATTTATTTGGCTTGTGAGCCAACGCAATTGTTGCCAAAAGCAACAATGTGCACATTTTCCGATACTTCGGAAAATTGTGTTGTTCGTTGCGACGAACAATCGGGAAACCTTGATAAAAATCATTTCATCAAGACATAATCTATTATTGCCATTCTAACTGGTACCCCATAATGTGCCTGTTCAAAATATCTCGCTTTGTCACTGGAATCAATATCCTCTGCAATTTCATTTATCTTTGGAAGAGGACTAAGTACTATCAGATCTTTTTTAGCATTTTTCATATGCTCATTTCTAATCATAAATTGTTCCTTTACCCTTTTTGCTTCATATGGATCTGCAAATCTTTCTTCCTGAATCCTACAAACATAGAGTACATCGGCATCATCGAAAACAAGATCATTTTTAGTTTTTATCTTAGCATTAAATTTTTCTTCTATTTCCTTGACTAATGCTATATCTAACTCCAATCCCTTTGGAGATATCAAAGTTATTTTAGCTCCAAACATTGCTAATGCGTACACTAAAGATTGCATTGTTCTTGCATGTTTGAGGTCACCGACTAAAGAGACATTAAGATTAGAGATTTTACCTTTAATTTTTCTCATTGTAAAAATATCTATCAACGCTTGTGTGGGATGTTGGTTTCCGCCATCTCCACCGTTTATTACTGGTTTTCCAGAAACATCTGCACCTAATCTTGCGGATCCTTCTTTCGGGTGTCTTATTACTAGCACATCTGCGTAGCCACTTATTACTTTTATAGTATCGACAAATGTTTCTCCCTTTTTTATGGAACTTGTTTCTGCTGAGAAATCAATGTAATTCATACCCAAGCGTAATGCTGCAGATTGAAAACTAAGCCGTGTTCTAGTGCTAGGTTCAAAAAATAAGGTTGCGAGAATACCATCGTGCTTTTTCTTTGGTTTCCCATTGGCCATGTCTTCGGCAGAAGACAAAATCTTTTCTATTTCTTTTTTATCGAGGTCTCTAATAGAGATTAAATCCATAAATTCCGCACCATATTCTATTGTTGATGAAGGTTTATATTCATTTACTTGCTTTAACCAACTTATGCTCATCGTGTTTGAAGGTCTGGATGGTACTGGCAAGGGAACTCAGATAGAATTGCTGAAAGATAAAATGGATTTAGTAACGTTCAAATATCCCACAAAAAATATTCCAGAACTAAATGATTATCTTGAAAAGAAAATTGAGATAGATCGCAAAACTCTGTTTAATCTGTTTCTAAAAGACATCATGACCGAGCAAAATAAAGTAAAAAAAGAATTATCCAAAGGAAAGACAGTTGTACTTGATCGCTACGTATTCTCAACTATTGCTTACGAATTGGATGCATTTTCCTATGACGAAGCTAAAGCAATTGTCAAAAAAATGAATTTCTTAATTCCTGACCATGTAGTATTGCTAAATATTGATGCGAAAACTTCACAGGAGAGAAAAAGAAAACAAAAAGAATTAGATAGATACGAAGAAAATGCAGATTATCTTGAAATGGTAAGGAAAAACTTTCTAAAACTACACAATGATAGATTTTTAACCCCTAATTGGCATAAGATTGATGCTACTCGTTCTGTTGAGGACATTCATAAAGATATTTTAAATGTTCTAGCAAAATAGAGTTAATCTAATTAGATAAAATAATATGTTATACTTAGAACTTGAAGTATATCTAAGAACTCTAGCCCCGTTAGTCTAGCCCGGTCAAGAGAGTTTTGTGTCAAGTGTTCCGGGTCTTGGTTTTTGTTTCAAGACTCGAGACTGAAAACCCAAAACGCTAAACCGATAGGACTCTGGACTTTCAAGAAATTTCTTTCGGTAAGCAAAAGATATTTCATAAAGAAATCCAGTAACCCGGGTTCGAAACCTTTGGCCTGGCGGCCATAATTTACCGCCATGCTAGGCGTTAATCCCGGACGGAGCATTAACATCTTCGATGTTAAAATTTGACGCAATTTTTTTATTTGCGTCAAAGCATTTAATTTTTTAATAAAAATTCAGTAGTATTTTGCCAATTATTTTACCTGTAGTACGTCATCCACCCAGTTACAGGAAAAACGTCTGGGCATTGTCCTGTTTCTCCGTAAAAAACTTTCATTGTTTTTTCATCAACAAGCTTAAAGAATATGTATCCTTCTGATTGTGATGGGCTATTGTAGGGATGCAACTGATAACAATGTTGATCAGTCACATCTTTAGGGTCTTTGTATGTTGGTTCATTAGGATAGATAAATGTACTTCTCCTGTTCCCGATTGTCCCTATTAATACACGATCTGAGTCCCCAACTACAGCAAGTAAACTTCCATAGTTGCCTTCCTGAGAATAGTCATACATCAACTTCTTAACTTCCTTATCCAAAAACCATAATCCTGATATTGTTCCAGGGTAATCCCTACTGGCCGGTCCGCATTGCTTATTTTCAACCCCAGGTACGCTTCCTATAAGATTATAGTAAGCATCTTTCATTTCACCAGTGTAAAAATCATATGGACATGCTATATGAATTAGATTATCAGATTGCCCGTATTCCTGACGAGCATTATTTGCAAACTGATTTACCACAGATGCATCATGGATCATAAAATCAAAGGCTGCAACTCCAGCTCCAGGTACGAAGTATCCGACAAGATCACCAGCCTTGAATTTTATCCTAGTTAATTCTTCTGTTCTGCTATCTGATTTGGGTACGGAAAATTGCCTTGATATGTCCGGTACAGTTTCCTTCAAATGACCAAGAAGAATTTCTACACCACAACCAGCATCAAAATTCAATGCATAATCTGGCAGTGGTTCTCCGAGATATTGTCCACCTGGTGCCGAAACTTGATAATATGCACCAGTCGTAAGAACCATATCCGTAGGCGTATATATAGGTATTTTCTGAAGCTTAAACTCATCTTTAATAGAAATGTAAGATCGCCCAACTGTAAACTGACCACTGCCATGGAGAGTCCCTATTTGCCCGACCTGCATGATGTATTTTGGATCAACAAAATATTTTGTAAACACAGGCTTTTCGCATTGATCGTTATTTTTTATTGATTCAGAAGCATTGATAATGAGGGATTCGTTTTTTAGATCAGTTATGGAATTGCTTATTTCTTTCACAGTCTTCTGAACAGACGCACTAACAATTTTTTCTGTTGTCTGATTAGTATCATCAGTTTGGTTTAAACAGCCAAAAAGTAGAAAAATGGAAAAGAGAATAACATATTTTTTCATAATTTAAATGCAGCACGTGGATTTAAAATATTATTTCATTTCTTATTTTTCATTTCCTCCGGCATCTTACTTTCATCCATGTACATGATTTCCCAGATATGCCCGTCAGGATCTTCAAATACTCTTCCGTACATCCACCCGTGATCCTGTGATGGTCTAGGTTCTTTACCACCTGCAGCTATTGCAGAGTTTACCATAGCATCTACTTTCACTCTACTTTCTGCAGATAGTCCCATAAGTACCTCAGTACTTTTCCTGGCATCACAAATATCCTTTTTTATGAATGACTTGAAAAATGGTTCGACCAGCAACATGACAAATATACTGTCACTGACAATCATGCAGGTGGCATTCTCATTAGTAAACTGAGGATTAAATGTAAATCCAAGTTTGGTAAAAAAGGCGATTGTTTTGTCCAGGTCTTTAACTGGTAAATTGACAAAAATTTGTCTATTGAAATTAGTTTTTTCTCCTTCATTATGTTCTTTCATAATTTCACCCTCCACAAAACCAGATATTTGAAATTTATTAATGTTCCCAAAATTTAAGTGGTTTAACTTTGCAATTTAGGGCAAATCAGATTCAGCAGCAACTACCCTTTCTTTTACTCTATTTAAATGAGCTTTAGATGTAATTTGACTAACTGCAATACCACTCCTAGTGAAACCTTCAAGTGATTCTAACAAGAACATAGGTAGGTCACGTCTAGAAACTCCATCAATAGCAGCATGCTCCAATACCACTCGTATGAGATCTGTATTATAAGTTGAATCAAAAGATATCCATTCTCCCCCTATATTTGCCTCGGCCCACCAATGCCCTCCGTCCTCTCCTTCAAAAAAATCATTTCTTCCTACTACTCGAGCTGGCACCCCATTGCGCCTGTAGGCTGCTACCATTATTGATGCTCTATCGAAACATTGACCATAACCAGTTTCCCATACAACCAAGGGATTATCAGACCCATGAACATTGGAATCTGTAACATGCTCGATTCTTAGCGCCACCCTAATAGCTAGTTCAAGAAGCTCCGCTTTGCTTATTTCACCGTTATGAGTCCAATACTCTCCTAGCATACCGTATGGGATCACAGTACCTTGATCAGCTTGAAAAGAGGATATTTTTTCAGACGTTATTGGAGAAGAAGGATCAGCAGCTAACTCTGCAAGACATTTTCTAATTTCTGTTTCATCACTTTTTTTTATGGCAAAAATTGTCCGAAACCCCACATTCAAACCATGCTGTGATGTTATCGAATTATAATCAAACGCAATTCTATCGTGAAATTGATTTTCCGGTAAAGTAAACCAAACTCTATCTGCCTTGGTAAGATATTTCAGCAGATTAGAATCAATAGTCTGTGGTTTTACTACTTGTCGTTGCATATTAATTTTTATGTACTAAACATGTTTTAAACCTAATCTTTTTATTATTTGTGAATACACTAATTATTCACTAATTTTGTCAACTCCAAACGCACTTTTTTAAAAAACACAATCTAAACTAAAAAAAATAAAGAACTAAAATATATTTCCTATTGATGATCTATTCCGTTACAATGAGCTTCCCGGTCTGTTCCATATGTCCAGCTCCGCACATTACAGAACATCTAAAATCAAATTCTCCAGTCTTATTTGCCACAAATTCAACGATAGTAGTTTCTCCAGGCTCAATTTGTTTATTGATATTAAAATCAGGAAGCATAAAACCGTGCTTGACATCTAGCGAAGTAATCATAAGACGTATATTATCCCCTTTCTTCACAGTTATTACGTTAGGAGAGAATTCCCATTGTTTCGCAGTTACATTTATCACTATGACTGGATTTCCAGATGATGAATTAACTGAACTATCTGAAACTGATAAGTTCGTTGAATTAACCAAAGCAGATGCATTTTCTGAATCAGTAGAAGCGGTGGTGCTTCCAGAATTTCCTGAATTAACAATTACAGTACTATTTTTTTCCACCTGACTCTGCCCTGCACAACCAAATAAAATTAACCCTACAAACAATATCAACAATATTTTTTTCATAATACGTTCACCTTTCCCAATATTATTATTATATAAATAAATACTTATTGCCTAATATCCAATTCTAAGAGTAACAATCTCATAACATCTAGTTTTAATAATCTGCAGTTATTAAACGTTATCATGGGAAACAGCAAAAAGGATTTAAACAGAAGAAGGATGAATCTTAAGACGAGGCTAGTTGAACTCGAAGGAAAGGCAAGAATGGATCCTCTAAAAAGGAATCGAGAATTGCATGAAGAGATTGCAATGATTAAGAAGAAAATGACTGAAGAGGAATAGACTAATTATATCAGGATTCAGAATATCGGCCTCATGATTCGGAGTGCATAACTGAAAACTCCATACTGTAGACAAACAGTAGAAGGATGCATACTGTTCAACCTTACCATCATAGTTTAGAACTCAGGAGGCCATTAGTATGCATCCGATAGTATTACTTGTCCTATAATTAAAGTCCTTCTGACAACATATTAAACATAGTTTTTTATATACTTTTTATCACATTAAAAAATATGAAAGAAATCAGAGTCAGGATTATACATTCAGAATCAGCGATCAAACCAATTATCGATGGCGCACGTAGAGGAGTTGACAGATTTAAAGCGTACGGAGTAACCTGTGAAGAAGCAGTAGTGAGTCGTACTACCGTTGATGATATCAGAGGTGGTGAGTTCCTGTTAAGTGCAGTATCTTCAACTGGACTAATTTTGGTTAGGGGAGAAAATTTTACTCCAAGCTTTAGAGAATTGAGAAGCCATAGACGTGCTAAAACTCATTTGATCGGGCTCGGATTAACTGATGCTGTAATTATATATAGTGATACTTCGCTAGAGGTGAGTCACGGCATTTCAACTTCGTTTGGAGCTTTAATTTCGACGTATGTACACGAAATGGATGATATTGCATTAAAATCACTTGCCTTAGAATCAGTAGTTAAGCACGAACTTGGGCATGTTTTCGGGGTTAGCGGACATTGTGAAGATACTTCTTGCATTATGGAAAATCTTCGTAATTTTTATGAACAATTTATAAAATCCAGACGAGATTTTTGTGCGAGGTGCATCCCCATAATTACAGCAAAAATTAAGGAGTTGCGAGAATCCTAATCTAATAGCTAGCCTAATTAAATCAAAGAAATGTTATCTAATCCTCACACGCTTGGCAATGGCAAGTCACTGGTGCTCAGTCATGAATATCGAACCTCGTGAGAACCTCCTAGAGGCTTAGCGATCATCGAATTAGAATAGTAGGGTAATGAGATGATGATTATAAAAAATGAGTATTATTGGAACTTTAATAAATATTGAAACTTTAACTAAAAACTAGATTTAATTTAATCGGTTTATTCCTTCTGGCGCTAGTTTTGCTTGCTTTGCCATTATTGCTATTCCTGCTCCTGCTTTGCAGTATCTTGCCTTTGAAGCTAAAGTTCTAGATTCTCCCATGTCTAAAATCGCTGCGGTCATTCTTGGTGCTGCTGGCATTTTCATTCAACCTCGTTTTATTTTTTTCATCTTTCTTCTTTCTTGTATGTTATTGTTAACCGTTGATTTATTTATAAATGTTTGCTACATTAAAATATACATTACTAAAAATCTATATAGATTTTATCAAAGATAGATAGAAACATTATGGGAGGAAGATATTATGAAAGAATATCGAAGAATCCAAAAAACAGGAGAATCTACTTATATAATATCACTACCAAAAAAGTGGGCTGACGCTAACAACATAGAAAGGGGCACCGAAGCATCCATGCAGGTAAACGAAGACGGTTCACTTACATTGACAGTAAAAAAAGAGAAGAAGGATAGTACTGCAGTCATACATTCTAATAATAACATCGAAAGGACACTCCAGAAAGTAATTGCTGCTTACCTAGCAGGCCATCAGAAGATAATAATTAGGGGCACCAATGCAGCAATTATCTGCGAAGAAGCAAGAACAAAATTAAGCGGAATAGAAGTATTGGAAGAAACCGAAGACCAGGGCATTCTTGGAGTCCTTTCTCATGACAACAAATTTACCATAGATGAGATATTAGTAAGAATGCATTCTGTAAGCCTAACTTTATTCACATTATTCATTAGATCCTTGAACGGAGAAAAAGACCTTCAAAAAGAAGCAGCAAGAAGAGAGCAGGAGATAGACAGACTTTACATTCTGGGATTGAGAGTGATAAACACTCGACCAACAAAACTTGCTGTAGGTGTCTGTAAGGCACTGGCAATAAAGACCATGGAAAGAATATCAGACCACATAGAACAGCCCTATGCTATTGCAGCTTACCCGACAAAAGACAAGCAATTACTTGAACTGGTAAACGAATTGAAAGAATTATATGTAGAAGTATTCAATAATCTCGTAAATCTGAGTAATTCTGATTCTACACTAACTAGAATAGACAATTATAGAAACAAAATCCAGGAGATAAACAAAAAATCTCCAGATAAGAAGTTCATAGTTGAAAGACTTATGAGGATTGATGAATACTTAATAGACATTATAGAAATAACTGAGGACCTCATAGCAATAAGGAATGCAAATATTTGACAATAGAAATGTATATATACATGTTCAGCTATAATATATAACATGCGACAACCACGAATTAGACTGATTTGTCCGGTTTCCCTAGATCAATCTACTCTTCGTGCTGCTGCTTCTGGTTTAAAACATTTTGAAAGAGCAGGAGTTCTATGCGAATCTGTTAAAGTCTCGGAAGAGGTAATTAAAGGCGTAAAGGCAGGGCCTTTTCTTCTAAGAGCCGTAGATAATACAAAAGGAATAAGAGTGACTGAAACGAATTTTAAAATTACACTAGGCGAACTATTAAGCTTGCACAGAAAAGACATATTTGGAATAGGTATAACTAATGCACCTTTAGTTCAATTAGTGAATGACGTTGATGAAAGACGGGTCGGGGTTAGTATGTTTAACCGTGGCGCTCTGGTATCTTTAGCAAGAATAAATATTGAATTGAGCGGTGAAGAAAGAGAAAATGCAATAAAAATTGCAATTGCTCATGAAATTGGTCACATATTCAGAAAAAGTTCCGAAGAACATTGCAAAACAACAAATTGTACAATGCAAGGAGTTGATAATTTTACTGATTTTGTCAGAAGATTGGTAAAACCAGCCAGTGAATTTTGTAACTCCTGTTCCGAAGCAATCAATGTAACTATTTCTAGCCTAATGCACTATGCCTAGGCAGTTATCATCTTGTCAAAATGTTTATAAACATATTCAACTCTAATTCTGAAAGTTATTTATTTTTATATATCAAACTAGAGGTTTGCGTTTAACACCAAGCCGTCAAATATAATTTGAGGTGAAAGTTTTATGGTAGAAGTTGTATTATTAGCCTTTATCGTAGGAGTGATAGCATTACTCTACGCAGCATGGCTTTCGTATGTTATACTAAAATCTTCGAAAGGAAATCAAAAAATGCAGGAAATTTCAAGCGCAATCCAGGAAGGTGCAAATGCATTCCTAACTAGACAATATAAAACACTTGCACCTTTAGTTGTAATTCTATTCGCAGTTATTTACTTTGTAATAGGTATGAACAGTTCACTTGCTTTTCTCGTAGGTGTGTTCTCATCTGCATTAGCAGGTTACATAGGTATGCAAGTAAGCGTACGCAGCAATCTTCGAGTAGCTGAGGAAGCCAAAAACGGCATGAAAGGTGCTCTCTCTTTGGCGTTCAAAGGTGGAAGTGTAACTGGCATGGCACTCGTAGGTCTTGGACTTATTGGCCTTAGCGCACTATATTACTTATTTGATGGCAACTTGGCACCAATGATTGGCTATGGTTTCGGTGCTTCACTAATCAGTTTATTTGCCAGAGTTGGTGGAGGAATATACACCAAGGCAGCAGATGTAGGTGCTGATTTAGTAGGTAAAATCGAAGCAGGAATACCAGAAGATGATCCAAGAAATCCAGCAGTCATTGCAGACAATGTTGGTGATAACGTTGGCGATTGTGCAGGAATGGCTGCAGATGTATTCGAAAGCTTCGTAGTCACAGTGATTGCAGCAATGTTACTTGGAACTACCGGAGCAGCACTCCTCGGATTCGATAAAGGATTATTATCTCAATTGCCACTTGCAATTGCGTCTATAGGTGTGCTTGCGGGCATAGTGGGATCATTCTTCGTAACAGTAGGAAAAGACAAGAGCATCATGAAGGCATTCTACAAAGGAATAGGTGTATCAGCAATAGTAACTATTGGACTAACGTATGTATATCTTTTCAATGTAATAAATATTCAAAGTATGGCATTGCTACTATCAGTAGTGGTAGGCGTATTAGTCACCGCATTGATATTTGCAATAACAGAATATTATACAGGCAAAGAGTACTCACCTGTAAAAGAAATAGCAGACAAGTCAAAGACTGGTGCAGGAACTAACTTAATACAAGGTTTAGCAGTAGGAATGCAAAGCACAGCATTACCAGTATTACTAATAGTAGTGGCAATTGCAATATCATTCAAACTAGCTGGCATATATGGGATTGCATTGGCTGCAGCATCGATGCTTTCGTTAAGTGGCATTGTAATAGCAATAGATGCCTACGGACCAATTACAGACAATGCAGGCGGAATTGCTGAGATGAGTGGTTTGCCTCAGAAAGTTCGTGAAGTCACCGATGAATTAGATGCAGTTGGCAACACTACTAAGGCAACTACAAAAGGATATGCGATTGCAGGTGCTGCACTTGGTGCTCTAGCACTATTCGTTGCATTTGCTGAAGAAGCTAAACTCGCAGTGATTAATGTACTTGACCCAAGAGTGACCATTGGCCTTTTCATAGGTGCGATGTTACCATTCTTATTCTCGAGCATGCTCATGACTGCAGTTGGTAGAGCAGCATTCGAGATCGTAGAGGAAGTAAGAAGGCAATTCCGAGAAATCAAAGGATTGATGGAAGGTAAAGCAAAAGCTGACTACGCAAAATGTGTAGACATTAGCACTGCTACCGCACTCCGCGAACTTATGGTTCCGGGTTTACTTGCAGTACTTACACCATTAATTGTCGGTTACTTGTTTGGTGTTCTTGCTCTAGCTGGTTTGCTGGTAGGTATAATTGCGAGTGGATTAATGCTTGCTATATTCATGACTACAGCAGGCGCAGCTTGGGATAATGCAAAAAAACTAATAGAAACAGGAGTACATGGCGGCAAGGGCAGTGTTGCTCACAAGGCAGCAATTGTAGGAGATACGGTGGGCGATCCGTTAAAAGATACTGCTGGCCCAAGCCTTAATGCATTGATAAAAGTGACTAACATGGTTTCACTTGTATTCGGTGCATTGATAGTTGCTAAAAGCTTGAACCTTATTTGATTTCTTTCTTTTCTCTTTTTATTTTTCTATTTTTACTGATATTCACAAAGAAGTTGGATTAGCATATGTACTTTTAAACAAAATGTTATTTTGAATATTTTAGTCAGATGGATAAAAATCCCTCAACCACGTTTTCCAGTATGAACTTCATTTTGACTCCCTAACTTCAGATAGCATACCTGCTAGATATTTTTTATATAATCGTCTGAGGGATATTATTCTTGTCTTGGATAAGAAAAATGAGACATCTTCCATGAATCTCTCTCGTGTTGCCACCGGACCGATCTCACCATCTATTTTCACACATTTCAGAAAATCTTTCTTTCCTTTATGGATGATCACCATATTGATTTCTAAAGAAGAAAAAATCCTTGAAAGCACCCTGGATCTATAAGATCTCCGTTTCTCCAAAGAATCTATCCTGGAAGATATATTAACTATTTTTGATTCCAAAGGTGTCACAAGTTCGATAATTTTTGTCGAGCTCCACTCAGTTCCGTAATAACGAGCCGCACTGCTCAATGACCAGTACCATTGATTTCTCCCATATGCAAAATCGAAAAGATTACGGAAAAAATCTGATGGTTTCTCTACGAAATGACCATTACGTTCACGCATCGTTGGTATGTAATATATGCCCTTAAAAAAACATGGAAAAATATAGAGTGAAGCCAGTGCCTTTACAAAATCATACTTGGCAGAAATATTCTTTGAAGATACAAATGTGCCAGTACGGAATCTCTTAACAAAATCTTGATAACCAGTCAACCAACCACCTCTTAAATTTTTCAAATTCAGCATATGGAAGCACGTCTATCTGTTGCGCGTCCTGAAACAAAAGGAGATGCTCACGTTTAGTATTTTTTATATCTTCAATCCGCTCTTCTAAAAATTTCTCGATAATTTCACATTCTCTAATTGGAAAAGATAGCTTGATATTGCCTTTCGTATGGAGCATAAAAACATCAACAAGATCCCTCGAATCATAGAAACGCCTGCATAAGAGAGCTGCTAATTTCATTTTTGCGTATGTCTTCATGTCAAAAATAGGCACCATGATACCATTAAGGTTTACTTTTTCTATTTTTTCAAAGGCTGTTCCATCGTTAAAAATTTCTACCTTTATATTCGGACCAATGTAGAATAGTCTTTCTTCGACTTTTTTAATTTCAAAACCCTTGTTAGATAGAGCAACGGACAATTTTTTTACCAGGTCTTCTTCGCTTCTGCTATTTGGATTGTCAATTCCTTTTGAATCTGGGTTATAAAGATCGATATCCTCGGATGCACGATATTCGTCAAACATGACAAGATTGAGGCTGGTTCCTCCGACAAAAACAAGACTCAATTTATCGGCTTCTTCCAGGACATATGACCAATTTTTCTTTATCCAGCCCCATTTTGTGAAAATCGCCATACAATACTAAAAGATTAGAATATTTTTAATCCTATCGGTTTGACTTGTAACCATAAACAACAATCTTTGGACAATAGATTCCAACATAACATAATAAACAAAATGTTTATTTTAAATGTTTCATTTTTTTATGTTTGGTGCCATATTGATTGCAAAAAGCCTGAATCTGATCTAGTTTTTCCTTTTTTGTTTTCTTATTTTATATTTTCTTCTCTTTTCGAGTTTCGCAAAGTTATTAAAAAGTATACAAACAAAGATAAATTGCTAGTTTTAAGCGTCTGTAGTCTAGTGGTAATCACAATACACGTGACCATAAGGATCTTAGCCTTCCAAGCTAATGACCCGGGTTCGAAAGTTTCCAAGACTCAAAACTGAGAACAGGAAACCGATTTCCCCGGCGGACGCATTTATTTTTTCTTGGAAAAAACAAATCCAACAATACTACCTCTTCACCTGGAATTAACTGAATTACATTCCACCAGGTTCACACGCAACCAATGCGTCGTTCACAGCTGTCAGATCAAAATATTTTGTTTCCGCTCCTATTTGAAAAACTACTTTAGAAAGTTCTAATCTCATTTGTAACACATACATAAATGGCAAAGACGTATCCGAAAAGTCAGATAAAAATCGCAACATGAAAGAAACTTTACCTGTTCGTGAAATTTCAAATTTTACTAAATCTACACCTAAAATTGAAGATGTTACATAGGCGTCAAGAGACTCGATTACACTTCCTGGATTTGCATATGAAAGACCAGCAACTGGTAACTCCATAGATGGTGGAGTTTGATGTGCATAAAAAATATCAAGAATATCTGGACTTGCACGAGTACGACGAGAAGAATTGCTGAGCAACATAACACGTATCTGTTGAACATCGGTTTCATTTGCCAATTCTGGTGGTTTTGTCTTTGATCTTAAGGTATAAGCCATTCCTTCAACAAACACTGGAAACTTAATTCTGGCGGCTACCCACTTACCAAGATCACCTAATTCTTTCTTTACAAGTAATTGCTCTTTGCGCAACTGCTGTGCTGGAGTAAGTGCCATAAATTAATTATAGAAACAAGTGTTTAAAAATTAATCTAAATGGTAACTAAAACGCACTAACAAGTTCCTGTAAAAACTTCTTTGGATCTACAGAATTGACAAATGCACTGGCTAGTAAAACACCGTCCGTACCCAATTGAAGTGCCTTCTCAACGTCACGTTTATTGCTTACGCCCGCACCACAAAGAATAGAAACTTTATCATTAACAGATTTAATTTTCTTTACACTGTTGCTTACTAATTCAGGTTTTTCCTTTGAAACGCTCTTGCCACTTCCTATTAATTCTGGTGGCTCGACTGCGATATAAGTAGGTGACAGATGTGCAATCTTCTCAGCTTCTGCAACGTCTGCAGCACAAACCATACTTTCAAGCATATTCTTGTGTAGAAGATCAACGATTGCCCTAACATCTTCAAATTTTAATTTGTGTTCTGAGTGATTTACTAACGAACCCTTAACCTTGATTAACTTAAGCGCTTCTGCTGGCAACCAACCAGTGTGAGAACCAAAACTAGTAGCGTCAACGTGCTGAGCAAATATCTCGCTGTAACGTTCAGCGGCATCTTTCAGAAACAATGATGGTGGACATACTACTATCCGTGCACCCGTCTCTTCTACCACTTCACTTACGATATCTACGAAGTATAATGCCTTCTGAAAACTCTTCTCGTAGGACTTTAAATTGAGGACGATCATTGAAACACCTAATTATATTGGAAAGTAAAACAATAAAATACGTAGCATAACATAGATAATAGCTGGAGTCGCATAATGAGTCTTGTGTCTTGAGGTCTTGAGTCTAGGATAAACGAGGCTCTAGACTGGACATTATTGTTGTTCAATACAACAATATGCCCATTGTTCGAAACATCGAACAATCGGGAACTGAAGACTCTGGACTTGTGTTGCCCGGTAGTGCGCTGGACATCTTATTAAGATGGGCGATTCTCGAAAACCGGTCCCTTGTGGATTAGAGGTTCAAATCACCGTTTTGACATTTGTTAAGCTTACGGCAAAACGGTTGTCCACACAATTGTCGCAATGCGACACTGTGCCCATTGTTCGAAAACATTCGAACAATCGGGAAAGCCATGAGCATATACTTAGTCGGCTGACGCGAAGCGTCTGGAATTCCGTCTCTAAGAACTATCTTAGATTAGGAAGGCTATCGACCAAGAGTATATACTCAGATGAGATTCCTCTCTCCAGCGTTTTTTTAAATTGTTCATAGTTAAGAATCTGCTGTCGCGACTCCGACTAAAAGGAGGAGGAAAGCGACTGGAAGCGCGTCCCTAATAAATATTAGAGACTAGCGCGGCCATTTTGCATGCTAAAACATATGTCAAAATGCCTTCGTAGCTCAGCCTGGTAGAGCGCTTGTTTCGTATATAATCGAAAAAACAAGAGGCCGAGGTTTCAAATACCTCCGAGGGCTATCAAATATTTTTAACAAATAGAGATTTTATAGAATCCTTAGATTTTTTAATCTTAAGATTTTATATAGAGTCATGGCAGACACAAGAATATCAGAAGAAATAAAAAAAATAATAGAAGAACCGAAAGTCTCAACGCTACTTAATTCTATTCAGATATCATTGGATGAATATGATGATATATTCTCTGACTTTGACCCTTCTCCCTACGCGAAAAGATTATTATCGGAAGATTTCCTAAAAGAAATACAAAGACGTTACATAGAAACTGACAAAGGAGAGATAGAAATCAGATTTACTTTGCCAGCTAAACTTAGAGATATGAAAACAGAAGGACTTATCAAAAAAAGACTTAATCACTATTTCCTTATTAAAATAAAAGATATGGATAATCAATTAAAAAAACTAAAAACAATGGGAATAACATATTTTATCGTAGGATTTGCCCTTCTTTCACTGGATATTTTTATATATGATTCACAGGGCTTGATGACCAAACTACTAAGCATATTACTAACTCCTGCAGGTTGGTATGGAATGTATACTGGATTAGAACATATATTCTCTCATCCTTCAGAACTAGTTGAGAAACGAAGTTTCTACGAAAGATTCCAAAAAGCTAAGTATGTATTTATTTCTGAAGAAGAATTGGTTAAGCATGTGGAAGAGGTAATTAAACCCACTAGTGCTATGACTACTGAATCAAAACCCTGAAATCGAAATTAAAAACTCAAAACTGGAGACAGTAAAAAGTGGGGTTCAGATTTACCCAATGGTAAATTCACAATTGACAACCAATTAGAGTGTTGTCAATGTGCATTGACGCTATACGCGTCAATACTTGTCGGCATTTTTGACACTGCCGACAATGCATTATTTTTCGCAGAAAATAATTGCACCCCCAATTTAATAAATAAAAGTGGGGTCGCCCAGATTTGAACTGGGATCACCGACGCCCAAGGCCGACAGTCTGCCAGGTTAGCCCACGGCCCCAACTGTGAATCTTCTAATTTCACTACTAAGATTAGAAATAAATATGTGTTTGAAAAAGATTTTAAACCAATCTAAATTAAGTTAATCCTGGCTTTCAATCTGATCTTCCAGGTTCAACAAATTTAGTTCCCATTTTTTCAAGATCTTGATCACTGATTTCAACTAAAAGCGGTAGTTCTGCATGTTGAAAAAAATTTAACAGATTATTATAAGATGCATTCATACGATAACGATCAGAAGCAGTCAAAATTAATGGAAATATACCAGAAGTTGTTCTTTCTAATGAGTAACCATCTCTAGACCATATTAGATCACCATAAGAAAGATTAGTCCTTTCGTGTGGAACACCTGATTCCTCATGTATAACGAGAGAGTGACCAGATACTTTAGGAAAATCAGGCACAACAATAACTCTATCTTCTGGAACCCTTAACAATAGTTTATTTATATTTTTTAATAGTGCCTTTTTTATTGCCTCAAGAAGATTAGGAATGAGACTAGGGGAATACATTTCATCAATTGTAGTCAAACCAAATATTTTCCATTGCTCAGAAATTTCTTCTGTCACCATATTTAGCAAATCTGGATTGGAAGTTATAATATCTGATAATCTTAGTTCCTTAACAACCAACGCAACATTTTTCATTGATCTGAATGGTTTTGGAACTTCAAAAATTGCTTTCCTCGCTCTAAATGCACAAGTACTACAATCACTAGTACGACCGCAACAGGTTTTTGGTTCAATAACAATAATTTTTTCACCCAATTCTTTGTCAGGATCATTATATGCGATAATACTAGATGACATATGAAGTGATCCTAAAAATCCTGATGAAAGACAAGGTGATAGTAGCTGTAATTCAAAATATGGGATAGCTCTGATAGTGATTCCGTAGTAATGATTCAATAAATCCAATAAAATTGGTACTCCCAAAAACGAAATACCTCTCCAATCAGGATTAATTTTCATTATGTTTCTAGTTGTTCCGTCTTCTAGCTCTAGAGTTGCACCTTTGAATATTAATGTCCCGTGATGATCCCAGTTTTTACGATAGATATCAAAGTCTCTTGGATTCACTCTTTTAATTTCAATCCCGTTAAAAATTGGCTTAGTATAAGTAATCATAATTACACAGCACTCGTTTTTCCTTCAAAATGTTTTATTGCTGAATCCAGCATTGCTTCGAATTCTGCTAGTAGATTAAGTGCGATTCTTGCCATTTCGTAATTATTGCCTTTGTAAAATCTAAAAATAACACCATAAACTTCTTGAATAAATCTAGTTGGTTCACTATTTAACCCACTATAAGATTCGATTTCATGTGATACTGAAACAAATGGATCTAACATACCATTGGCTACTACAGCTTTCCAATGAGAAACTGATTCAGCTTCCCATACTCCAGAACGTGCTTCTAGGTAATCACCAAAATTACATGTTTTTGGTCTTAAAAAAAATATATATTTTCTTACTAATTCATCCTCTAATCGTAGCCCTTCTAATTGAATTGGAAATAGACAACTATCAGATATTGCTACTGGATCAGAGAACCCCAAAAATATAGATACTCGAATAGAAAATAAGTTATTGTAAATAACTAACCATCCTCCATTTAATTGTAGATTAACTCCGTCCGTAGTTATTTCGCAGGATTTCTGCACTTCTCTTAAAAAATGAGATTTCTCAGTTAGTGGTCCTACTCTTCTAAAAAATCCCTCCCTTCTGGCATCATCTGAACATATCAATCTAAATGCTTCTCCACATACTTCTTTGTTTTTTTGAAGAACCCTTAAAGTATTTGCGGGATACGTGCTAATGTTTTTCATTGTTGATCACCTTGTACTTCAAATAATTCTTTTTCTGATGCTCTAAGCTCGCTTGCTATAGTCTCTAATACAGTTTTCTCATGTTCCCAACCTAACAGACTAGCAAGGCATCTTGCATGGGAACCGAAGTATGCTCTTTCGCTTAACCAAACTGAAAGTATCTCTTCTCTGATGCGTTCGGATAACTCTCCGGCCCATGTTTTTACTTCCGATGGAAGCTGGTAGTTCCATACGTGAGCATGAATGTTTTCTGCCTGCTTTGGATTGATTCTTATAAGTTCAAAAAAAGCATCGAGCACCATTCGAGTTTCAATAGGCTTATCAATGCCAAGTTCAACAGCAAGGCGTGCAGTACCATGCAAAGCATTGCCCCTAAGATAAAGTTCAAAACCTTTCAATTTTGCTCGTTTTTTCCCTTCATCATCTAATTCTTCCCACCCACAACAGCGATCTGTAGTACCATAATCACGAATCAACGAGGCAATCAATTCTATTCTTGCGGCTTGCATCTGTTTAACTAATCCCAGGTTTACAGCAATACGGTATCTGGTTGTAACATCTGTCTCTTTAACTTCGTCGTGAACTTCTTTAGCAATCTTAAATAGTTGGCACCGATTCAAACCTAATACTCTGCCAGCCTCAAGAAAATCGAATTCCGGTCCGGCAGCATTTGCTGTAACTCCTTTAAGTGCCTTGAATGCCTGTTCTTCAAAGTTTAATTCATAAACTACACAATTCGCTCTAATCACTTCAATCTCTTTCAAATCATCTTTACTATAGGTATCCAGCATCAAATCTGCTACTGCCGCCCTTATTTCGCTTCGTGTCGTCTTACCTTCTAATTTTTTTCTATCTTCACCTGTAAGTGCTGTAAATCGTGTGGTTCTGCGAAATATTACATTACCCAAACGTTGTCCAAGATAGATTTCAGCTGCTTTTTTCATTTCTTCTTTAAACCCGTATTTCTTTGCAATTCGTGCAGCTTCTTCATAAGATCCGCTCTTCATAAAAGAGTCAATGAATGCACGTGCAATTTCATTTGCTACTTGATTTACCTCATCTTTGCCTTCTTGGCATTTAGAAGCTCGATACCTGAGCAATAATCCATCTGACTTTGGGATCCTGTGCATAAATTTATCTCGAATCACAACTAAGTTTCCAGAACTTACGCTAACAGTTCTTTGAGCACTCATAAATCATCACCTTTTTGTTTTCTGAGCAGTTTCATCTATTCAACTTGTAACATAGACTACGACAAGCTTATATTTAAAGAATGGTGGTGATAGTTATCACCATAGATAACATGACACACGAAGACATACTAAGAGAAGTAGGCTTAAGCACCAACGAATCCAAAGTGTATGAATCGCTACTTGGCCTGGAACACGCTCACATAGACCTGATCGCAGTACGCTCAAAGGTGCATAGAAGAAATATTTATGACAGTATTGCAAAGCTGGTTGAAAAGGGGCTAGTAACAGAAGTAATAATAGAAGGAAAAAAACATTATCGTGCAATAAATCCCTCTAGATTAATGGATATTGTAGCAGAAAAGGAGAAAAGACTGGGGAAAATTCTACCTGACCTACAGAGCAAATTTGTTACTGCAGTAGCAAAAGAACAGGCGTATGTGTACAAAGGCATTAGAGGATTTAGAAATTATATGCAGGATATTCTAGACGTAGGGAAAGATGGATATTTCATAGGTGCAAAAGGCGGATGGTTTGATGAGCGATTAGCTAATTATAGAATAAAATTCATGCAGGAATCGAAGAAAAAGAGACTAAAACATTACCATTTATTTGATTACGAAATGAAAGAAAAAATGCCGTATGTACTAAAACAATCTGAATTTTTTTATAAATTACTTCCAAAAGAGTACTCTACAACTTCAGCAATAGATGTATTTGGTGATTATGTAGTTACATTTACTGGATTGAACATAGGAAAATTAGATGATGATATAACTCAATTCGTCATTGTAAGCAAGGGACTGGCTGATGCATATAGAACTTGGTTTAGAATGATTTGGGATATACTGCCAGGTGAAAAATTCAAAGAATAGATGAGTGTAAATATAATTTGTATTCCATAAAAGACAAAAATAGCAATAAATGTTCTCTATGAAATACAATTTACGTATCAATTATTAGTTCTTTTTACCAAAGTATAAATACTCCCAAATGTTTGGAGAGTAAAACCATATTTAGAATAAAGATTAACTGCTGGATTATCTGCCTGAACCTTGAGATAAATAGGTTTGCATTTAGACTCAAATAGTTTCACTGCTTCTTTCATCAGCTTTGTACCTACACCTAAACCCCTCCTATTGTTATCTACCCCTATGCCCTTGAGAGATATTTTATCTTTTAATTCTGCAAAATGAATGAACCCTATGGGCTTACCATTTTTCTCTGCAAACAGCACTACATCATTATAATTTATACGCACATCAGAATTAGGAAAAACTTTTCTTATAATTTTAAACGCCTCGATGGCATTATCTCTGGACATTTCGCGTATACTAATCTGCATAAGTGACTTTTGCTACACTCATGCTTTTATACTTTACTGTTCGTCTTCATTTTTACTCTTATTTTTCGATTTCCCTTTCTCGTATTGCTGCATTATTTCCTTGTATCTTGCTTCAACATCTGCCTTTAATTTTTCAGTCATGTTAGTCTTTGTAAATGCATCAGCCTTTGCTGCAAGAGATAGTTTATTAGCCAATAATCTTGCAATTTTACCTCTTACGGATTTAGGAGAACTAGATATCTTTACATTCTGAAATATTATACCGTGTTTTGGTGGATCGATTCTCTTATTTTTTAAATGTTTAAACAATGCGGTTTCAGCACCTAGCACTTGGATAGTACTAGCAGGCAATACAGCTAATCTATGAAGAGAACCCACATGTGAAATGAGCTTTGCTGCTACTTCAGTACCGGCAACTGCAACCATGTTAGGACAAATCTCCTGACCTAACTTACCTAAATAAGTTGTATAACGTTCCCTTGCTTTGTACAAATCTAATAACCTTACTGCAAATGCTTTAATTTCTGATAGATCTTCATCACTTAAATCAGTACCAAGGCTTCTCTCTGCTTTTGCTACAATTTCATCAGTTCTTTTTTGACCAACCAATTGTGCAAGCTCTTTTTTATCGATATTTTTCTTATCGAACATGATTATGAATTCTGGATATTTTTCTTTTTCATCAAATATTACTTCTGGAAAATATATGCCATACCATTCCTCGAGACGTTCACTCAAAAGATTTGATACTTTATCTATATCGACAGTAGTTCTAATGACTGATGCAAGAAGCATATCTCTACTTTTAATTGCAACTTTAACGCTTTCCCTAGTTCTTTTGAGAAATGTTGCTCGCTTGTCGTTTTTTTCCATAGAAGTATCACCTTAGAAGTTATATTGGATTAGTAGAAATACGTGGAAAAGGAAATAAATAGGTATCGGTTTAGACCAGAAGAACTAGAGATAATTCCAATAACTATATTCAGAAAATTCCTTTACTGTTTTTTAAGATAAGCACCACGTAAATTTAGAGAGTTAGTTTCATCAGTAAGAGGTTCGTTTAGAAGTAATAATGATTCTGCAGCTCCACCTACTGCAATTGGCAAATTATCACATGAAAGGGCATTAGAACCCGAAAAAGAAAGAGTTATTACTCCTGTTTTAGAGGCGAAATCATAGAGAATACCTAAATTACCTAAACCGGAAATAAGCCTAAGCCCAGCAGCACCAACTGATTTTGTTTGATCACTACCTGGAACTGAAAAACTAGTGAATCCACCACGACCATCTAGGTAGAGACCTAAGGAATTAGAATACCATTGCAACCCTGGAATTGGAGTTATAAGATCAATATATGCTACTTGTGAGGTACCTTTGGGAGAATATGCTTCTTCTGGAAAACCTTGAACGGGCAATCTCAAATAAGAGGTAACATTACCTGCAACTACAGTTGGTATTTCTCCTGAAAAACTCCATGGAATATTAACACGACCTAGTGCCCTTATCGGACGAAGAGCATTTGTTGATCCTTCTAGGCATAATGCACCAAATTTAGCGTTATATCCTCCCGCAAATGAAGCATCTAATAGCAAAGGAGTGCTTGTTCCTTTCAATTCATCATGAGTAAATCTATTTCGATAAAAATTAGTAGAATTTGTACGCCAACTTGGTCCAGTAGTTGCATGACCATAGAAAGTTCCTGCAAACGTATCTTCTACTATACCAGCACCAAGTTCAAGATTTTTTCTACGTATCTCAACATCTACCAATTGACTTGAAATTGGACGATAAATAAGTGAATAATCTGCATACGTATATTCTGCAAGAACAAAGAAAGGACTATAAACTCTTACTCTGGCTCCAATAACTGCAAGAATATCTTGATAATAAGATTCTCCAGTATATTTAGTAAAATCATCCCAAGCAATATTCAAACCTACAAAAGTTAGTGAATTCATGTCCATTATTTGGTATGGAGATATAGAAGTAGATGGACCACTTAGTATATCATATATTTCGTCTGGCTTATCGTTTTCAGATGGTGCTCGGTCTTCTGCAGCTATAGCTTGAAAAGCTACTGAGTAATCTGATTCTTGCAGCTCATCTGCTTGAATTATCTTAATTACGTTTCCACCAGTATCTTTAAGTTCACGTTTTTGTGCGATAACTTTTAATGCATCATCAATTGGCAATGCTTTAACTCCGTTAGGATGTTCTTGTAAAAGTTTTTTAGCTTCTACAGCACAAAATCCACATTCGTCTGTTGTACCTTTTTCTAATTCTGCTGGAGTTAGCACGCCATCCATATTTTCATCCATTTTAACTACCGTATTTGCTGGGTAAAGATAACCTTGTTTACCTATGCTACCATTTCCAACGAAATAAGTATTAAATCTTATGGAATGTAGATTTCCGTCTACAACTAATGTATAATTATTACCTATGCTACCGCCAACTTGCTTTGGTCCCGGATCAACAAAATCTGGCTCATTATTCTGTGCTCTTGTAGTTCTTATGCCTGCGATCATTGGTAACGCAAATGCCAAGGCTACAGTAATAACTTTGGCAGTTCTTAAAAAAGAGTTTCGATTAACTATTCTAGACGTACGCATACCTTTCGATTATGTATATAACCATTTATATGTCTTTCTTATAACAAAATTAGAGAATGTATAAATTACCTGCAATTATCTAGTATCCTTCCACAGCCATTATTTACACAAGTAAGATAGTCATCATAGCACAGTGAATACGAATTTGCGCTTTTATCTGGATAAGTTCTTGCAAATGGAGAGCCATCAGTACACTGTCCGCAGTTTACGTAATAATGAGTTGTTCTCCAGTCTACAGTATTTCCGCCTGAGCCGCATCCTTGCTTACCTGACTTACCTTCACTGCCCGCTGGACATGCTAATCCAACCACAATAGATGAAACACAATCATTTCCTATTAGATTGTTACGCAAATCAGGATTATTTGCTGTGAATGTTTCGCAGGCTCCCTCATAATTTATATTTTCAAATAGGGACGCGACATTACCATCTGGAACGATTATTGAAGAAACTTTGTCGTTTCCTATTGGATTGTTCCTCAAATCTGGAGCATTTGCAGTAAATGTTTCACACCCTCCTTCATAATTAATGTCTGCACAAAGTTGGATGTCTCCGATTTCTACATTCGTTGAAGAGTTCTCTCCTATAGTATCAATTGTAAAATTAGATAACCCATCAATTATTTTGTTTGTGCAACCAGCTAGAAGTATGAAAAGAAATAGAACAGATGGCAAAATAATTTTCTTAATTGCTTGTTCAGAGTTGCCCATGGACATATTATTTATTGATTCGTTTGCACTTAAAAATCTACCTAAATAAGGTAACAAGATAGTATTCTTGCCTCCAGATTCAGGCTTCTAGCCTCAAGCCTCTAGCTTCTACCAGCAACTAAACTTGCCCATCAATCCGTTGAGCAACAGCCCTCATTTTATCTATCCTGTTTGTCAAATCTACTTGAAGCTCCTCGAAAGATTCGTCCAGAGTAGAAGCTCGCAATTTGTAATTTCTTCCGTCCTTGACTACTAAACCAGTTCGTATAAAAGAATTAAGATGATAGATTATTGCAGCCTGAGTTACTTTTGTCTGGTCTGCAATTTCCTTGCTCGTTATACCTTCATCGTTCTTCGAAGCATCTATGATACTCTTAAATATAAATGTAGCCAAATCATGTTCATCGTCTGCAAATCCTAAAGCTTTACAGATCCAAGCAATATCTTCATCGACAGTACTTTCTTGTTGAGGCCTCTGAAGAAATATAACAAGTATCCTTTGGGTTGCCATATATATTAAACAAGTAACGATATATTTAAAAAGATTTCGTATTATTTAATAATTTGTTAAAATAATTAACAAAACGTTAAAAGAACCAAACTAAGGTAGAAACAAATGACTGACGAACAAGAAATTCCTGAAATTGTTGAAAACGTTACTGAAGAGCTACCAACACAGCAAGAAGAAAAAACAGAACTAGAAAATCACCTTAAACGATTACAAGCAGAATTCGAAAACTACAAAAAAAGGGTTGTAAGAGAAAAAGAAGAAATTGCACAACGAGGAAATGCTAGTTTCATGATAAAACTACTGGAATTAGTAGATGAACTTGAACTTGCACTCGTCCATATCAAAGGAAAGAAAGACGAGCACACTAAAGGAATTGAAATGTTTTACGCAAACCTCATTTCACTATTGAAAAATGAAGGTATCGAAGAAATGAAAAATGTGGAAAAATTCGACCCGTATAAACATGAAGCTATAAGGCACGAGGATAGCAACAAGCCTGAAGGCACGATAACTTCAGTACTGAAGAAAGGATATTACTACAAAGGAGTAGTGCTTAGACATGCGATGGTTTCAGTTAGTAAAGGGATAGTTAGCTCTGCAATAGCAAATAAAGCAACAGGTGATAAAAAATGAACAATATCACATTGAAAAATAAAATAGAAATCCAGAATGAACAGGAATTGAAAACATATTTAAAAATGAAAAGAATGCTTGAGCAACCAGTAGTGACTGGAATTGCGAGTTAAAAAAATAGAGGTGTATTAGAATGGCAAAAATTATAGGTATAGATCTCGGCACGTCCAACAGTGCAGCATCAGTTTTGGAAGGTGGAAGACCGGTAATTATTCCAAGTGCAGAAGGAATTACACAATACGGAAAGGCATTCCCAAGTTATGTTGCGATTACAAAGGATGGACAGAGATTACTAGGTGAACCTGCAAGAAGACAGGCAGTTGCAAACCCAGAAGGTACGCTAAGTGCGTTCAAAAGAAAAATGGGAACGGATTACAAGTACAGTGTATTTGGCAAGGACTATAGACCACAAGAGTTAAGCGCATTCTTGCTTCAGAAAATCAAGAAAGATGCAGAATCATTTTTAGGCGAACCTATAACTAAAGCAGTCATCACAGTACCAGCTTATTTCAACGATAACCAGAGGCAAGCAACAAAAGATGCCGGTGAAATAGCAGGTCTCGAAGTCGTACGTCTAGTAAACGAACCTACGGCTGCTTGTTTAGCATATGGATTAGACAAAGTAACCAAAGAAATGAAAATACTTGTTTTCGATCTGGGTGGAGGAACACTAGACGTAACAATCATGGATTTCGGTGGTGGCGTATTCGAAGTAAAGTCAACGAGCGGTGATACACAACTAGGCGGAACTGACATGGACAGGATAGTCACTGAATTTCTCGTAGATCAGTTCAGAAAAGAAAGTGGCACAGATATTAGTAAGGATGACCAGGGATTAATGAGAATAAAGGAAGCTGCAGAAAAAGCTAAAATAGAGCTTTCTACTACAGTATCAAGTGAGATTAACTTACCGTTCTTAACCAGTGCAGGTGGACAACCTAAACATTTCAAGTATAATTTGACTCGAGCAAAACTTGAAGATTTGATAAGACCTGTGATTGAAAAGTGCAGAGGTCCTGTTGAACAGGCGATGAAAGATGCTAAACTTTCACAATCTAGCATAGATAAGATAATTATGGTAGGCGGACCAACCAGAATGCCAATGGTACAGAAATTCGTTGAGGATCTCGTAGGTAAGAAAGTAGAACGTGGAGTAGACCCGATGGAATGTGTTGCCATGGGTGCAGCAATCCAGGCAGGCGTACTTGCAGGAGAAGTAAAGGACATTTTGCTCTTGGACGTAACACCGCTTTCACTAGGTCTTGAAACCATGGGAAATATATTCACAAAATTAATAGAAAGAAACACTACAATACCTGCAAAGAAAATGCAAGTGTTTAGTACGGCAGCAGATATGCAAACTGCTGTAGACATTCACATATTGCAAGGTGAAAGAGCAATGTCCAAGGACAATGTAAGCCTTGGGAAATTCACTTTGATGGGAATACCTGCAGCACCTCGTGGAGTACCTCAGATTGAAGTGACTTATGATATAGATGCAAACGGAATATTACACGTGTCTGCAAAAGATCTTGGCACTGGAAAAGAGCATAAAATGAGAATCACTGCACCTCAGAAAATGGATAAGTCAGAAATTGAAAATAAAATGAAAGATGCTGAAAAATTTGCAGAAGAGGATAAAAAAATATTCGAACTTGCCCAGGCTAAAAATGAGGCGGAGTCTCTAGTTTATACTGCTGAAAAAACTATGAGTGAATTAGCCGAGAAACTTGGAAAAGAGCAAACTGATAAGCTAGATGCAGCAATGAAAAAAGTCAAGGAAGTGCTTCCTAGCGAAGATACTGCAAAGATACATACTGAAAGTGAAAACCTCAAAAAAGTTCTTCAGGAAGTTGGCAGCTATATATATGAGCAAAGCGGTGCTAACGCTGGCCAAGCTGGAGAGCAAAAACCTGGAGACGAAAAAGTCGTAAATGCAGACTACGAAAAGACTGAGGATAAAAAGGACGATAAGAAAGAAAATGATAAAAAAGATGAGGAAAAGAAAAACTAATAATAGTAATAAAGACGAAAAAACTAACGTGAAACCATGACTGACTGCATCTTCTGTAAAATTGTGAATAAGGAAATTCCTGGGAAAATTGTCTATGAAGACGAGCATGTGCTTGCTTTCCTCGACATAAAACCAGTTGCACGTGGACATACATTAGTGATACCTAAGAAACATGCTACAGATATTTTCGAGCTTGATGATAAGAGTGCTGAAGAAATATTAAAAGTAGCAAAGAAAGTTTCTACTGGAATTTTAAAGTCGCTAGGAGCAGCTGGCATCAATCTCTTAAATGCAAACAGAAAAGAAGCTGGACAGTCAGTATTTCATTATCACATGCATGTAATTCCTAGATATACTGGGGATGGAATGAGAGTATGGCCAAACAGTAATTATAAGGAAAGCAATTTAGATGAAGTGGCTGATGTAATTAAAAAGCACATTTAAGGAATATGATTATGCCAACAAAAAAAGATTACCATGAAGTTCTAGGTGTTTCAAAAGATGCCACGCAAGAACAGATAAAAAAGGCCTATAGAAAATTAGCGATGGATTTCCATCCTGACAGAAATAAAAATCCTGATGCAGAGAAAAAATTCAAAGAGATTTCTGAAGCATATGCAGTATTATCCGGGAAAGAAAAACCGCAAAAAATAATTGAGTATAACCCAAGAAACTACGAACATTACGGCAGTGATTTTACAAACCGCTACAGTACAGCAATTGAAGATTGGCCTAGTTCAGTTCATAACATCTGGAGAGAGATGATGAAGAAAAAATCAAACAACAACATGTATCGGTAATTATTGGTAGAAGCTAGATGGTAGAACGGTTGGTAAAAGGTAGAAATTAGAGGCTAGAACTAAATGACTACAAAAAAAGATTATTATGACCTATTAGGTGTCACCAAAACATCCACTCCTGATGAAATAAAAAAAGCTTATAGAAAATTAGCTATGGAGCATCACCCTGATAAGGGAGGTAATGCTGAAAAATTCAAGGAGATTAGCGAAGCCTATGCAGCACTAAGTGATGAACAGAAAAGAAAAACATACGACCAGTATGGCCATGAAGGATTTAACCAGCAGTATAATACTGAAGATATTTTTAGAGGAGCTAATTTTGAAGATTTCGGTGACCTTTTTGAAAGTTTTGGTGGCATGGGAAATCCTTTCGGGGATATTTTTGGTGGCAGAAGAAAACGCGGAGATATTGGTGCAGATTTGCAAACAGAAATAGAGCTAACTCTGGAAGAAGTAGCTAGAGGAACTACAAAAGAGATTCATATTAATCACACTAAATTATGCAAAGACTGCCGTGGAAGCGGTGCTGAAAATGCAAGCGGAGTTAAAAAGTGCCAGCAATGCAATGGCAGAGGACAAGTACAATATGCAAGAAGAATGGGTGCAATGCAATTTGTTACAACTGGAGCATGCGATAAATGCCATGGCCAAGGAACAACCATAGAAAAACCTTGTAGAGAATGCAATGGAAAAGGAAAAGTAAAAAAGAAAGAGGAACTGAAAATAAGTATCCCTGCAGGTGTGGAACATGAGATGCAACTTAGAATGCAAAATGCGGGTGAAGAAGGGAGAAATGGTAATGGCAGTTTATACGTAACAATTCATGTGAAAGAACATAATGTTTTTGAGAGAAATAATAATGATTTACTAATTACCAAGGAAATAAGTTTTGCTCATGCGGCTCTAGGTGAAGAAGTAGAAGTACCAACTTTGTTTGGCAATGCAAAACTGCATATTCCTTCCGGCACTCAGTCACATACTACTTTTAGACTCAGAGGGGAAGGTTTGCCCAATGTTCACAATGGAAGGAAAGGCGATGAACTTGTACGAGTGATTGTAAACGTTCCTAAAAATCTTAGCGGAAAACAAAAAGAACTTTTGAAAGAATTTGAAACTGAAGGAAAGAAGAAAGGGATATTTGGGTTTTAGCCTGAGTTTAGTTCTAACTTATTTCTAACGTTTTGAAATTTGTTCTACTCAAGTTTCAACGCTTGGATCAGTCTTGTCAATGCTCCCAGCTTTTCAGGACTTACTGTTTGAGCAAGGTCACTTAAGCTTGCATTAGCATCCCCGACCAAAATTCTAAACGCCTCAAGAGTAACTCCTTTTACTAAGAGGTCTTGTTCTTTTGAACCACCAATCAACGCCACCCCCTCATCCCAGTATCCACCATCTACATTGACAAAACTACGTTTGCTATCTTTGAAAAAACTACAACCAACAGAGCAGCTAACTTCTCCAACTTGATCACGCAAAAGGTAACGAGCATTTGAATCATCACGATTACTTGATTTGCCATTAGGAATAGCAAATGGATTTCCATCTGGTATATACCAGCCATCGTTAAGAGGCAAATCTATTTTTGCTTCTTGTCCGCCTTCGTCCCAAGCTACTGCCTTGGTTGCACCTTTCTCGTATCTTATAGAAGTTGCAGTTCTAGCAGGTAAGAATTCTTTGACATTTTTCCAATCACGACGAATGGCTTCGTTAAGTGCTGCGTGAGTCATCATCCTCTTTGGATCAGTTGTTCTTTCATACCTTGCTTTGAGATTAGCTTGAACTAGATTAGCTTGAACTATTTGAGCACTCATAAATAACACCTCATGTTTTTTCTTCTTAGTAAGTATATTACAGTTGGAAGTATTTATAAACCCATGTTTTATCAGTTATAATGACAATATCGGATAACCCAGAAAACAACCTATCCGATACTATTTTTTATTGCTAACGAGGTAAGAAGAATATCGGATAGACTAAAATTCGAGCTATCCGATATTTACAGAAAAATAGCTACTTTCATTTCTTCTTCCCAATAAAACATTTCTTATGATAAAAGGAACCAGCATGGGTCATTCCTTTTGAGAGATAAGTAAAAACTCCTGGAAACTTACCTTCCACTATGTAATCATCTCCAGATTTGATTTCCTCTCCACATCGCTTACAATGATTTGCCCATTCGGCCACCACAGCCTAAAGGCTGTGGTTTCATTAGGGCCGAAGGGCAAAG
>JAUSHJ010000019.1 GCA_030648615.1 Microcaldota archaeon | reverse complement strand
CATACTCTCGAGATTTTCAACTCGTTTGAGTATGTCGTTTATTTCAGCAGCTACACTTTCAAATTGTTTTTCTGCACCGCCTAACTCTGCGAGTTTTGCCTGCAGTCTTGCCGCATACTTATCCAGTGCTGCAACTTTTGCATTTAACATTAATCCTTCTTCTTCAGCTTCTGTTACTTCTTTGCTTGCTATGCTAGCCAGTTCCCTAACCATTGCAGGTGAATCTCTTAGTGTTTTCATAGTTTTATTTAATGCTTCTAACAAAGGTTTCAAATCTACACCGGATGTAGCAAGCATTTCAAATAGGATAGGTTCACAACCTACTGTCTCTGTTGCTGCGTCATATAATGCTTGCAGTACACTATCTGCTCCAGTAGTTGCATATACGCCAGCAGAACTCTGTATTACTTTTTGTCTTGCAGTTGTTATTGCTCCTTCAGCTTCAGATTTGGAAACTAAAGTATAGTTGTTTCTGGTATTAATCCCTTCCAATGCGCCTCTTATATTAGCTAACCTAGTTGTAACGTCAGCCCTCATTTCTCCAATATCTCTTTTTGCTCCATCTTTTAAATTTCTTAAACGATCGACAGTTGCTACTACCATGAATCCACCTCAAATTTTATTTGACGATGCTGTGAACTTGTTCACATCCACCTCTACTTAGTTTAAGTAATATCGTAATTAGTAATGTTTTATGGTTAATACTATATATAAATGTTTGTGTTTACGAATAATCGTGTATATAATCGTAGAGACTAACTAATTTAAAGTTTATCCTTCTTTATCCTCTTGGTGATAGTAATGGCTAAAAAAGTACAAAAAGAAGATGTTTGTCCAGGTTGTGGAAAAGTAGAATGCGTTTGTGCATCTGCAAGTGGAAGTTGTTGTGCTCCTAGTCCTAGTTCCTGTGGTCCATCAATGTGTGATCCAAATAAAAAGAAATACAAAGGAGTAGTAAAATTATTGATGGCAGTCGTTTTAGTGTTATTTGCAGCTGGTTATTTAGTCGATATCAAACTAGTAGCATGGTTCTTTGCAGTAGTATTTGCAGCTAAAGGTTTGGTGCTTCTAACAAAGAAGTGCTAGTAATTTTTTCTTTTTTTTCTTTTTATTCTATCGTAAACTCTCACGTATAATTTGTAATATCTTCGGGTTGTTCATTCTGGAAAGGTTCTGGAAATGAATTTGATTTCTAGAATGTTTCTACAATCAATTTTTTATTATATACTGCGTATTTTTTCCTTTTCCGAGCTTATCAACTAATCCCAATGATATAAGTTCAGAAAGATCTGAAATAGCACTTCGTTGGGTTATCTTGAAGTATTTTGCATAGTTTAATGAAGATCTTTTTGTCGTAAGGAAAGAAAATGCTTTTTTTTGTCTTGTGGAAAATTCTATTTTGGAATTAAATAGTGTGAGCGAAAAATGACCTGAGAACTCCTGGAAAAGGGGATCTTTCATACCGGTTGCCCTACAAAGATTCACGATTTTTGTTGTTCCGGTGCCCCATTTTTCTATGTATCCAAAAAGATGGGCAACATGAGCCAATAATTTATTTCTTGGAATGGAAATATGCCCGGGTCGTTTAAGGTCGGCAATCCGGAGATCATCAGCCAAAAGACCTGGATTGCGTATTTCAATACGGTCTTCATAAATTGAAAGATAACAGGAAGCGTTGCTAAAATAGTCACGATGTATTATCGCATTGACGATTCCTTCACGAACGGCTTCCGGGGGGTATTCGAATACATCTTCTCTCTGAGTGCCTTTGATAATGTAGCTTCTTTTGATGTTGGACATTACAAAATCCTGAGTTTTATCAATCACATCAAATATATTTCCCTCAATAAGCTGATGGTGTATTATCGTTTGGTTTCTAAAAACAGCAGCACGAAGGGTTGCCTGAGGAAAAAACGGAGTTGGATTTTTTCCGAAACATAAGATGGCACCATTGAGGAGCTTTTTGTTGGAGATAAGACGAAGATTGGAAAGTATTGAAAACGGCTTGGTAGATGAGAATATCTGAGATCGTAAAATTTTTGCCTTCTCTATAAACCGCGCAATAATAAAATGATCGACATCTTCTATGGTGCCATCAGAAACTATCTGATCAAAATTTAATTTATCTGTATGTTTTTTTAGTATATATTTTTCCAATTGATAAATGTCCATTTTTATATTTGTTCTTCCAACTCGTTTGAAACCAGTTCCCTTGGCAAGATATGGCTTATCAGACCCGGTCTCAACTATTAGAAGAATTATTTGTTTATCATTAATAATTTCGATTTTTATCTCCGGATAAATTTTTGGGGAGGTATTCTGTGATATGAAACCAGCAAGTTCTTCTAAAGTTTTCTTACCAATGGAAATACCTGTAACTAAACCATTATCGTGTACTCCGATATAAACTGTGCCTCCGTTGGTGTTAGAAAATGCGCATGCTGATTCTAGTATGGAATTAAGATCGGCAGAAGATTCTTTGAATTCTGTAGTTTCTCCTTCGGAAGTAGGGATAATCATAATTAGAAAATGATTCAAAGGTTTTTTAAACATTCTGGAAAGGTTCTGGAAATGAATTTGATTTCTAGAATGTTTCTACAATCAATTATTCTATTTTCTCAATCAAGAATCTGCTTGCATTACCTATAAATAAACTAAGTAATGGCGGGGAATTCAAATCTAATCTAAATTCTATTACTGCGATAATTGCAGTAATTGTCAGGCAGATTATCATGACTTTATAATGGTTTTTAAGAAAATTGATGTCGATTATTGTTTATAGTTAATAAGTGCTAGTTTAAAAATTTTCTCAGCGTAATAAGTTGCAATGCAAAAATTATATAAAGCAGGTTACCTATCTAATTTTCCGACAGTTCAGAAATGCCTCCATGTTGCTCTTGCGATAGCAGTTCCTCTTTTATCTACCTATGGATGTGGCAGTGACTCATTATCAAAAAACAGTTCCGGAGATATTTCCGGCAATGGTAGCGGTAATAATAGTAGCGGTAATACCGGTAGTAGTTCACCTGCCGATCCGGAGTTTTCATGTACTCTTGCTAAAATAGAGGGAACTGGAAATTATCCTTTAAAACAACCAATGAACGATTTTTCTGCTGCCTCCGGTACTATGCTTTTACGTTTTGCAACCGAATCGCGTGCAAATATTTCTGCTGATTTCGGAGCTGAAAAAATTTCGGAATTTTCAAAACCTCCATTCTCCTTAGATGGTGTAGATTCAGGTACTCAACATTTGCTTGTTATAGGGGAAAATCAGACCAATCTAACTCAACTTAGTGTATCAAGTGCTCCTGAAGAATATAGCTTACAGACACATATTGATCATGTAGTTTATATTGCATCAACTGAAGAAGGAATTGAACCTACATTATTGCACAAATCAGCATCCATTACAATCGGAGCAACAACCTATGGCATTCTCTCTTTAATTCCAGCTAAAGATGATCATAATAGTTCCATTTCATTATACTATCCGTCCGGGCTAGTATTCAGTGATTTTATAACTCCTGGTGAGGTTGTTAAGCTTGGAGAAACACCATATTCTATAAGAGCTACTTTAGATGGTAGAAAAGTAAAACTTGAAACTCTTCAGGATTCAAAAGTGCTCGATTCCTGGCATTTTAACGATTCTGAAGTTTTGAATTTAAGACTAACTGCTGATGCGACCGATCATAATCCCAGATCACTTTTATTTAGGGTGAAAATGTCTGAAGATAAAATTTTGGTTACTGCAGTTGAACCTAACTCTATTTGGATTATTCAGGATGCTAAAGTTGATACATCTGCCACGCATATAGCTCCCCATCTTCTGTGGTCTAACTTCGGCACTTCATTTCGTTTTGTCGGTTTGGCTATAATTTCTAGTGTTGCCTCCGGTCAGCCACAATTGAATGATTCTGGAGATTCGATATCTTTTGAAGGTAGTCCTCTTGATTCTAAATTTACAGTTACTAAAGGTGATTTAGAAGTTGGTGATCACGTTGAAATAATTGCTTCAGGAGTTCATGATACTATAACTTACGTACTTCCTGAAAATCCTAATCAGCTAATTGCACATTCATACTATTCTTTATCTGCAGATCAGCAAGATTTTTTTAGTTATACTGATGCAGATGGCACATACACTACAAATAAACTTCTATTTGTGCCTGATGGTACTGCATTTTTAAGTCGTTCGGATGGTTTATACTGGATAGTCCCTCCAGTGGAATTTAATCAATCTGATCAAATTGCCATGGATATGGGAATTCAATTCTCTAATGTAGGATTTAGTCCCTATGTGATGACTCTTGGTTTAGGCTTAGACTATGATATCTCTATCTTATTCGATCATTCTCAGCGTTTTAAAGGTGCGACATATCGAGGCGATAGTAAGTATATGGCTCACGGATATTATTCCGCAAACGGAGATCATTTTGTATCTTCTGATGATTCAAGTGTGACTATAGATTTAGCGAAAGAACCGGTGAATCAAACGATATCCGTTTCGTTTGAAATACAAACTTGTGAAATTATGAAATGATTTTATTTTGGTAATGATTTATACGAAAAAAATATTCGTATTATTAGTTTTGGCAATAATTTTAGTTGTATTTGGTTGTAAGCAACCTATACAGAAAACTGAAAATAGAATAGCGGAACTTTTTATAATTTAGAATGCTAAGTTACAAGTTTGATAGAGCAGAACACCCGGATATTCAGGCTACGCTAGTTGTGAAATAACAATAGAATTGCTAGAAATTAGGAGATTATCGAAGCGAAGCTTCTTGCTACAGCTATTCATTTCCTTTAACAATTATGTTTTCTCCTACTCCGCTCACTGATTTAAACGGAAGAAAAAATCGTTTATCAAAAAGAGTTTGGATTACAAGTGTCCCATCAGCACCGTTGACACCAACTATCTTGCCAACATAATTGCCATACTCATTTATCACTTCTTTACCCTCTAATTTCATGTTAGATAGTGTCTCTGCCCGAATATCTTTGATTATTCTAGTGCTAATATATCCAATTACAACTGCTCCAACAAGAGTAACCAGGAAATCTTCGAAACTTACGTATGGCTGGAAATAGTTAAGTACCCAATCACTTCCTACTTTCAATACTAAAACTGCAAGAGTTGCTGCCACAGCATAGAGAGAATATTTAGTTATTGCAAATTTCTGTTTTTCTGCAAGTGCATCTATGACTTTTCCAGTAATTATAAGTAAAACTGAAACAAGTATGAGTACAACCACACTGCGAATGATATATGCTATATGTTTCTCACCAGTAAACCCTAATTTGCTGGCATCATTGTGAGTCTGATATGCTATTATGACTGCTATAACTAGTAGAGCGAATCCACCTATGTAACTTATCCAACTTGTTTTTTCTATGGAAAATCTGAAATCTTTCATAACTTTCCATATTTGTTCGCTTATGCCAAATCCTTTTAGTATAAGGTAAATTCCTACTATTATTCCAACAGGTTGCCAGCCAAAACCGAAATAGCTGGCCGCTGACAATAGTAATATTAGTATAGCTGGTATGCCCAATAATATTCTTGCGTAATGCGGATCTCTTAATTTCTCAATTAATACAAAATATGTTTTTTCCAGTTCCTTTGCTTGTTTGACTATTACTATTTTAGTAGATTCAATAGTTATTCTTGATTTTATGATGGGAATTATTTCTTCATCGGACATTCCGTCGCTTATGAGTACTGCAGTGGTAGCATTGGTTTCTCGAACTATCTTGTCCAATTGTTTACTTATTTCCTTGTCTGCTTCATAGCCTAAATTTTTATGGCCTGCAATGGTTACTACCTCTACATTTTTTCCTTCTTTTTTGAATTTATCGTACATTTTTACAGAATAAAATATGGCATTAGCATCGGCGTCTTCAGGGTCAGCCAGAGCTAGTTTTGTTGCAGCATCTATGTTTTTTTCCCTGCCTATGACTGGAGACGATACCTTTGCTTTTTCGTATAAATCATTGTCTCTGTCTATACAGAGTAATAGTAATGGTCGCTGCATAGTAAAACTTACCTTGTTGCATCCTTAAATAAGTTTTGGTTTATAATATTTGTTGCTAGACAAGCTTGTTACCCAGAGCGACAAGATACAATCAACAATAAAAGTTGTTGATGCATTGATGTAGCTGCGTCAATTATTGACACGAATCATCGTGTCAATGCATATTGTTTTCCGTTGAAAACAATTGTGCCCATTGTCTGAATTGTCAGACAATTAGGAGTTAGTTACCTTCAGAGTTAGAGGCTAGAAGCCGAAAGATCGAGGCTAGAAGAAACTATTTGTAATGTATTCATTACCCTACCCTCAACTATTTACCAGTATTATTGTGATATTCATGGATAAAAAAATCGCATTTCCCGGAGATTACGTAGCAAGTTGTGAAGAATTCGTTCCAGGTAAGAATACTTTTGCTCAGAATGATAACATATACGCTACGGCCTATGGTGATGTAACTTACGATGGTCATACCGTTCATGTAAAAGGAAAAGCAAAAACCATTGAGCAACCTGTTATAGGAGACGTACTTATCGGAGTTATTGAAGGGATGATGGATACTCGTGCATTTGTTGACTGCGCTCCATTGGAAAAAGAAGGAGTAAGAATGCTGTCAAAAATTTCAGCAGTTTTACCTGTTTCTAACATAAGAAAAGGTTTTGTAGAAAATATAAGAGATGAAATAAGAATAGGAGATGTTATACGAGCTAAGGTCAATGCCGTATTGCCAAACGTCGAACTTACAATTACTTATCCAGAGTATGGGGTAATAAAAGCATTTTGTTCGCGTTGTAGAAACACAATGGTTTTAAATGATAGGAAACTAATTTGTAGTAAATGCGAACATGTTGAAACGAGAAAATTAGCACAATTATAGGATAAATGGTGGGATATTTATGGATGTAAACATATTAGTAAATGATAAAAAAACCGTAGAATTTGAGATGATCGGTGTAGACCAGACCATACCAAGACTTATTGTAGAAAAATTAAACGCTGATAGTAGCGTTGAGTTTGCAGCATATAAACAAGAACATCCAACTGTAAGTAATCCAACCATATTGGTTAAAACAAAGAAAGGAGATGCCCTTGATGTTGTAGTTAAAGCTATTGAAGAATTAAAAGATGATCTCTCATCATTCCGAACAAAATTCAAGGACGCTATCAAGTAAGCTGATTTTTCATGGAAATTCAGAAGGAGTTAAGGAAATTCAATGTTCAGATTGCAGTATTGATTTTTACTCTTGTTATATATCTTCTTTTACAAAATCCCATTATTGGCATAATTATTGCATTGGAAATTTTTGCATTTGTTGGGTTGGAAGTTAAGGAAGGAGTAAAGCATCATGGCGTAAAGCATGAAATAGTAGATACCGTTATTGCTCTTGTCTTGGCATTGCTCATATGGTATGGGAGCGCATTTTTACTTCATACTCCTTCTCCATTGTCTGCAGTGGTATCATGCAGTATGCTTCCAAATCTTCAGCGTGGTGACTTTGTAATTGTTCAAGGTAGTGAACCAAACGTCTACGAAGTTTCCTTTTCACAATCACAGTTTAATGATTTTTTTAATGGTGATGTTTTAGTAATATCCGAGAAATTCGATTTTAATAAAACTGTCAAGGGTTCAATGTACTCTTATTGTACTTTCAATATCAATAGTGATCCCGCATGTAAATCTTTTGTTTCTGATCCTTATGCTTTTAAAGAAACTAGGGGTCCGATGGAATTTTACTATGGTTCCTGTCAAATAAAAATAAATGGTGCCAATCTTTCTCAACCATGTGTTGAAAGAATATCTTTTGATAAAAAAAACTATTTAACAAATTTTTCTAACGATGTGGTAGTTTACCAGCCTTCGAAAGGTGATCTATTTGCTCTCACTGGGGATATAGTTCATCGTGCATTTTTTAAGATAACTTCTCCGAACGGAGTATATTATTTAATAAGAGGAGATAATAACCCTGTTCTAGACATTCAGATTTATGATTACACAAATCAATTGGGTAATCATCCTGTGCCAGCACAGCAGGTAAAAGGAAAAGTTTTGGCAAGAGTGCCGTTGTTAGGATATTTCAAATTATTTATTTCTGGATTTTTTACAGAGCCCCAGCAGTGCAAGACGCAGTTGAGTTTTGTGCATGTATGATCGTCTTGGCTTTCTATCTAGCGTTCAGATATTTACTATTTTGAAATGACCTAAGGTAAAATACGCACTTGAGATATAATTAACCATAATGCGAATCCCCAAACTCAAGTGTCATAACCTCATGTAATTTGGCCTTTAGTCTATCCTTATCCTTTTGCGTTATTTTCAAAGTATCTAATTTTTTGCCCCAGTTATTAAGTGCAGCTGCATATCTATTCAACATTCTTTCATTGTCCGTGTAATGCGCGTACCTAAGAAGGCAATGTAATGCATATTCTGAATTAGATTCTCCTAGAGCTTCTATTGCTGCGTTTCTTAGCATGTGCATTGCTTCAACTTCAATGCAGGAATAAAATGAGAAATGATAAGTTAATAATTTTGCAGCATCGTCCCCGTTAAGTTCTCCAAGTAGTTTTAGAAGTTCTATTATGCCTTCCACAGAAAAGTTATGGTGGAACATTGCCTTGTATACATTCATTCTCAGTTGTCCCGGATCAGTATTTGGCATGCGAGCTTTAAAGAATTCAAAATTATACATTGTTTTTAGTTCACTTGCCTGGGAAAGGTGTTCATGGATCATGTATAGCACAAGTTGTCTTACTGTTTCCTCATCTTCATGGTAATGCTTTTTTATTTTTTCTCTGGCTTCGTCTTTTGCCTGTTCTTTTACTGCGACAGGGTAGAACTTAAGAGCAAAAAACGCTTGTTCCAATTCCTTAACGTTGGCAGCATATGTCTCATCTTTTTTTTGCTGTTCAGGTGTTTTAGTTATCGGAGTTTCTGGTTTTCCTGAAGTTTGAGTAGTTACCGTAGTTTTTTCGTCAATCTTTTTCTCAATAATTGGGGTTTCTTTTTTCATCGTAATCAACATCCATTATTTAAGTTAACTATCCAGGTTTAAATAGTTTCTTCCAATTAATAAATGTCATGGTAATCTATTTTGCAACTAGTAATCTTAACAAATTCAACGAAGCAAAGGAGATGCTTACTACGAGAGGCATTACAGTAGAACATTTTCTTTTTAAGCATAATGAAATTCGTTCTGATAGTATTGAAGAAATTGCTAATGAATCTGTAAGCGTAGCCCATGCACAATTAAAGAAATCTGTTTTTGTCGAAGATACAGGCCTTTTTATAGATGCATTAAACGGATTTCCAGGTACCTACTCTGCATGGGCAGCGAAAAAACTTGGCAGTCGGGGCATCCTGAAACTTATGGGAGATGAAAAAAATAGAGTTGCGAGATTCAGTACTTCTATCGCATTTATGCATGGAAAAACAATCAAGACATTTTCAGCTTCGTGTGAAGGTAGAATATCTGAAAATACACGAGGTGAATCTGGTTTTAGCTATGATTCAATATTCATTCCTGAAGGATATGGTAAAACCTTTGCTGAAAGCATAGGATTAAAAAACAAACTTTCCCATAGATATCAATCTCTATTACTACTTTCAGAGTATTTATTGTCTAATAAACTATGATTTTTACTCTTAGTTGTAGCATTGACGTTTATAAGGTGTTAATTACATGGCAAGATTACATTCAAGAAAACACGGAAAATCCGGCACAAAAACGCCGAAGGCAAAGGTTACTCCTAAGTGGGTTGATGCAGACAAGGCACAAGTTCAGGATTTCATAGTGAAGTCAGTGAAAGAAGGTATGCCGCTTGCAAAAGTTGGTATCATAATTAGGGACAAATTCTTAGTTCCAAGTATAAGACCTTTTCTCGGAATGTCACTAAGTGCATTTGTGAAGAAAGAAAATGTGTTGCCAGAATACCCAGAGGATATGCTTAACCTGATTAAGAAAGCTGTTAGACTAAGGGGGCACCTTAAGACTTCAAAGAAAGATGTTCATAATAAGGTAAAATTGCTTCACATAGAATCTAAGATAAATAGACTTGTTAAATATTATACTGCAAGTGGTAGACTGCCACAATCATGGAAATATAATTCAGAAACTGCTGCATTATTAGTTAAGTAATATTATATGGTGATTTTTCGATGGTAATGAAGAAAGGAAAAGTAGTTGACAAATGGAAACTCAAGAAATGGTATACTGTTCAGGCACCTCAGATGTTCGATAATAAAGAAATCTGTGAGATTGTGGCTTCAGATGACAAACTTTTGGTTAATAGATTAATCAAGGTAAGTCTTATGGAACTTTTAGGTTCTAGTTCTCAAACTGCAATGTTTACTACTTTATTCTTTAGAGTAATAGATGTCAAGGGTAACGTTGCTAATACTAAATTTATATCTCATCAGGTGGCTCCTTCATTCATAAGGACTTTTGCAAGAAGGGGCAAAACTCTTTTACACTGTGTTATAGATGCACCTACGAAAGATAACGAATCTGTCAGATTAAAATTCATAATTGTTACTGCAGGAAAGATTAGTGAAAATACAAAGAGAAGCCTCAGAAATGCTTTAGTGGAAGAGGTAAAGAAATTCTCACCAGAATTTAATTATGATGCACTCATGCAGGAAATACTTTATGGAAGACTCGTCTCAAAACTATTTAATAGGTTGAAGCAGATAACTGCTTTGAGGCGTATCGAGATAAGGAAGAGCGAAAGAAAAGAAACTTTTAAGTAGTTGTAGCAAGTCGCTTTCCTCGTTTTAAGTGAGTCGCGACAGCAGCAGCCGCTCAAGACCCTAAACTCTGAACTGGAGACACTTATATGATGCCAAACATGGATCCACGGCAAATGGAAAAGCTCATGAAGCAAATGGGCATTCAGTCTAAGCAGATTAATTCTAAGCGAGTAGTAATCGAGACAGAAGATGGTAATTTTATTGTTTCTTCACCTCAGGTTACAGAAGTAACTATGCAGGGACAAAAATCTTACCAAATTGCAGGTAGTGTTTCTTTTGAAGAAGGCGTAAAAGAAGATGATCTTACTCTTATTATGGAAAAAACAGGTTGCAATAAAGAAAAAGCAGTTGATGCATTAAAAAGGTCGAATAATGATATTGCTGAAGCAATTATGCTATTAGAAAGTGAAAAGCAATAAACACGATTCTATTTCCTAATGTCTTATAAATATTAACCGAGTATACAGTTGGGATATAAATGCGAAGGGAAGTAAGATTAATATTTGGATTAGTAGTTTTTATTCTCATTCTTGTCGCACTAATTGATTTCATAAAGCGAAATGTCGAAAAGGCAGATGCAACTAAATTTGTTACTGAAGATCTGAAAAACAAATATTCTGGTGCAGATGTATCTATTATAGCTACTACTGAAAAATCTAATACTGATGCTAACATATACTACGAAATAAAATCCAAAGTTACTACTAATTTAGATTCAGCATGTCCCGAAAGAACTCACATCTATTATAATTATCCAGAACAGAATTTTGTTGCACAACCTCCAGAATATATCACTAGAAATTGTAAGGTTTGTACAGAAGGAACCTGTGTTTTAGCATTTCCTGAAGAAGCTATCATAGCATCTCATACACTCAAGGGAACGCAGGAAATATCTACTTATCTTGCTGTAAATAAGAATGCATTTTCCACCGTTATTGAGCAAGCAGATGGTTGGTTAGTATCTTGGGATTCACCTTCAAGTGACTATTCTTATTCTGTAAATCTGGCAAGAAACGGTGCAGTAGTTTCAATAGAGAAAAATCAGAAGTAATAATTTAACTAATTAAAATTTTTGTCCCACTTAATTCTATCTTTTTATTTAAAAATTTCATTATTATTTCTGCATTAGTTTTCGTGTGTTCGGTTATCTCACTTGTAGTATATTCTGTTTTTCCTTCTGTCAATGCTGCGTATAGTAATAATTGGTCAGCAAGATGTTTGTCCACTTCAATATCTTTTCCAACGTGTAATTCGTTTAATGCTTCCTGGGCCACATCTTCCGCTCGTTTTCCTTTCTCTCCAGGTACATAGGAACCAACGTATCCTCTCCA
>JAUSHJ010000012.1 GCA_030648615.1 Microcaldota archaeon | reverse complement strand
AATAGCATCGCCATAATGAATATCTCCTTTATCTCTATCAGTTATTACGAGATCGAATTTTTGTTCTGCGAAAAGCTTAAGTGCACTTTCCAAATCTTCTGCAACACTAAATTCTCTTCCGGTTCTTTTCACAGCACGAATTAAAATTCCCAGCCAAATATGATCATCATCAACTACGAGAACTCGGTTTACTTTTCGTATTGGAGCTTCCGTCAATGGTGCTTTTGTTCCAGAAGAACTACTACCACCTATCCGATCATCTGCATGTAAAACTGTTTTTCTGGCAAACATATTTTCACCTTGTACTTGCTCCGGCACCAATTGGTTCGTTGCAAAGCATTTTAGATAATTGTACTGGAATTACATCAGATAAAGATTCAGTTTTATCTACTACTAAATCGGCTTTTCCTTTCTCTACATCTTCAGGTGTAGCACTGACAATAACTACATAGATATTTGGATTTTGTCTGCGCAGATCACCAATTAATCGATGCACTGCTGTTTTAACATTTCCGTAAAACATGAAAACTGCAATATCGGGTCTAGATATATCAACGTCTAATGGAACGCTTGTTGGTACGGCATTAGTGTAATGAATATGTAATGATCTGCACTTTCTAGATAAGTTTTCTCTTGCATAACCTAATGCTACAGTTACTACGTCTGTCCAGCTATCAGAAGTATGACTTCGGTCTTTCATAAACACAACAACATTGCAATCAATCAAATGTTTTCTCCTAGATGCCAGAGTAGTTGAATCGAATGCGCCTCTTCCGTCCTTACCAACTACCTGTAAAACTCTAGGCTTATATGTCATTTCAACCCACCTCAACTCATAAACTACAAATATTCAAAATAAACATATTACCAACCTATTTAAAGCTTATCTTAGCTAAATAAGTTTATGGTATCAGAAATAAAAGTAGGAGACCTGATGACTAAAAGTGTAGTCGTCATGCCCCTGGGTATGTTAGTAACCGAAGCAGCAGTAATCATGAAAAAACATGATATTGGCTCAATAATAATCGTGCAAGAAAAAGGCGGAAAACATGCTAAGGGCATAATAACAGAAAGAGATATCGTGCACAAAATAATCGCAATGGGAAAAGACCCTTCAAAAACAAAAGTCGAGAGCATTATGTCAAAACCGCTTAGAGTGGTGAAACCAGATACATCTCTTGAAAATGCTGCAAAAGCATTGAAAGAGAATAAAATTAAAAGATTACCAGTCGTCAATGATAATAACGAACTCGTTGGCATACTAAGCGAAGGAGACATAATGAGAATATTCCCGGCTGTTGTTGACCTTATAGAAGAAAGGGCAGCGATTAAATAATCCTAGCGTTCATAATAACTCTGCTGCGCATGGATGGCAGGCGGAGTTATAAACAATGAAGCACGGGTCAACAGTGCGCAGCTCTTAAAATCCTACTAATTTTGTCTGATTCCAGCAGTACGGAACATATCCGTATCAGAGTGGAAAAATGCAACTTAACGTACGCGTAGTCCCAAATGCAAAACGATTTAACGTGAAGGTTACTGGTGAGGAGATTAAAATCTACCTTACTGAACAACCTGAAAACGGTAAAGCAAATGCAGAATTGGTAAAGAACCTTGCAAAGTTACTTGATACTCCAGTACTATTAATACGTGGACAAAAAAGCAGAAGAAAGGTCATAGAGGTATCCAAAAATGAGGAAGAAATTTGGAAGATACTCCGAAACCGAAGCGAGTAACAGAATTGCGGAACTTCTCCAAAGAATACGAGAAAGTATCGTTTTCGTAGAGGGAAAGCGTGATAAGGAAGCTTTAATTGCTCTAGGTTGTAACGCTGAAAATATCTATACTATATCAGGAAACCTAAAACAAAGTTGCGAACAAGTAATGGAAAGGAATGTCAAAATAGTGATGATATTAACTGACCTCGATAGACGAGGCAATGAACTTGCAAAGCGTGCTGGTGAAGAACTCGAACGTTATAGCATAACGATTGACGGAACAACCAGAATAGAAATAGCAAGAACGTTGAACCTTAGGTTTTTCGAGGATTTAGAAAGGAAATATTTGAAATTTCTTGAGGAAATAAAACAGAGTGGCAAAATTTAACAAAATAATGGAGATGAAAAGTTATGGGATCGAGAAAATTCATAATTTTCGAGATACATAAATGGAGATGAGAATTTATGGGAAAAACATACATTGATACTGTAAAATATTTAGTATATGCTAACGTAGATATAGGCGGTTTGGTTGAAAAACCAGACGTAGTAGGTGCAATATTCGGGCAAACGGAAGGATTGCTCGGAGATGAATTAGATCTAAGAGACCTTCAAAAAAATGGTAGGATAGGAAGAATAGAAGTAGATCTCAACGGAAAAGATGGCAGAACCATAGGTGTAATAAAAATACCAAGTAGTCTTGACATGGTTGAGACCTGCATAATCGCAGCTGCACTTGAGACAGTTGATAGAGTAGGTCCATGTGAAGCAAATATTAGCGTTCAGAAAGTAGAAGATACTAGAAACGTCAAGAGAAAAGTCCTCGTAGACAGAGCAAAAGGATTGTTAAAAGGGCTTCTTAGAACAGAAATTCCTGAAAGCAGAGAAATATCTGACATGGTAAGAGACGAAGTCAAAACTGCAGAAATAGGCGAATATGGTGCAGACAAATTACCAGCAGGACCTGGAATAGACAAGGTCAATGATGTGGTATTTGTAGAGGGAAGAGCAGATGTAATAAACCTCCTCAAAAATGATATCACAAACGTAGTTGCTATCCAAGGAGCAAAAATCACCAAGACGATAATTCAATTATCAAAGGAAAAGGAAGTTACTGTATTCCTTGATGGTGACAGAGGCGGAGATATAATTCTCAACGAACTCGTACAGGGTGGAGCTGAGATAGATTATATCACAAGAGCACCTGACGGAAAAGAAGTCGAAGAGCTCACAAGAAAGGAAATAATAAAATGCATAAGAAGCAAAATACCTTTCGAGCAGGGTCCCGATCGTTCTTCTGGAATAAAAGGAGCTCCAAAATTCGTAACAGCAAAAAAACCTGAACGAAGAGAGCAAGAGGACTTCCAACCTCAGCCAAGACAGGAGCGAAGAGGAGTAGACCTTGATTTCGACATAAGTATCAAGGAACCTGAAAAAACATTCGAAAAGCAAATTCAACAAATCAGGAAAGATGAAGCAATTGCACCTATAGTTGCTAAATTAGATTCCAATGGATTGTTGAAGGAACTTGAAGAACTCAACAATACTCTGCGTGCAAGATTCTATAACAGTAAAAAAGAAAGAGTAAAGGAAATTGCCGTGAGAGATGTCATAAAAGCTCTTGAAGAAATAAAAGATATTGAAGCAATAGTCTTTGATGGCATAATTACGCAAAGGCTTGTTGATCTTGCATCCAATAAAGGCGTACGGTTACTTGTTGGTGTTAAAGTTGGCAATGTCAACAGAACTCCTGAAGGTATACAGATAGTTACCAAGGATAGGTAATTGTCTTCCTTTTAATTTTCCGATAAATCGAAGTTCGATTTATGGGCGCAATTATTTTCCGCAGAAAATAATGTGCATTGACGCTCTTTCTGCGTCAATTGCGCATTGTTGCATTGCAACAATCGCGTTCTTTTTATTTATCTTTTTATTTTCTGAAAAACCATCCCTGTAGTTTCGCAACGTAGTTAAAATCTCGGAAGCCTGCCAACTCTA
>JAUSHJ010000007.1 GCA_030648615.1 Microcaldota archaeon | reverse complement strand
CAATCCTCTGTGGGTGCAAGAAAAAATCTTTGGCTGCCCACAGATGATAAGCCCTGGTTTGTTGGTGCACAGTGGGATACTAATAATAAGCGCGAGAGTTCCAAATTGCGCTGTAATTTTATGGATGAAAATTTTGAGGTTACTACTGTTGACGTATCATCTGCATTCAAAAGAGCTTATGCTAGTGAGTACACTAAATTGGCACAAGCTCAGGCTTTTGGCTGGGCAAAAGACCAGGGGAAATATGTGCTGTTCGATATGGACGGTACTATAATAGGCGGTGGAAATAAAATCCATGAAAACGCGTTGAAAGGAGCAATGGAACTTGTAACTCTTAGGTTAACTTCTTTCGGTCTTGGTGCAACTTCAGAAGAGATAAATGCTGCATATGAGAAAGCACGCGGAGAAGCAAGAGAAGAGCTTTGGAAATTTGGTCAATATAGAGACATGGAAATGCGAATGTATCTTATGTTGATGGAATTGGCACGTGAAAAGATTAAGAGTGGTGAAGTGATAGCACAACTACGTGTCATTGCAAGAGAAGCATATCAGAAGTACTGGGATCAGAGGTTGGAAAATTCACAGGTTTTTCCACAGGCAATCGCATGCATCGAAGAAATGAAAAAAGCAGGTTATTCTGTAGTATTATTCAGCGACCGGCGCGATAGTGAGGCAATGGATCTTCTGAGAAAAAAGGTTAAGACTTCTGAAGGAGAAAAAGAGTTATCAAGTTTATTTGATGCGATGATTGTTACCAATGATCTTGCAAGCGAATCTTATCCACCTATTCCTCTTGTTAGGTTAGGTATGCCAAAAGAAAAATATACTTATGCTCTAATCAGGGAGCATCTAGAGCCTAGATTAATGGTTGGTGACAGCAGACGACACGACATACATCCTGCAAGGGAAGCAGGTATTGCAGCAGTAAGGGTAAAAGAAGGAGAAGGTTTCGATGGTGTTATTGCACAATTGGCTGCATAATCTCATTACACATATGAATATCAAAATTTATTGAATTAACATTATCCTCGATTATATTGATTGAAAAAAACGTTTGCTGATTATACTATTAAATATCTCTTGGTATAATATAAGGGGAAACATATTTCTGATAAAATCAGAGGGTCAAATTAAATGTCAAATAATCATCCAAATCGAAAACGTTCAACTTTCATTTCTGTTACTAATAGCGTGAGTAGTCAGTTTCACTCTTCCGATGATTATAATTTACTTTTTAGGCTCAGTATGCCATCACCTAAAACTCAGAAAGATAACGAGTTAGAAACAGAGAAAAAATTAGGGTCGAAGAAGAAATCAGAAATAAAAAATAATAATTGGAAACTGGAATTCTTCATGCAGGCAAGAACAGATCCAAGTCTTATTTATCCTCTGGATCAAGCTTCAGCATCGTTGAATCCAATTCTTAAGAATTGCACCGAAAAAAAACTTATAGAAGTATCAAAAGTTTCCGGATTTACTGCGTCAGGTTCTGATCTTAGGAATGGAATTCTCGAGCTTACTACTGAAGACGTATATCTATTCCTAAAGCAGGATGCATATACTTTGAGGAAAGCAGGATTCGCAGTGCAGATTCCAAAGAATTTAGAAATTAAACGTAATGGGGTAACAAAACCCGGAGTTAGTTTTATTCTTAAAAATACGTTGATGACTGAAGGGGGAGGCATCAATTCTCAGAAAATGCTATTATATGATCCTATGATTTCACTCGGTGGGCTTCAGATGCGTCCTGAGGAATTTGCTGCAATAGCCAAAAGCAAGGCACATCTTGTACAAGTTAAAGATAAATGGGTTGAAATAAATCCAGAGGATGCACTTAGGGTTATGGAATTGATTGAAAACGTAAAAGATGGAAAAGCTAGTTCGCCTGCAGATTTTATCAAATTTAGTCTGATGGCTGCAGGAGACGGAATAGAAACTGTTTTTTTATCCAAGAATGAAAATGGCCTTTCACAGTTTGATTCAGTGCTCGATGTTATGCAATTAGATGGAAACAAAAATGAAGCAAGTAAATTTATCACACTCAATGAGCCAGAAGGTTTTTGCGGTAGTCTTAGGCCATATCAGAAACGTGGGTTGGGCTGGCTTGATTTTTTAACACAACTAGGATTCGGTGCTTTGCTTGCCGATGATATGGGACTTGGAAAAACTGTGCAGGTGATTGCACATTGTATCAGGCAGGTAGCTCAGGGAAAGCGACCAATTTTGATTCTTTGCCCTACTTCGGTTATTGGTAATTGGCTTGATGAATTCTCACGATTCGCGCCAAAACTACAGGTGCTAGTTCACCATGGATCAGAACGGCATGACGGCGTGGAATTTTCTCGTGAAGTTGCGAAGGCAGATATACTAATAACAAGCTATTCGCTTGCTTGGAGAGATGTTGAAGAATTAGGTTCTCTTGAATGGGGAATGGTCGTTTTGGATGAAGCACAGAATATCAAAAATCCTTTCACAAAGCAGTCTCAGTATATCAAAAAAATACGCACTAAAATACGTATTGCACTCACAGGAACACCGATTGAAAATCGTCTTTCGGAATTATGGTCGATAATGCAATTCCTTAATCCTGGTTATCTTTTGTCATGGGAAGAATTCAAGGAGAAATTTGCGTTACCTATTGAAAATGATTTTGATGATAGTAGAAGAAAAGCATTGCGCGGTGCCATAAGTCCGTTTCTTTTGCGACGTTTGAAAAGCGATAAGAGTATCATTGCAGACCTTCCTGATAAAAATGAGTTTACTGAGTGGTGTTTGCTCACTCCGGAGCAGGCGACACTCTATAAAGCAGTTGTCGATTCGATGCTCGAAAGAATAGAATCGGAAGAAGGACCGAAACGTAAAATTGCGATATTCGCTGCCATAACAAAACTGAAACAGGTGTGTAATCACCCCGCTAATTTCCTTAAGGATTCTGCTGAACTAGGAGAACGTTCCGGTAAGGTAGAACGATTACGAGAATTACTAGACACTATGATTGAAAACGGGGAATCAGCGCTCGTATTTTCTCAATACACTGAAATGGCTGAACTCTTATATAAGAATATGAAAAAAGAATTCAATTTGGAAAGAGAGCGGGCACATTTTTCTTATCTGCATGGAAAGCTTGGACGAACTCAAAGGGATGAACTTGTAAGAAAATTCCAGGAAGATAGTGATATTCCTAAAATCTTTTTCCTGTCGCTTAAAGCAGGGGGGACAGGTTTAAATCTAACCAAGGCTGTCAACGTAATCCACTTTGACCGCTGGTGGAATCCAGCAGTTGAAAATCAAGCAACAGATAGAGCATATCGGATTGGCCAGAACAAGAATGTATTTGTCTATAAGTTAACTACTAAAGGAACCATAGAAGAACGAATAGAAGATATGCTTAATAGGAAGAAGGAGCTTGCTGATTCCATCATAGGTTCTGGTGAAAGCATTCTGGCAAAACTTGATACCGGGAAACTGAGAGAATTGTTTGAATTGCGGGATGCTGACTAAATGTATTAGTAAGAGGTTTACATCTGTCAACTATCTGAAGTTGACACTTGGCAACTTTAAGTTTACGAACCTAATGATTATTAACGAATAACCTAATGATTAAGGCTAGTTTTCATTAGGCTAATCATAAGGAATCATTAGGCAAAGATATCTTTGTGGCAATATGAAACCAACGGCAGTCTTTCGTTTCATTCTGAATTTCAAAACTTCAAGGAGATACTACGCGCTAAATGAAAATCGTTAACTATATATATATATATATGCATGCCAACACATTCAATTCATGGCAGGCACTGATGTTACACCGGTAAAGAATTGGAGTTCGATTGATCTTTCGAATGCTCGTAAAGTAGTCATGGAAGAGTTGACTAATTCTAAGGACAGTCTTAGGATTGTGATTACGTCCACCGATAACTGGAGTTTCAAGATTACAATTTCTGCATTGCTATATGATGGGAGAACGAGAAAATTCATGGAGAGCGAGGGACAGACTGGAATTGTGAACTTATCCCAGCTCAGCCATATTTTACCTGAGTTTAGTAAGATTTACGAAGCCCAATTCTACCCTAATTACAAATTTGGACAAAATGAACAATTACAAATTCAAATGAGTGGAGAAACTGCATTGAATCTGGAAGTGTTAAGCAAGTCTACAGACCGTTACAGCGATCGTTGGAATAAAGAATATGCTAACTTGCGTCGTGAGATAAAAACTGTCATTCTTAATACTGTGACCAACGAAGAACGATATGTTAGTTTTGACAAATATATTATTTTAACCAAAAAAGAACCCACAGAAGCCAAGAAGCGGGCTATTGCATAACTCTGTTTCCAGTCTTGGGTCTTGCGTCTAGCAGTCGTTCTACTTTCTACCATCTAGCCCCCAATTGTTCTACAGAACAACATGATTGCCCAAAGCGTTGGGCAATATGCATATTGTTGCAAAGCAACAATAATGTGGGCATCTTGTCGCTCTGAGCGACAAGCTTGTCTACCTTCTACCAACAAAACTAGAAATACTTCCTCAGCTTCGCCTTAATCTCTTCCAGAAGTTGTTTCTCATCGTTATCAAGTAGATTCATCTGCTTCTCCCATTTCTTCATATCATTTCCAAGCATGTGAACGTAGAGTACGTCTCCTTCACCAGCTTCTTTTCCATAGGTTATCCCATCACAGGAAACTGCAACCTGCATTCCTTTCGTTGCTTCATCGACATCTTCTTTTTCATGTTGTATGCCACGAATTTCACCGACAAACTGGCCATCACTATTCATTAGTCTATATCCTTTTTTCACTCTGCCGCCAATCACCTGCACGCCAAACACAGCAGGTTTGCTAACTCGGAAACAAAAACCAGGCAACAACTTAATCTTTCCAGGCCAGGGGAATTTTGCAATCGCTTCTTTTTTTTCTTTTTGTTTTTCCTCATCTACCCATGCTTTGTACTTATCAACAAGATCGTAAATTATGTTGCTCCATACAATTGGCACTCCACCTTCACTAGTAGTTTCTCTTGCTTCATCGAGTATTTTAACATTGAATCCTAGGACAGCACCAAAATATCTATTTTCTGTAGCAACCGCTTGAGCAGTCAACACATCTTTCTTAGTTATTTTGCCTACTCTAGCTTCTTTGATGGGTATCTCTTCATCTCTTAATAATTTCACTATTGCTTCAACACTGCCAAGACTATCTGCCCGAAGTACTATTCCAGCCATATCATTATTTTCTATTATCACGCTCTTGAATTGTGCTTCTATCTCTTTCTTATCCTCTTCAAAATTACCTACAACTACTATTGGCGAACCTGGTAAAGCGTCTTCAAGATCAGGTGCATAAATTTTAACACCTGCAGCAGCAGCAACTTCATCGAGGTTTTTGAATTTATCTTTTCCATTAAAATTAGGTTCAAGTAATCCACGTACGGTAGTTTTCCTTACTCCATTTCCTGTAAGAAATGCAATTTCATCATTTCTTTTTATCACGCCATCGTATAAAATAACATCAATGGTGGTTCCCATTCCTTTCTCTTCTTTTACCTCTATTATGCTGCCCTTTCCTTTTCCACTATCTTCAATTTCCAAAGTTCCTTCAAGGAATTTCTGACTTAATCCAGCAATTAACATAAGCAGTTCGCTTAGACCTTCTTTAGTTTTTGCACTCACAGGTATTATTGCAATATTCTTGCTGAAATCTGTTACTCTGTCGAATCTTTCGCTGTCGAATCCATACTCGCTTATTTTTCCTACCAGGTTGTAAATTTTTTCATCAAATTTTTCTATAACGTGTGGTGGCTGCAGTGTTAAGCTATCAAGAAAACTTGTAGTTCCGTGGTTTTTCCAGCCATTTACTAAATCTATTTTATTCGCAGCGATTACGAATGGTGTTTTGAACTGTTTTAGAATTTTTATGCTTTCTATGGTTTGCGGTTGGAAACCTTGCTGTATATCTACCACTAGAATTGCTATATCTGCGATGCTTCCCCCTCTTTCTCTTAAATTGGTAAACGCTTCATGCCCAGGTGTATCTATGAAGAGTAGCCCAGGTATTTTAAGCGGGAAATTAAGCTTTCCTTTTAGTGCTTTGGCAAGTTCATCTATGGATTCTTTTAGGATATAACTGGCACCAATCATCTGGGTTATTCCGCCCGCTTCTTTCTTTGCGACGTTGGAACCTCGTATGGAATCAAGAAGGCTCGTTTTGCCGTGGTCAACATGACCTAGAACTGCGACTATTGGGGAACGAACATGCATAGTAAACACCAGAAACGAGATTATTGTTTAAATATATCTTGAATAATTCTTAATTCTATTGTAAACTCTATAGAATTTATAAAATACTAGTAACTTGTGAAATATTAGTGAAAAAAATCAAAATTATCATAGGATAACTGATTCTTAGCAGAGCATTTATTTTTGGTATCTGACCTACAAATGCGAATATTACGCAAATTATGGCAAATGGAAAAAGTATTATTGAAAAAATTTGAAATGTTTTTAATCCCGCTAAACAAACATTTAGAAAAGCACGTGCATCAGCATAGCTTGGCAGAGCATGAAAACCAAAGAAAAATGCAAGCCAGAAAAGAATTTTGGCAGCAATAGATGATATCGGAAGTATCGAAACAGAAACTATACCAAATAGTAATGTAGCTGCACTATTTACTAATAGTGGGGCATACGAAATAACAAATTGTTTGAACGGATCATTAACTTGTTCATGTTCCACATATCCTCCGACATAGGAAAACGAGAAAAGGTCTAGTAATTTGTAATCATAAACCTTTACTTCAAAAAGATGGCAACAACGGAGATGTGCATACTCGTGCAGGACAATTCCAGGGGAGCTTATAATCTTAAAAAGAAACGCAATCAATCTAAATGTGCCATCCAAGGCAGTATTAATCAATTCGAACATAGGAAAATGAATAAAGGCGACCGAATAAAAAGCTTTCCTTCTATAATAATTATGTTCTTCTAGCGCGAGAACTAGATTCGGGTTGCAATAATTGCAAGTTCGACCGACGGAGTTTCAAATTCTCTAATGGCTGTCACGAAGTGACCTGCTACAACAGCGCAAAAAGGTTGAAAATATGTACTACATAAAAACAGTTAATGATAAAATAAGACTTCCACCAGAAATGTTCGGAAGCAAGGTTGAAGATGCATTATTACATATATTACGTGATCGTTTTGAGAGAAGGATGTTCAAAGAAATAGGCTTGATTCTTTCAGTAGATAATCCAAAAGTACTCGGAAACGGTATTGTTATCCCAGGGGATAGCGGTGCTTATTACGGTGTACAATTTGACGCATTGACATTTTTGCCTCAGGTTAATGAAGTATATGAGTGCGAGATAAAGGAAATCGTAGAGTTCGGTGGCTTTGCAGTTATTGGTCCGTTGCAAGGTTTGCTTCACGTTTCGCAAATCTCCAAGGAAAAGTTCTTCTATGATAAGAAAGCTAAAACTCTTGGTTCAAAGGCAGAGAAACGATCGATAAAGAAGGGCGATACCGCAATTATAAAAGTTTCTACTGTAAGTCTAAAAGGTTCTACTACAGAAACCAAGATTGGTTTGACGATGAGACCAGACGGACTCGGTAAACATGAGTGGTTGGACGAGAAAGCCAAGAAGGTGGCCAAGGCAGAGCCAAAGGTCGAAGTCAAGGTAGAAAAGAAAGCAGATGTTAAGGCAGAAAAGAAGCCTAAGGAGAAAAAAGAGGATAAAAAGTAAAGGTGATACTCAATGAAGGCGTGCAAAAATTGTCGTTACATAGTTCATACGGAAAAAACCTGTCCGAAATGCCAGGGAGAACTTTCAGACAAATATTCAGGTCTGATTTTGGTTCTTGATCCAGAAAGATCAGAAGTTGCAAAGATTGCTGGTATAAATACTACTGGCGGCTATGCAGTGAAGGTAAAATAATTATTTCCAGGATGAAATATTATGGCAAAAAATATTCTTTTTTTATTATTTTTTCTTTCTACACTAGTTTTGTTTGGATGCACTCAAGGTACAACTCAAGCAGGAACAACAAGTACTCTTAATCAAGGTGATAACCTGGAACCTAGTAAAGCAGCAGATAATGTTCCCTACGATTATAACAAGATAAATTATGAAAGTAAAGTAGTAGATAATCAAACTAACGTTACAACTTATTTTACTGATAAGTTTTCAATAGTGTATCTAAAAAGCTGGCAGAATGTTAAAATAGAGAAAGATAATATCTTTTTTATTCTTGCAGCTCCATTTGAAAATGATACTGATCAATTAAGGGAAAGCATAAATCTAGGTGTAGATATTTTGCACAATGGTGAAACTATTGAAGCATTTGCTGTTCGGGCACTTTCAAAATCCCAGGGAGGTCCAAGTTTGGCTAGTATGAAATCAGCATATACGAATCTAGGTAATCGTACGCTATATCGCATTCTATATCCACCAGCTAAATTTAACGATCTTGAAATAGTTTCAGAACAGACATTTGTTCCGAACGGAAATATCGTTTACATATTTACCTATACGGCGGAAACAAAAAGTTTTTTTACTTATTACAATGCTACTAATGATGTTATTAGTTCATTTAAAATAAACCAATGATATCGTTAGTTTATTTAAAATAAGATTTTAGGTGTAACATTGAAGGGGTATCTTTCATTTATTCTAATTTTTGTAGCCATGCTTGCAGTTCTTTCAGCTTTTGCTATTTATACACAGGTAAACGAGCGAAACATGTCTAAAGTTATCGCAGTAGAGATAACTGATGATGCTGCTCTTCAGCAAAAACAATTAATTTTTGAAGCTACTTCTAGGGGAATTAGAAATGCATTAGAAATTTCAGTAGCAACTGGAGAAACTGATGTTATTGTGATAGAGAAAGTTATCAAGTTATCTGTTCACGAACAAATCAAGCCACTAGCAGATTATGATTCCGACAATATTCAAGTAATTACCTGGTGCGGATATGTAAATAATCAAGTAATTAAAAACCTCAAGGAAAGAATAGTAACTGAGAAAAAGGCTCTAATCTGCGATGGTTGTAGCAAGCTAGATAATAGTGTGTGCAGCGAGTTCATTTCAGTAGATAAAGATTTCTCAATTAGTTTTCAGTCACCTTCTCTTGATTATGTTAATTTTGGCATCATCGGAATTTCAACATACAATAAGAAATATGGCATAGCTTCAGTTTCCTATATTCCTACATCAGCATCAGTTTCGGTGATAAAATGAACTACATTATTTCGCGAGGGCAAATCACTATAGAATTTCTTCTTAATTTTGCTATTTGGTTTTTTGCACTTATCTTGGTTACTCTATCTCTAATAACTCTCACAGAAAAAGAAAATGATGCAGGCTTAGTAATCCATGGAAAAATTACTTTAAATGAATTTACAAACGTCCTGGAACATAGTTATCTTAACAAGAATCGAGAAACATTTCTATTATCCAAAGATTATCAAAGTTATCATGTTGGAACTGAGATTACTAAAGATTTTAATGGAAAAGTTTTAACATATAAGACGATTTATGGAGTTGAACAAATTGAAAGTGAACCTATCTAAGGGAAATATTTCTTATGATTCTCTATTGAGTTTATTACCTTTAGTCCTTACTGTGGTATTTACACTTACTGCAATTTCTCGGATACATTCTATGACCGATATCTCGATTGCACAACAAGAGAAATTTGATAGGCTTGTTTCAATTAGTGAATACGTAGTAAAAGAAGCAATTGTAAAAAAAGACTTAGATATCATGCCATTCAGCTCTCTATCGCATCCTAATTGGATCGAAAGCGAAGAGAAGTTGAACGAACTCAATATTGTGGATCTTGAAACACGAAGCGGAATTAATAATTTGCAAATTGGATTTGTTGCTCGTGAAAACGCTACCTGCATCTATCGTTTAGTAGTTGTAGGGGAGTCAAAGGATATAAAACAGCTTTTCGTTTGCGGGGATTAACATGAAAACTTTAGAAGCAACTATCTCACTGTTTATTTTTCTGATTTTTGTTACTTCTGTCCTGGCAGATCTAAAACCACAAAAGATAGATGATTCACTCTACCGCTACGAATTAGCCAGTGATGCTTGGCGTGTTCTCTACCTTCGTGACGATCTTCATAATTTTTCTGACGATTCATTAAATTTGGCAAGAGATAGAGCCGAAAATGACTTGACAAAAATGACCGAAATTACTGGTTTATGTATGAATATCGAAGGCGTGCGTGTTCAGTCAAAACAATGTAGAAGCAAAGAGTTGAAGGAAAGTACGGTTGCAATAAAGAGAAGATTATTTGCAGGGGATGAAGCAAAAGAGGTTAGTTTGACGATTTCACCCAAATAAGCTCTAAAAAGATAACTTTAAAGTAAAACCTCATTACTATTTAAGAAAGACTTAAATAGAAAATTGATAAAAGAAAAACATAGGAAATATCATGGTTACTTCCAAAGAAAAAATGTTATCATCAGAACAACGTGAAGATCTACTTAGAATATTGAAAGCTCGTTTTGAGAAAAATATGGACCGCCACAAATATCTTGAATGGGCTAAAGTACAAGCAAAATTGGAAGTTAATACTGAAAAATTATGGTCTCTCAATGAAATGGAAAGAACTGGTGGTGAACCGGATATTGTTGGTTATGATAAAAAGACTGGTGAATACATTTTTTATGATTGTTCAGCGGAAAGTCCCAGTGGTCGCAGAAGCCTTTGTTACGATCGCGAAGCGTTGGAATCAAGAAAAGAACATAAACCGAAAAATAGCGCTGTCGATATGGCTATTGCCATGGGCATTGAACTTTTAACAGAAGAACAATATCGAGAGTTGCAGAAATTTGGAAATTTCGATACGAAGACATCGAGCTGGGTCAAAACACATTCTGATATTAGAAAACTCGGTGGTGCCATTTTTGCTGATTTTCGCTACGGTAAAGTTTTTGTGTATCACAACGGTGCAGAATCTTATTATGCTGCCAGGGCGTTTCGTGGTTTGCTAAGTGTCTAATTTTTGCATAGATTTATGGGTATAAACCTGTTTCTGACAGGTAAGTTTTAATTTAGTCTCACAATTTACTAAAAAGATAACTTTAAATACCATAACCAACACATAGTTTATTCCAATTCCTACTTAATAGGCTAAACATAGGTTAAAACTAATAAGTTAGAGATGATAGAGGGGGATTTTTATGGTAACTGCATTAGATGTAGACCCGAATAAGGTTATAGAAAAAGCAGCAAAAAAGCTAAAAGATATGAATTTAGAAAAGCCAGCATTTGTCGGCATGGTAAAGACAGGTCCACATGCACAGAGACCACCACAGAGCGATGACTTTTGGTTTATTCGATGTGCTTCGGTATTGAGACACGCATATGTTCATGGAAAGATCGGTACTCAACGTTTGAGAACTCACTATGGTGGAAGAAAAAGTAACGGAGTAAGACCAGAGCACCATAAACGTGCTGGCGGATCTACCATTAGAAAAGCAATGCAGCAACTTGAAAAACATGGTCTTCTTGAAAAGTTGAAGACCGGCGGAAGAAAGATTACTGCCAAAGGTATGAAACTTTTAGATGGGGCTGCAAAAGAAGCTAGTTGATATACACAATTACATTATTGTCAATGGTTGTGTATAGATCACTCCAACTGACAAGGTTGGAGGGGATTATAATGGGAGAGGAAGAAGACGATCTCGAAGCTTTGAAGAGACGTCGTGCACAGAAACAACAAGGCGATGAGAGAAAGAAGGTAGAAGAACAGCTTAAGACAACATTGAGAGTTGTTTTAGAAGATGATGCCTATCAAAGGCTCATGAATGTAAAGCTTGCCAATTCACAGCTTTTTCTCGGTGCATCGCAACATATTGTTGCACTATTTAAACGGTTTGGAAGAAAATTAAATGATAAAGAAGCTTTAATGATATTGAAAAAATTAAAAGAAGGAGAAGAAAAAGAAACAAAAATTACATTTAACAGAAAATAACAAAAATATCAAAATACTAAGTGATGATTCAAAGAAATAAAACGTGATACTATGGGTAAAAAAACACTCAATAAAAAGAAAAGGCTTGCAAAAGCTGAACGACAGAATAAAAGATTACCAGTTTTTGTTACTATTAGGACAAAACGAAAGGTAACTACAAACTCCAAGAGAAGAACCTGGAGAACTGATAAGCTTAGAATAAAAGAATAATAATGGTGAAAATATGGTTGACGCATCAAAATTGGAAAGATTATATACAGTTCCTCTTGGAAAAGCTTACGAGCACATAAGGACTAAACGCACAAGAAGAACTGTGAAGATACTAAGGAAATTCCTTGCAAGGCATATGAAAGTTAAGGAAACATTGGTAAAGCTTAGTATCGCACTGAATAATTCTATGTGGGTACATGGTATGCAAAAGCCACCAAGGAACGTTAAAATTCGTGCAATTAAAGAACAGGATCTTGTTCATGCTTATTTGAGCACAGAAAAAATTGAAGATAAAAAGAAAGAAACAAAGAAGGAAGGTAAGAAAGAGGAGCAGAAAGTTGAATCTAAGACTGAAGTAAAAACAACTTCGAAAGAAGATAAAAAAGAAGTAAAAGCGGAGTCTTCAGTGAAGAAGGACGTTCCAGTAAAAATAACTAAGGAACCAAAACAGGAAGCTCCTGCTAAGAAATAATTATTGCAGGTGTTCCTTTAAAATGAAATTATGCTCATATTTCGGAAATCCGTGGATAAGACTGTACACGGTTACGAATAATGAAACCACTTTGGTTCCCATAGATATGGAAGAAACAGCTGTTAAGCTTTTCGAAGAAAATTTAAAGACAACTGTCACCAGAGCTACAATCTCAGATTCAAATCTTCTTGGTCTTTATACTATTATGAATTCCAAAGGTATCGTATTACCGAATGTTGCAAATGCAAATGAGGTTGCACTTATAAAAAAGACCGGACTTAATGTCTACGTTTCTTCCGATACACAAAATGCCCATGGTAATAATACTGTTGTCAATGATCATGGTGGTATTGTAAGTCCATACACTGATAAACATGAGAAAAAGAAAATCGAGGATTTTCTCGGCATAGAACTTGTGGAAAAGAGAATTGCCGGATATTCGGCAGTTGGCAGTGCTTGCATCGCAACTAATAAGGGATTCCTTGCACATTATGGAACAACAGAAGAAGATTTATTAGAACTTAAACGCATATTCAAAGTTTCTGGTTCTAAAGGTACTGTTAATCTAGGGACAGGTTTCGTTTCAGTTGGAGTAATAGCTAATATTAAAGGTTATGTTGCAGGAGATAAAACAACTGCATTTGAGTTGGGAAGGGTAGAGGAGAGCCTAGGTTTCCTCAATGAATAATTGACAGGTGAAAATATGAAGTTTGGTATTTCAGGAGAAATAAAAATAAGTGGCGAATTAAGAAAGTTCGATAAAACCGTTGAAGCGAATAGCGAGAAGCAGGCAAAGGATACTGTCTACGCTTTATTTGGTTCCAGCAACCGATTAAAAAGAACAGCTATAAAAATAATTACAGTAAATAAGCTTTAGGTGTATTACATGGGCGATGCGGAAAATAACAGTATTCAACAGCTTTCATACGAAGTTGCCGTATATCGAGAGCAACTACGTCTTCTTCAGAAAGAGGTAGAACGGATAAATTCCACTACTTATGATTTAAGTAACGCTTCAAACACTGCTGAGAATCTTAAGAGTGAAGATATATTAGTACAGATAGGCGGTGGTTCCTACGTTCGTGCAAATGTTTATTCTACTAAAATACTTGTTCCTGTTGGTGCAAATTATTTAATTGAAATGGAAAGCAAAGAAGCTTCAGTTGAGATAAAGAAAAGAATAGATGCAACTAAAAACGCCATAGTAAAACTCAATGAAGAGTTTGAAAAGATTGCTGCAAAGCTCCAGGAAAGCGGTTCACGTCTAAGAAATGTTCAAATGCAACAAAGCCTAAACAAGCGTGTTGACGATAATATTGGCGAAGATTACGTTTAATTATATTGGGGAAACTTATGTTTGACATCCTCAAGAAGAAAATTACTGGTTTTATAGATAACTTAACTAAGAAAGAGGAAGCAAAAGTAGAGAGTAAAATAGAAACTAAAACAGAAGAAAAATCTGTACTAATTCAACAAATAAAACATATACCTGAACTTCAGCCTAAGCCAGAAGTAATCAAAGCACCAGAAAAATCTAAATCAAAGGAAATAGTTAGAGTACCAGAACCAGTTAAAGTAAAAGAAGAGAAAAAACCAGAATTACCGAAGATAAAAGAAGAAAAAGCAGAAAAAATAATAGTAAAAGAGGAAAAGAAAGAAGTTCCAAAATTACAGGTCAAAGTGGAACATAAAAAAACAATCATAAAACCACAACCAAAAGAAGTACAATCAGAATTAAAAATACAAGAATCATCTAAAGAATCTAAAATTTTAGATATTCCAGACCCGCAAATCACAAAACCTATTTCTCAAGTTCATCACATTCCTGAAAAGAAACCTGAAGCAACAGAAGCAAAATTCGGTATACTCAAACAGATAAAAAGCATATTTACTGGCGACGTAGAAATTTCCAAGACGGACATAGTAGACCTACTCGATGGACTTGAGCTGGAGATGCTGGAAAGCGACGTTGCCATGGATGTTGCAGAAGAAATCCGTAAAGACTTAGAAATAAAACTGATAGGTAGTAAAATCAGGAAATCCGAACTTAATTCTTTTATCAAAGATGCCATAAGAAAAAGTTTGCTGGAAGTCATGACCAACTCCAGGATTTTTGATATTCTTGAATTTGTCAAAGCGCAGGAGAAGCCAGTAAAGATAATGTTTCTTGGTATAAACGGTTCTGGAAAGACTACTACAATCGCTAAGGTAACAAAAATGCTTCTGTCTGCCAATTACAAAGTGGTTTTTGCAGCAAGCGATACATTCAGAGCTGCTGCTATTGAGCAGTTACAGGTGCATGCAGATCGTTTAGGGGTAAAAATGATTAAGAGGGATTACGGGAGTGATCCAACGGCGGTAGCATACGATGCGATGAGTCATGCCAAGGCAAATGCAATAGATGTCGTTCTCATAGATACTGCTGGAAGGCAGGAAACAAATCTTAATTTACTAAACGAACTTAAGAAAATGAATCGAGTTATTGCGCCTCAATTGAAGGTATATATTGGTGAAAGTATTGCAGGTAATGCAATAATTCAGCAAGTGAGTGAGTTTAATAAAGAAATTGGTATTGATGGAGTAATACTTACTAAATTAGATTGTGATGCGAAAGGCGGAACTGTACTTTCCATATCCAAGACTACAGGAATTCCAATAATATATCTGGGTACAGGACAGAAGTACGAAGATATTGAGAAGTTCGATGCTGAGAAGATTGTTGAGAGGATTCTTGGCTAGTTAAAATTTATGATAATGGTGTAGAACTATGTTTACTATGCAAGATTAAGTTTCAACGGATTCTTTCGCTTAGGAAATAAGGGTTAGTTATATACTCTTAATAAGTATGATCGTTGTAGGAAAACAAAAATTAATTAATAGACTAAGTGAAAAATGCGATTTTCGAGTTATTTTAATCTTGGTTGTTTGCTGGGTATTGGAACTATTTAAGATAGTAGTTTCTTCGATCGAAACCTTAATAAACACATATTACACATAATATATTTGTGATTCGATATGACAAATATAACACTTACAGTACCTGAAGATTTGAAGAAAAATATGGATATGTTTCCTGAACTTAATTGGAGTGAAGTAGCTAGACAAGCAATTAATCAAAAAATCCAGGAGCTACTATTATTCAAATCTATCACCTCAAAAAGTAAACTAACTGAAACAGATGTAGAAGAGATAGGAAATAAGATAAAAAAGGCAATCGCAGACAGGCACAAATAGATGGTGTAATGCAACTTGTTGTCGATACTAACATTCTGATTTCTGCACTGGTAGCTAGGGCAATTACTTTTGATACTATTCTATTAGGTAATCTTGAATTGTCAACTCCAGAGCATACTCTTGAAGAGATCGAACGTAACAGAGAGGATCTGCAAAAAAGAATGAAAATTAGTCAAAGTGAATTTTCGGTAGTTCTGAATATTTTACTTTCTCATGTAACTGTTATTCCAAGAGAACAATATATTCATACAGAAGAAAAGGCAAAGACGATATCTCCGCACTATAAAGATTTTCCATTTTTTGCATTAGCTCTTGCCAAAGGTCTCCCTATTTGGTCAAATGAATTAAGATTAAAAAACCAAGAGATCGTAAAAGTTTATAATATAAAAGAAGTTCTGGATTTTGTTTAGTTGTATTATCATCAATTTACAGGACAGAAGTACGAAGATATTGAGAAGTTCGATGCTGAGAAGATTGTTGAACGAATATTGGGGTAGAACATCACAATTTAAAATCTCCAGGTATATTCCTATTCATGGTGCAGAAACTCAAGATTCAATATTCAAAACACAAAACTTCTTTTGGTCAAGTAAGTGCAGAATTTCTAATTCTTGTAGCAGTGGCATTCTTGATTATCTCGGTCATGATTATATTAAGTCAAAATCAGTTTGCAGATATTAACAGAACTAGAGTCCAGTCCATAGCTAAAAATACTGTCGGAATTCTAGGTTCTACAGCAAATGAAGTTTATTCACAGGGAGAAGGTGCAAGGAAATTAGTGTATGTAGAAATTCCACCGGGGTACGATTCAGTTAATTCCTATGTTTCAAATCAGACGATAAGATTATACGTGAATGGGCAAGATTCCGTCTATTTGCCTTCTTTTAATGTTCATGGCACACTACCAGGATCTTCAGGTAATTATTGGATTTGGGTAATTAGTGAAGGTAATCAGGTGCGGATTGGTTCTGCAATGATCGAACTGAGCAAATCCGCTTCAAATATTGTCATGACCAGCAATGCTACTGCAATTGACAGCGTTTCAGTTAAAAATATATTTGGTTCTTCAGTAAACGTTTCAGTAACTAAAGACTGGCCATTTACAAATGTTATTTTGGATCTTTCATCATCTTCATTTACTCTTCCAGATACACAATCACAGCCAGTAACGTTAACAATCCAAAGTGATAGTAGTGCAGTAGGAATATATAATGGAAAACTTACATTTGATGCAGTAAGTGGAAATACTACCGAATCTATATCATTTCCAATAACTATAGAAGTTCTTTTGCCACCTGGATCAAATAATGCTCCTCCACTGACAATTACCCCAAGTACTTGGAATCAGACTTCTCTGGCAAACGAAACTTCACAAAAAGCATTTCAGGTTTGCACCAATTCTGCAACTTCGCTAACCAGTGTTACTTTTTTAGTTACTTCTGGTGCTGCAGGCAGCTGGGTTGGTAATTTAGCACCACTGCCAGCAATGGGTCCGGACAGTTGTCAGACTAAAGTATTCAACATGTCAATACCTCTAGGTACTATACCTGGGCAATATACCGGAACAATAACTGCTACTGGTGTAGGGGTATTAGATGCTCAGGACACGGTAGCCCTGCAAATAACTGTTGGAGGAAATATAACTGACAATCAAGGCCCTACAGCTTTAAACCTAAACAAAATTCCATTAAGGCCATTTTTAGGAGATCCTGTTACGATAACTGCAACATGTGATGATACATTAAAAGGAAACAGCTCGGTAAAAAGCGCAGAAATAAGTTTAGATGGAGGCGGTTGGACAATATTGAATCCATCTGATGGCTCGTACAATGCTCCGGTTGAAAATGTAAGCTATACATATTACACTATAGGTTTTGGTGCGCATAATGCTACTTTGAGGTGCATTGATTTCTTTGATAATGTTGGCGCCCAGGGGGTCTATCAGTTTAAGGTTATGAAAGAAATATTATTCGTTACTAAAGATTCCGGGGTAGGTGGTTCAGAGCAGGAGTGGGTGGACTGGTTGAATACACATTCTTCAAATGAGAGCTATAACTGGAACAAGGACATTTATCACAGAAATGTTGTCATAGATAGTAGTTTTGATATTACACGTTACGCAGTGGTTATATTTGCAGAAGACGTTACTCAAGGAAGCACTGGCTCTCAGCTTGTTACTAAACTCATAAGCTTTACTTCAGAAGGTGGAAACGTGTTGATATTTGATAAAGCCGTACAGAATACTGCGCAACCACTTGGTCTTGGCTGGGGTTTCGAATATTTTGCCCAAAATTCTATCTACATAGTAAATAATCAGCATTACATTACACAATCCAATTCGTTGGGTACTAAAGTAATATACACGAGCAACAGCAAAGTATATTACATATTCCCGTACTCAGGAACTTCACTTGCAATTCCAGTATTCTGGTTTCCTACTTCCTGGGCTGCAATCGGTGAATACCAGCGCTTTATACACTGGGGGGTTTCAAAACCTTATCGTTTCAATGTTGCTGGCAATAGTCTCACTGTTCGTATTGTGGATTATGCCATAATGTCTTCTACAGTTGATTAGTTGGTTACTATGAACATGAAGGGTCAGGCAGCAAACGAATTTCTCATAGTTTTCACTGCTTTCTTAGTGCTTTATATAATATTTACAGTTATTTTTTCTAGTCAATCAGTTAATTTGATACAATCTACAGATAATTTGGACGCACTAAAAACTACATATGCTCTTTCTAATACTATTAATAGTGTATATATGGCGGGGGACGGAGCAAGTACGAATCTTACTTTAGTAAACTCTCGTTTGAACGTAACAATACACAATGGCATTCTCACATCATCTGTGTCATCAACTAATGCAGGTAGCCAGGCAAAGCTTCTTACAACTAGGATAAATGCAACTCAAATTTTTTTAAATAGGGAAATGAAAATAAAAAATAACGGTGGTTCCATTGAAATCAGCTAAATCGCGACTCAAAACCTTGGACTCACGATTGCTAAAAGGCCAGGTATGGAGTCTTGATTTTTTTGCTGTTTCTGTTACCATGGCACTCCTACTAATGCTATTTATTATTACTTGGAACTTTCTTGCCATAAGATGGAGTAATATTCAATCCTATGATGAACTATGGTCGGCATCTCTTTCAGCAACTGATGCGCTTGTAATCACTCCGGGTCAACCTGTTAATTGGGAAGATGTGCAAATGCTTAATGATAGCAATGTAGTTACATTTGGTCTTGCCAATAGTAGGAACGTAATTGATAATAATAAACTTTCAAGGTTTGCTGATTTTACACAATCAAATTATTCCATTGTAAAAAGTAAGTTAGGATTAGTTAGATACGATTTTTTTATTAATGTCACAAGTATGGGGAAAGAAACCTCTTACTATCAGATTGGTTCTAAAGGTTCTTCAGTAAATGAGGCTGTTGTTTTTGAACGTCTGATGCTTTTAAATGGTAGCATAGTTAACCTTAGAATGGAGGTATGGAAATGAGCCTGAGTAAGACCTCTGTTGAGTCAGTTGACTCATTACTTAAACAAAAGAAAGGTTTTGTTTTTACTATAGATGCAGCATTTGCATTACTTATATTTGCAGTAACATTTATGCTGATTTCTCATCAGGTATTTCAGGATCCTACTCCGAGGAGTACATATCTAAAGCAAATATCCATGGATACAATAACTGTTTTAGGAAAGACTGATATGTTAGGAAAAATGCTTGGGTCTAATAGTACTGAGGTTAGACAAGTGCTGGATTCATTACCTCAATCAGTGTGTGCTCAAGTAAGCCTCACAAGTCAATCGGGGAATACCACGACTCTTACCAGGCCTGGCTGTAATAATTATCAGAAAGAGCTTCAGATCATCAGGAAACCATATATTTATACTGGGAATTTCTATACTGCAGAAATACAGAGTTGGTTCGAATGAAATTTTTATGGTGATAAATTATGAAAGCATTCATAGCATCCATCCTGGCAATTACCATGTGCGTTATTCTAATCACATTTTGGTCTGCTATTGCAGGTGCATCTGTTGATTTTGAAAGATCCATATCATCAACTACTCCATTAAGTTATGCCAGTTCACTATTCGATTCCGTTGGTAACGATGTTAATATTCTGATAGGTCCAAATGCTACCATTGTCAAAAATAATCAAACTATCGTTTTCTCAGTAAATGAGCAGTTACCCAAATCCAATTTTTCCGCTACTCTTTCAGCATATAATACTTTTTTGCAGAATAATATTACTGGTGTTTCACACACAAACGTATCATTGAACTTTTCTAATGTTATTGATGGGGCAGTGGCAGTAACTATTTTTGGCAATCTACAATATCTTCTTAATTACACAAATTCCAGTTCCAACGAGGTACTTTTTCAGGGCCTCAATAGTAGTTCAAAAACAAACGTGACTGTTTACAATATATCAATTTCAGTTTCAAAATTCCGACAATCTATTTCTCCGTTTTCATTCGATCCTTCAGGTGATATTTCAGTTTTGCTTAAATATACTGATTACAATGGAACTGATACGCAGACGGGTAATCTTAGTTCAACAGTTGCAAATAGTTTTTCAATAAAATATGTCAATAATGAAACCGTAACAATACTACTAGGTAAATCGGGTAATCGAGAAGGAATTTTATTCATAACAGATAATCTTGCTAGTCCTATAATTGACATCAATGTTTCATTGCCACTGCAAGATATAGAGAAAAAAGCATCCATGGTTTATAATATTCCAATGAACTACTCACAAGGTAAGATTTTTAAGAATGCACAGATAGAGAAATAAGGTTTGTGTGGCTGGTGCCACAAAACCATCAAACAAAGTTTGAGGTATCATTATGATGAAGACAAAAATTGATGATTTGATTTCTATTCTAGAGTTGCAAAAACGCATTACACTTGAGAAAGCGTCAATAGAATTTAAATGGAATTACAAATCATTGGAAAAGGTTCTGCGTGCACTAGACAAAGTAGGTGTAGTAAAGTTGAACTATCCACTAAATTTATTTCAAAAACCTTCGGTAGAAATTTTACGTCATCCTGTTTTCAAGGAAGAAGTAGAAGTCACTGGAAAATTAGTAGAACAGTATATAGTGAAAGGCCTAAGCGGACATATAAGCGCACACGTATCAATAATATTATCAGAAACCGAGAAGCGACCTTTCTACGATATCTATATCCCAGAAGTTACTCCAGAAACCCGTTCCTATTTTGAGTTTATAAAAAATGAAGTTTCAAGAATGATGCCAGTGGGCAGTTCAGAAAAAGCCAAAGAAGAGGCAGAAAACGAATTTAAAACTAGACATGGACTGATTGCTCAGGTTCTTGAAAAAGATCTTTCTCCTGATAAGAATATGGTAGATGCACTTTGCGGAATTTTACTTCGTGAAATGTATGGTCTAGGGGAGATCGATGTTTTGATGGCAGACAACTGGCTTGAAGAAATTGTTATAAATTCATCAAATAATCCTATTCTGGTTTATCATAGAAAATATGGGTGGTTAAAAACTAATATTAAATTAAAGAACGAAGAAGAAATTGAGAATTATTCTTCTCAGGTAGCAAGAAAAATAGGTAAGCAGATAAGTCTTCTTAATCCAATTCTCGATGCTCATTTGGCAAGTGGTGACAGAGTAAATGCTACCATATTTCCAATTTCAACCAATGGAAATACTTTAACCTTAAGGTTGTTTGCAAAAAATCCATGGACCATTGTAAGCTTTTTGGATTCAAAACAGAATGCGATGTCACTTGATATGGCAGCTTTGCTTTGGCAAGCAATACACTACGAAATGAATATTTTAGTAGGTGGCGGAACTGCAAGTGGAAAAACTTCCGCACTTAATAGTATAATTTCTTTAATACCTCCATATCAGAGAATAGTTACCATAGAAGATACTCGTGAACTTCTATTACCAAGTTATCAATGGAACTGGGTTCCTCTAGTTACTCGAGCTCCAAATCCTGAAGGCCTTGGTGAAGTAAGTATGCTGGATCTGGTAGTAAATTCATTAAGAATGAGGCCAGACCGCATCGTCATGGGAGAAATAAGAAGGAAAAAAGAAGCAGAAGTGCTATTTGAAGCAATGCACACTGGACATAGCGTTTATGCAACTTTACACGCAGATACTGGTGCTCAGATAATAAAACGTCTTATAGAGCCACCTATAGAACTTCCACCTAGCGAAGTAGAAGACGTGCACCTTGTTTTAGTTCAATATAGAGATAGAAGGAAAAATCTTAGAAGAACTCTTGAGATAAGTGAAGTTGTTTCAGGTCCAAGTGGTCCGGAATTAAATAAGCTTTACCTTTGGCGCCCTAGAACTGACGATTTCCAGATTGTTAAGCCACCTCGTCGTTATATGGAGCATCTCAATCTTCATACTGGCATGACTGAAAAGGATATTCTTGCTGATCAGGTAGAAAAAAAGATGGTTTTGAAATGGATGCTTGATAATAAACTGAATCAGGTAGAAGATGTCGGGAAAGTAATGAATCATTATTATTCTGATACTGATGTGTTGCTAAAATCAATTGAAAAGAAGATGACTCCTGATAAGGTGTTTGTCTAGTTTTTAAAAATAAAATATCGAATTAGCTCAATAGTCATTATTTTGTGAATAAAAAATGCCGAAATCTTGCCGTTCAGCGACAAGAATCGTCATCGAGAAATTCTTATTTCGAGATATTTGAAATTATATATTTCAATTAATTTTGTAAACAAAATGCCGAGGGCGTGATTTCCATTATCCCAATCCATAGTTTCGAGTTTATTTGTCGATACTCAAGGGTTTTTGGACAACCGTTTTTCCCATAAGTTTAATAGAAGTCAAAAACGGTGCTTTGAACACGCGGCCTCCAGATTGCTCAGAGCAAATTTATCATTGACTTTCGTCTCATAACTCAAAATGCTGCGCATATGAGTCTGGCGCTCTAAACCAAGCTGGGCTACCTCGGCACAATGCCACGGGCCTGATTTGAACAAGCGACCCCACCGTCTCTAAGTTGGAAAATTCTTCAGCTTCACAGATTCTTTTAGGAGAAAAAGATCTAAAAGAAACAGGTGTGCTCTACCAACTGAGCTACCGTGGCATATAAGATATTTCTTAGAAGAAGTTAATATAAAACTGACGGATTAAGTTAGTTTTCATACAATTTTCACTTTTCCTTTGTTCGTGGTATTTACACTTTCTTCTCGATATTGTTGAACTGCAGTTTCAGGAACTTTTAGTACGTTTTTTCCAAATGGATTTTTCTCAAATTTTGCATCATTTAGGTTAACTAACCAGTCACCTTTTGGTGGAGTATTTGCAATGATTCGGATGTGCATTATCTCTCCTTTATCGTATGATTTACGTACTTCGTCCAGTGATTTAAATAGTTTGCATGCTTTCGAATCACAAGATATAAATTTGTTATTAAAATCTCCAAACTCAATAGGTTCATTACTCATAATTTATCTTTACTGAGCATCGATTTTTATTCTTTTTGTAACATAGTTATATCTGTGAATGAGGGGCAGGAGATCACGCTGGCTCGTCCAGTGAGGAAGTTCTGTCCACGCATAGGTGTCACGCCTCTAAGGGGCAACGGATGGAATAGAAACGATACTGCTTGCAGTTGAAACGTATCATCCTGGCATTAATGAGCGTGCAAGGCCTTTGCGCCGCTAAGTCCAATGTCTCCTAACTACATAAGACAGACTATGCCCTTCATTCCAACTGTCTTCAGTTTCGAGTTTTAGGTCTAGTTACATCCTAGTAACATCCTAGTAATATTCAGCTTACTCTCTTTCATTGAGGTCTTACAACAATTATGCCAGTGAATCTATGCACTCTGTTGAGATAATCCACAAGATCCACTTCGATAAGTTTGCCTTTCTCTCTAGATGCATGAAGTATCTTTACTCCATTATCTCTTATCTTTACAATCACACTATGGCCAACATCAAGATTAGAATTGCTCACTGTAAAAAATATTATGTCACCATCTTTCATTTCGTTCAATGCCTTGTCTAGATTGTTTCTTGGAATATACTGCCCGTGCACCCGTACCGTGGGAACTCCTTTCACGATATCCAGTGTTTTATCGAAGGGAATGCCGCCCCATATTGCGGTTACGTTGCTGACATATCTCTGGTTTTCTCTTATCCATGCAGAAGAGTAGTGGTTTCTGCTTTCCCAAGATACACTGCCGTCTTTGTATCTGATCCCTTGCAGTTTCTTTAGAAAATCATTGTAATCTTTGGCATTGGCCATGGCAACGAATGTCTCCACGGCAGTTACGCAATCCATCCTTTCAAGATTCACTATGAACACTTCTTTTTTACCAGGGCCTCCACCAAGTGTTTTATCCCCAAATCTGGTTCCTATAAATTGTTCTGCCAGGTACGCCACTCGTTCGCCCATGTCAACAATCTGCTTTGCTTGTTCTATTAGTCTGTCAATGTCCTGTCGTGTTCTGGTGCCTAGATTTTCTTTTGTCTCAAAACCCACCTTGACAGGAGTAGTTCCGGGTAGAATTCTTTTTTCTAATGATAAGATTTGCATCTGAAATAAGATCATTCACATCCCTGGTAGATTCAACTTACCGCCTTTCAGCATCTTTTCCATTTTTGAACGGAAACCCCTATTATGTTTAAACATTCCCATCATTTTTTCCATTTTCTCGAATTGAGATAAAAATTCTCGTACTTCTTTATCACTCGTACCAGAACCTTTTGCAATTCTTTCTATTCTTGAACTACTTTTTCTCAATAAGCTAGCATCTTTTTTTTCAGCCTTAGTCATGGAATTTATTATCGATTCGAATTTTTTCAGTTTTCCTTCGCTTTGTTGGACCATTTCCTTAGGCATATCTACTGCTCCGAGCATGCCCAACACGCTGCTGAGAGGTCCAAGTTTTTTTGCCGCTTTTAATTGGTCATAGAACGTCTGTATTGTGAATTCTTCAGTTTCTAATTTTTTTAGGTCTTCGGTTTCAGCAATTTTTTGTACTTTTTCTACCAGTGCTGCAATGTCTGGTACTCCTAGTAATCTACCAACAAATTTTTCAGCATTATAAATCTCAAAATCGTCTATCTTTTCCCCTGTTCCAATAAATGCGATTTTCGTGCCAGTGGCTCCAACAGCACTTAGTGCCCCACCACCTTTACCAGAACCATCCATTTTTGTTACAATGACTCCGCTTAGTGGATTTATTTTGTTGAACTCTTCAGCTTGTTTTCCTGCGACTTGACCTATATCTGCATTAAGAACAAGGTACGTTTCATCTGGTTTAAGTTCATTGCATATTGCTTTTAATTCATTAGCCAGTTCACTATCAAATGCGCTTCTTCCTGCGCTATCTACTATGATCACGTCTTCCTTTGTTTGCTTCAGTGCCTGCGCAACAATCTTGTGCGCATTTTTTTCTCCTTTAATTGTATAAAACGCAGCATTCACTTTTTTTGCCAGTTGCTCTAGCTGTTCCTGTGCTGCAGGTCTGTCGATGTCTGCTGCTATTACACCTACACTTAACCCTCTGGTTTTGTAAAAATGAGCTAGTTTTGCGACAGAAGTAGTATTATGCACTATTATTCCATTGGCTACGAAATTGTGGTAATTATCAACTGTTAAGTCATATACATAATCAGTCGTTTCATCTAGTTCTATTTTAGCAACTTTACCCCAGTTGATATCTGATTCTGCAAGTAGTTCTAGCGAAGCGATATTGTTTGGGTTAAAGCAAGCGTTATATTCTAATAATTGTTTGCCATTTTCAGTTATTTGTATCGTACCTTCATTACTTGCTAGGTAGCCCATTTGCTCTAATCTCGAAGATGTTGCATTAAACCATCCATTGCCCCATTTTTGTCTAAGTTCATTTCTAGAAACTGGTTTTAGACAATCCAACATTACTTTGTTTGTTGATTTATTGATTTTCTTAATGTGCTCTAGGAACTTTCTAAGTGACGTTCTGGAAATTTTTCCCCTTTGCTCATAAATACCATAAGAGGAAACGTAGTTCTGCATTTCGCCTATAGTTCCACCATAATATTCCCTTACGTTTTTTAGCAAATTACCTACTTCTAAGTTTTCCAATTTTCCCTCAGTTTGTCCTTCACCGATTGCACTAAGTTTGCTTAGTCGATCCTTTTTCTTTGGAACAATTGAACCTATTTCTTTTTCAAAGAGCTCCGTTTCGTTGCCTCTTAAAAACACTCGATAATAAGGGACTTCATTGGTATATTTAACAGAATAACCGGAGCTAATTTGATGTTTGAGCAATAATACGCGTAACTGATATGCAAAAATTTTGCTAGCCGTGCAAAATTCTATGTGCCTTGTTCCTGATTCAACATATCCGTCACAATCAAAATAAGCTCTTAGAAGCTTTGCCGTTACGGGCTTCGGAGAACTCATGATTTCTGGCGTCAATGTCATTATGTTGCTTTTTTTACCCCGTGGTATGTCAAAAATAGAGCAAATCAAATGAACTATTAATTTAGATGCTATCGAAATTCGATGTAACCTTATTTTACTTCGTTTATCCAATATCTGCGTTGGAGTTATGTCGAATAATTGCTGAGATAAACATGTGATTCTATTTACTATTTCCTCGTCTTCGTTGGTAATGTGAATTACGTTTTTATCTATGTTTCCATCACCATAGATATAACCTAGAAGTTCTGCAAATTCTTCATTAAAAATTAGTGGGAACCTTATTTGTCTGGCTCCGTAGCCGACAATCATTAAATTTCCTTCTGGCATGTATTCAAAATTTTCATACATACATTTTGTTATTATGGTGGCGTCTACCTCTCCACGTTTTAATTCTGCCGTGATCTGACAATATGGACGTTTAACCTCTAAGCGTATTATTGCAGTTTGTAAGCTTCCGAATTTTTTTATTAAAAACTTTTTAATATTATTTGCAAGTACGTTATTGATTATTCTTGCCGTAGCAGGTAGTTTATCTATGACCGACATGACAAATTCCTTTTCATCTATTGGGATAATTCTGGGCAATGCGATACTGTTTCCAGGATTTATTTCATCTGCCCTTTTTTGTAGTATCGTTCCTTTTTCCAGTACGAAAAACGGGTGTTCAGGAGTCACGGTTATCGAATCGTCACCTCCGTTATCAACACTAATTTTATACAGATTTTCGGTCTTTTTCAATTTCCATATCACGCTACTTTTAGTTTTTTTAATTTTTAATGTATCCGGATCGAAAGCGAAAACGGTTCGATCTATTTTTTTGATATGACCACCTTCAATATCTTCTTGCTCATTGCTCAAGGAATCATATAGCTCTGATATTTTTGGAGAAGAACCGTCTCCTAATGGTATTCGTGTGTCCGGATGAACACATTTTCCAGAACCAAAGAGTCCACAAAGAAGAACTTTGTGCTTATCCATTCTCGGCTGGTACGTTTCGCCCATCAGCTTGACTAGCTCATCGTAGACCACTTTGAGCACATGCTCTCGAAGGCTTAATGCCTCGAGTTTTTTGTTTTCTAACGCTCGTTTTTCTATATTTTTTGAAAGTTGTAAAACCAGCTTTACACTGACATCGCTTGCAATGAATATTCTCTGCAAATCTTTGATAAGTGCTTTAACTGACTCTTCGTCGACGTAAGGTCGATTAGTTAATTTTGCCAGTGCTTCACGCAGTTTTTGTCCTAGATCCATAATTTTTTCACCGAAAATCAGCTTAGGATATCCTTTGTACTAAACACTTTTACAGTGTTTTGTTTTTCCTTAAGGTCTTTATCATTGCTCCAAATAGGTATTTTTAGTTTTAATGTAAGGGCAATATAAGGGGCATCTTTTATATCAGGAGAAACACTCTCCGCAAAGTTTAATTTTTCGATATATTCGTCTTTTGGTACTATCGATATTCTCTCTTTCAAATATCCAAAAAGAATTTCAAATTCATGCGAGGATCTTTTTGTTTTTTTAAGAATTTCTTCTTTATGTTTATCGAATTCTTCTAAAATATACTCGGGTGTAAAGAATTCATCGGTTCCATTAACTATTATCTCTAATGTAATGCTGTCTTTTATTAATGCAGCAAATAGAACGTTTGCATCTATTATAACCTGCATAATTTCAACTCTTATGTCTTTTAGCCACTGCTCTGCTTACTTCAGCACCTAATCTTAATGCATCATCTTCAGTCATCGTGCTATCCTTTGTGAATTCCCTGAATTTTTTTAATAATACTACTTTATGTTTTATTGCTTCCCTGGCTACAGCAGACCAGTTTATATCAGGAAATTGGTCCATATCGTGCTTTAATTCTTCTGGAACTGCTAGTGTTATGCTTACCATCTGATCACCATACTTATTTACGTATGTTACGTTTTTAAACGTTTTTACGTTTAAGGCTCAAAAATAGTTAAAAATCAGGTAGATAACTACTTTTTTAAACGTTTATCTACATAGTAAGTATGTAATTTTAAGCTAATTATAATGTTTTAGCGAAAGTTTCGATTAAAACCAACGAATTTCAATGAATTATAATTACCTACTAATTAATTTTTGAAATTTTTATATTAAAATTGAGGTGAAATTATATGGCAAGACAAGTATCAGGAGATCAAGGTTATGTGTTACCTGAAGGAGCACAGAGAGTCATAGGCAGAGATGCCATGAGGGTTAATCTAGCAATTGGCTACGCAGTAGCAAATATCATAAAAACTACTCTAGGTCCAAAAGGTATGGACAAAATGATGGTTAGCGATCTAGGCGACATTGTAATTACCAACGACGGTGCAACTATTTTGGAAGAGATGAATGTAGATCATCCAGCTGCTAAACTAATGGTAGAAATAGCAAAAACACAGGATAAGGAAGTCGGTGATGGAACAACTACCAGCGTAGTAATTGCAGGAAACTTGCTCAAAAAAGCAAATGATATGCTTGATCAAAACATACACCCAACTACTATAATTAAGGGTTATGAATTAGCAGCAAAAAAGGCAGAAACTGTTCTCGATGCGTTATCAGAAAAAGTAACTTCCGAAGATCTGGAAATATTGAGAAAAATCGCAACAATTTCCATGAGTTCGAAAGGTATAGGTACTGATGATGAAAAGAGAAAAATTGCCGAGTTAGTAGTTAGTGCGATAAAACAAGTCGCAGAGAAGAAAGATGGCAAGAATGTGGTAGATCAGGATCTTATAAAAATCGAGAAGAAAGCCGGCGGCGAAGTCATGGATACTACTTTAATTAATGGTGTTCTTGTTGACAAAGAAATCGTTCACTCTGGCATGGCTAAATCAATTAAAGATGCTAAGATTGCATTGCTAGATGCAGCATTGGAAATCGAGAAAACAGAAACAGATGCAAAAATCGAAATAACCTCACCAGACCAGATGGAAGCATTCCTAAAACAAGAGGAAAAGATGCTTAGGGAAATGGTAGATAAGGTGAAGAAAACAGGTGCTAATGTAGTATTCTGCCAGAAAGGTATTGATGATTTGGCCCAGCATTATTTATCAAAGGAAGGCATTGCAGCAGTTCGCAGAGTAAAGAAGAGCGACATGGAAAAGCTTGCAAGAGCAACTGGTGCTAAAATTGCATCAAGTCTTGAAGATCTTGCCTCAACTGATCTTGGTCACGCAGGCCACGTAGAAGAGAGAAAGATTGCTGGTGAAGCAATGGTTTTTGTAGAGAAGTGCAAAGATCCTAAGAGCGTAACTCTTTTCGTACGCGGTGGTACAGATCATGTAGTAAGCGAAGTTGAACGCGCAGTGGTCGATGCACGCGGTGCAGTGTCAAGTGCATTGGAAGAAGGCAAGTACGTCGTAGGTGGCGGTAGCGTAGATATGGAATTGAGCAAAGAACTCATGAGCTATGCCATGGAAATCGGTGGACGTGAACAATTGGCAATACAAGCATTTGCTGAAGCACTTGAAACTATTCCAAGAGTACTTGCAGAAAACGCAGGTATGGATCCTATTGATACTTTGGTGTCTCTTAAAACCAAACACAAGAATGCTGATGGAAAAAACTACGGTGTAGATGTTCACGCTGGAAAGACTAGCGACATGAAGGCACTGGGTGTTCTTGAGCCAACTAAGGTAAAGAGACAGGCAATTGCAAGTGCAACTGAAACTGCTCGATTGATTCTAAGAATAGACGACATAATTTCCAGCCGAGGTAAGTCCGGTGGAATGCCTCCAGGTGGAATGCCACCTGGCATGGGCGGAGATATGGAGTGATGGCAGGTCGCTACGCGACAGCCGTTACCTGATCACCTGATCGTTTCGGGTCTTCTGTTTCGGGTTTTTAGTCTAGAGTTTAGAGTCTAGTATCTTTTTTTTCTTTTTCTTCTTTCAATTTCTTATTCTATTTATTTTAATTTTCAATTCTCTGAAATACATACATTATAAAACATTTTTATTAACTATCAATACATGGAACCGATTAAATTACGTGCTATCCAGGTAGTTAAAGAAAAACACGTTTCAGAATTAACAATAAATCGATTAAGGCTAAATAAAATTAGAAAATTGAAACCTGATTGTGAAGGGATTCGAGAGGTTGTAAGAGCTGCCGTTCTTTCAGATATGACATTTGCGATAAATGTTAATTATAAGCCTGATCTAGTTGGATCTTATCCAGTTAGATTTGGCGATGCAGTTAAAGAAGAACAAGCAAAATTATTCAGTCATCTAGAAGGAAAACGCAAAATTTATAGAAAACTGCATCTTACTGCAATTGCGGCTCCATTATTCTATTCTCCTTTTTCCACGCTAGATTATATCATAGAAACTATGAAATTCCTCGCTGGATCTTATTATGGTTTACCAGTCGTTGCTGGTTTTTATCTAATCAAACTACATCCAGAATTTCTACAATCATTAGGGGAAGATAAGAAGTATCTTATTTTACGTAATGTAGTGCTCTCTGCTATTGCTTCACTTACTCTTATTCTTTCTGGAATTAAGGATATTGTAGAACTAATTAGCATAAGAAAAAAGATTAATGCTGCAGTAGTTTCAATTATGGGGAGATTTGATGCGTTATGGGAGGGAGAGTCTTCAGCATTTGTTTTGAAAGATAAGATTATTCGGACATCTGAAGAATCTCTAGAATTTTATAAAGAATTAACTAAGAAGATTAGCGATTATCTATATCTATGCGAGCGGCTAAAAAAAGCTGATGCTGATCTGCTTGGTCATAGATTCAGTGAGAGGATAACTGATTTAATCACCTTGCGTTCAATCAATGCCCTTCTTTCCTCTCTTGAAAAAGATCCATCGTTAGATATAGTTAAAATGGCTGGAGAATTTCCTGTTTCAAATGACTCAAAAGTAGATGTTGGTTCGTTTGCACATATTATCCGTGAGTTCGAAAAAATTCAAAATGAAGGAGCACAAAATTCTGGTTAATATTATGAAAACTAAACATCATCGTCTTAGATTAGCAATTGCTGCTGGAGTTTGTCTTACTTTGGGAGCTATTCAACCAGAACTAACTGATTTTTTACCAAGAAACTGGGTTACTACAATCAGTCGCAACACATTTTTAGAAGAATTATCTAGAATAAATACATCAAAGCTCGATGAGTTGCCTAATATTGCTCGCTATACTGGTCTTAGCGGTACGGAAGTCAAACAAGCTCATTCAGGAATTATTCATCCGAATGAAGATGCAAGGTCACTATATACTGATCGTGCAACTACGTGTAGCATTCTCATCCTGGTAGCAAAGAAAGATTCACGAATACAAACTATTGGTCTTGCGCATATAGATGATAGTGTAACTGAAATTGGCATTCGAGAATTTTATAATGCTGTTAGCGGAGATGATCTATTTTACCGTGTTATTAACAAACTGCGAGGTAATGCCCCAACCATTGATGCATACGTTATTAGTGGTATCAAAGAAAACGCCCTTAAAGTTCTGAGAGTTCTTCTGGAAGAAAGAGCTAAAATAGTTTTTTTCAATGCTGATGTTGAAGAGGGTCTTCGTAGCGATGCTGCAATTGTTGACAGACAAGGAAAAGTTTATGTAGGTGGAACATTCGATCTAGTTCAGGTTTTTACCTATTTAGGCATTTCAGAAGCTAGACGAAAAGAAATAATTGATGATTTGCGTTCTGAAGTTCTATTTACGGAAGAATTGCTTTCTAATGGCGGACTTTATCGATTACTTCCGTGATAATCGATTTCTTATCCTATTTTTTAATACTCAACAATTTTTGATACAGTTCAACTATGTTTATTATAATAGTTTTCCATTCTGTTCTAAGTGATTCCATTTCTTCTTTCAGTTTATTAGCTTTCGCTTCTCTCTCCGTCCTATTTGTATGATAAATTACATTATCAAAAACTGCAAGGTACATGTCAATTACACGTGTAGCAGCCCAATTAAAGCTATTTTTAGTGTCATCCATCGCTATAGTTATATTTCCTGCATCTTTCCACTGTGACCTAACTTTTCCATCAGGCTGATTACTATAAAATTCAGCTATTAATTCCCTTCTAAGTTCAGTTATTCTTTCAGGACTAAAGTTATCTCCCTGAATAACAGAAGTGAAAACATTCCATAGTTCCGGGTCTCTCTCTATATCATAAGCTATTCTGCTTCCCATGGTCGAATAATCAGGTGTCCCAGGAAGTGGCATGAGGCAAAACATGCTTAAATTCACACCAGTTTTTACTGCTCTGGAAGAGCTCGAGTTTACTCTATCTATAGTTTCTCTTACTTCTCTCGCTCTTTTTCTTATTAATTGCAAATTCTTTTCGTTATCCTGTGGCCACCCGAACATAATTGATATCGATCTTTGCATGGGTGAATGGAACATTGAACTTGATGTGGAAATCGAAAATTCACAGGCATTTCACGAATTAATGATTCAATTGAGAACAGAATTCAGTAAATTGATTAAGAACTACGATAGTCTTCTTGTATTTGCAGAGCATACATATTCGTATTATCCACTAATAAAATAAGTTCAGTTTCTATTGACATTTGAAATCTGCTTCAACATAAGCTTCTATGTTCTTTGGTGCAGGTCCGTAATTATAACTGACGCAAGTTAATCCATCTTTTTTCTGATAAGTAACTCCACCTTCAAAATAGTTGTCGGTGTAGAGTACGTAATCATAACTAAATATTGGTATTTCTGAAGCACCGCCGATATCCAAATATCCCCAAGTATCCTGGCCTATCAATTTAGGTGTACCAGTACCTCCCTGTGGTGGGTTTGCCATTCTTGTTCTAGTGTGGCATACATCATATTTTTTACCGAGAAATGTTTTGGTTTCAATTCCAATTGTTTCAATAGTTCCATCTTTGGAAGGTTCACAAGGAAGACTGTATTTCAGTATGTCACTTGTAATAATTTCGCTATCATTTTTTGGAATAACTGGAGTAATATCATCTACTTTAGTTGTAGTGTTATCAGAAGAAACCGTAGTTTTTGTATCATTAGTTGCTGATGGTTGTCCTGTACAACCAAAAAGAATAATTAAAATAAAAAAAGAAATAATTAGTAGCCTCATGTATTCACTATTTCTTTGCAGCTTCACTAAGCGATATTCTAGGGGGGACCAATGGTGGTGAAAGATTAAGCACCCTAGCTATTAACGTCCCATTTGCAGAACCAGTGTAATTTATAGCATTTAATATTGTCTCAGCATAAACCTGAGGTATTTTCTTATTTTTTTGCCATTCAATTTCAACTTCTTTTGATATTTTTTTGTCTTCATCTGCAAAAAGTACTCCCTTTATTGTCATTTCACCTACGTTATCTGGGTAACTGGCAATATAAGTATAGCCAACTTCTATTTTTTGACCATTAATTTTTACAGTGTCTATTGCAATATTTATGTTAAGACCTTTTATCTGATCTTCACTAGTTTTCTTTCCTGCAATTGAGTCTATTCGTCCACCAGTAATCATTTTTATTCGCCTCCATTAATTAGATTTATATTCCTATTTTCTATTTATACATATATATTTTAAACCTTAACCAGGTAATTTTTTTATGCATCTAAGGTACTTATTACTATTTTTTCTTATAGTATCTGCCGTCTATGCTGATTTTCAGATTCAGCAGGTTGATGTTACTATAAAAAATATCAATAAAGATGGTTCAGTTCTGATACAAGAAAGATATCAATTCCTGGTTAAAACAGCCTATTCAAAGTCTCTTTACGAGAGCATAATTAATAAAAATGATTTATCATCTTGGTCTCTTACTACTGGCATAAGAGAATTAAGGCTTCACACTAATCCCAATGCTGCTGATATAACTAATTTTAGACTAAAGCCACAGCCTTTGAAAAAATGTAATGCATTTGTTGATACTTGCAGGGGGGAACTAATTATAGAATATACAGCATTGCCATTCTATAATAAGTCCACAGGTCTTAGTATGCCAGGAACTGGTATATTTTCAATAAGCAACCAAAAGCCTAGAACTACGCGTTATACTCTTAATCCATCTTCGTTATATTTCGATTCTACTGATCAGTCAGACCTTATCTTAGATGAAATTACCTTCCTTAACATAGAGTTTCCTGAAAATAGTTTACTTTTAAATCTTAATCCAGTTCCTGAAGATACAGAACTGAAGTTTCCAACCAACATACGTAATCTTAGCTGGTCAAATATAATTTTAGTCAAGTTTGCTATGGAATTCGAGGTAGAAGAAAGCCTTGATAAAGAAGTCACTGAGTTTTTCTCAGATTTGCTCAGAAGTCTTCAGGAATCGTTTAATGGTGGTCAAGGATTAGCGTTGATAGCAATAGTAATTATTCTTACTGGTTCCTATATATATCTTAGATTTAAACTTAAATGAAGTGGTTGATTTTATGTATGTAGGGGAAGACAAAGTTATTGAACTCATTAAATCTAGAAATTCAATAATGTCATTAGAATATATCGCTTTAGAAACGAAGCTAAATATAGATAGCGTCAGAAGGATAATCGAATCTCTGAAAGAAAATGGCTATGTTTCAGTGGAGCAGAGTCAATCTGGAAAGGAAAATTTATTTGTTACAACCAAAGCTCATGGATATCGTTCTGGAGGTCCAGAATTTCTAATTTTTAAGAAAGCAATGGATGCAAAACTACAGGGAAAAAAATTATCAGCAGGAGAACTATCTCAAGACGAACTGTCAGAAATAAGATGGGCAAAATCAAAAGGTTTTATTACAATAGAAAATGGTAATATTATTCCTAGGGATACTGAAGTTGCAGTAGAAAAGAAAAGAACCGAATTTTGTAATGCATTGGCTACTAAAATTAGTGAAAATCCTGAAGACAAATTAAAAGACATCTCATTAGAACTAAAAGAAGAATTTATTACAAGGAAACTTTTTACGCAATCAATAACAAAAGATCTATTGGTTCATTACACTGGGAAACCTTATCACGTTTCAGAAGAAAGTTTTGATGTTTCAGTTGAAAGTTCGGATGCTCAGGTTGGAAAAAATCATCCAGTAACTAAAATGACTGACCGTATAAAACAAATATTTGCAGAACTGGGTTTTGAAGAAATGGAAGGAGACATCGTAGAAAGTACTTTTTGGAATTTTGATGCACTATTTCAACCTCAGGATCATCCTGCTCGTGAACTTGCAGATACATTTTATTTAAATAAAAAATCAGAACTGTTTGATTCTAAACTAGTTGCACGAGTAAAAAAAGCACACGAAGAAGGCTGGAAATATCAATGGAGTGAAGAGGAAGCGAAAAGAACTGTGCTTAGAACCCACACTACTGCTCTTAGTGCAAGATATGTTGCTGCACTTAAGAATGATAAACCAAAAAAATATTTTACTATAGGCAGAGTTTTTAGGAACGAAGCTACAGATTATAAGCACCTTGCGGAGTTCCATCAGGTGGAAGGCATAATCTCATGGAAAGATGCAAGTTTTAGGGACTTACTAGGTATTCTAAAGGAATTTTACAGAAAGTTGGGTTTTGAAAAAATAAGATTCAGGCCAAGTTTCTTTCCCTATACGGAACCTAGCTTAGAAATAGAAATATTTTATGAACCTAAACAGGAGTGGATGGAAATAGGTGGTGCTGGTATACTTAGGCCAGAAGTTAGCATACCTCTCGCTAATACTTATCCGGTTCTTGCATGGGGTCTTAGTCTAGAGAGACCCCTAATGATGCAGCTTGATATCAAGGACATGAGGACAATTTATAAGAACGACCTTGAATTCCTTAAGAATTCAAGACCTACAAATTCTAGTGAATTTGGGGTCCATTTTTCCAAGAGTGGAAAAATTGGAGATGTGGCACGAAGCCGCACTGACCTTGAATTCCTCAAAAATTCAAGGGATGTGACTAGGCATCATAAAGGTTAATAGGGTGTAAAATGAATACAAAAGAAATTGCATTTATTGTTTTCGGGATATTGATCGTTTTAGCTCTAGTTGCTGTGTTCATTAGTCCTGTTGAAATTAATACTTCTCAGAAACAATTAAAAATAAATTTTCAAGTGATTTCCATGGGTCGTGTTGGTGACTATGGTTATGCTAATGTTAATTATTCTGGGAATCAATTCGTAAGATTTCTTGCATATTCTGAGAAACCATCTCAAAACATATTTATAGTAAAAGACCAAGGGATAGGTAATCAAAAAATAGGTTTATTCATAAATGCTACCATGCAGCTTGAAAAATATGGTTACAAAATAAATACAGTTTCTCCATTTTCTACAATAATTTCAGGTACCTATCTATTGCCTACAGGTGCAATGCCAATTTCTTTTCTTGAAAATGTGAAAAATCAAGATAATATCACTGTAATTTATTATGGAAAAAAAGACCTTATTATAGATGATGGAATAAAAAAATTCGATTGGTACTCTACTCTAGACGATAAAAATAAGAGTAAATTTGTGGTAAAGGAAGTAATGCCAGACGATCTTAATCTAGATTCTTCTTTTATAGATTACATTGCAGAAAGTAATTGGACTTTGAAATATGAGGAATCTTTTTATCTTTCTGGTATTGGCCTTAAAACCATTATAATAAATAATACCAACGCATCGTTCATTCGTGTTATCCGAACTAATAATAATTCATACGACATAACTGATTATTCTGATCGAAATACCTCTCAAATTTCATTAGGCTTAATTCAGATATTTCCAGGTGAAACTGCAACAATCTATTTTTCATTACCAAAGACCAATGGTAGTGCATCATTTGTGATAGAAAAAGATGACCTAATTATCCAAAATGAAGAACTTAAACGTGTTTCAGAAGAAGAATCATTTAGAAAAGACATTTTATTTTCTAAATCCGGTACATATATGCTTAAAATAGTGGATAATTCTGGTGTCATTGGTGGTGGCATTCTACATGTTAAAGAAGTAATCATAACTCCTCTATCTGCTTCTGGGAGATTTTATACTTTCAATGCAACTATCGATGGTGTTCCAATAAAAAGCGAGAAAGTATTAGTTTCTCTTAATGATGGTCTAGAGAAACAATCTTACGTTATAAATAATGGAGTTATTACTATTCAAGCACAGTTGAAAAAGGGAAAGAATTTGTTTAATTTTTTTCTATCAAATCACTATTACTCGGTTGAAGTTGAGAATAATTATGAAAGTATAATTGACGTGTATATAAAATATGGATTTCCAGGTGCAATTCTTATTATAATTATCTTTCTTTTTGCGCGATTTAGTAGAAAACCTAGCTATACGATTAGAATCGGAAATACTCCAAATGAAATTAGAAAAGAGATAAAAATTACTGTAGAAAGTGCAGTTGCTGCATTTAAAAATACCCCTATTTTTCTTGGAGTTTCTGAACCTATAACCTCAAAGGAATTTTCGTTTTCTCTAAAGAAATTTGCAACCGAAGGAGCTGAAGTTACCGAAGGTAATGTGGAAGAATTGCTACAGCAACTTAACAAAATGGGAATTATCGAAAATCATAAAAATTATTATCAATTGAAATCAAAACAAAACGCAAAAAGGAATTATTTGCTGCGTGCCATAAAAGAAAAACTAATATCTCAAGGTATTAGCTTTATTGTTATGGGGGACAAAATAAAAACTAATAATTTTGAGATAGGTTTTCCGAATACAAAATTCTCCGGCAAAGGAGTGGTAGTATTCGAAGATGATGGGGAACTAAAGATTTTTTATTCATCACTTAACAATAGTCAGTTGGCGCAGCTACGTTTGAAACAGGGGAATAACCTTATTTCTATCGTAACTCTTGATTCCCTGGATGAATTACTATGAAGCTTATTGTAATTCTAATTCTTCTATTTCCGTTATCATTCAGTATTTTTTTCGATTCTCCAATTAATGATATCAGTTCTCATAATGTCGGTGTAGCATCTTCTCTTTCATTTTATTCTAGTTTTACTGGAAACGGAGAATCCAGTGTCGAAAATCCAGTTTCTTATGCCAACCTGACTCTGGAACTAGCATCTTCAATGGTCGATGGCTCTATTTTAAGCGGTAATCAGAATTATGTAATATTTTCGAGAAATGCACGGTACTCTTCAGGTGGAGAATATACCGAAGATGGTATCTGTCAGGGGCGTTTTTTGACAGAATTTAAGGATAAGGTATTCGAAGGTAGTGTGATATTGACATTTCACAATAATACTGTGACAATTCCGATAAATTCTGGTGGAAATAATTACGTTTTAGTACCCAATTCATTTTCATTTGAAGATAGTGATGGTGCTGATAATCTTACGGTTACTATACAAGGCTCATTTCATTTTACTTATGCCAGAGAGGATTATAATTCAGTTTTAGATAGTGAAGGTACTACATGTGGCTCCGTGTTCAGTGAATACGATAAAATTTATGAAATACCGTTTTATAATTCCAAGAATTTTACTGTTTCCGGTAGGAAGTACATTAATTTGTTGATTGCACCAGTTACCGGTGAGCAATGGTATCATAATAACCATTTCGACAATCTTGTGCTTTCTTCACGGAAGTTTTATCTTGCGGATGTGCTATTGAATGGCGTTCCTATTAATAGCAGGAGACTAAAAACATTTGAAATTAACACTTCGAATGGTCTTCAGTCTATTTATACTCTAAATTACAACGATAGTAGTAATTTTACCGTGAGCGAATATAGTGTGAAAACAACTCCAATTTCTATTGAAGTAAGTAACGATTCATTTGCTTATATTTATGCGATTAATTCTACATATCCCGCTATTCTTGGAGATAATAACCTTACACTGGTGCTTTATGATTATTTTGGCAATATTATTGAAATAAATCGAACTATAAGGAGTAATGCAGTGAGTGCCTACGGTAGTTTGACTGATGCTGGTGCTAGTAGTTATGTGAGAAAAAGTGCGCCATTTTATTATTCTGACTATGAGATGATTGGCGGATTGGGTACTATAATTTTGATTATTTTTGTGCTTTATTCAGTGAGGATTTTTAGAAACTGAATTCGGATTCTCAAAGTACTATTAAAGTGTAATTGTTTCTCCGACCCTTTGCGGTGTCGGGTCATTCGGTAGTTGACATTCCGGCAACTTTCTTTCTAATTTTACATGTGGTGTCATAGGCTCATATGCAGTGAATGTAACGTTTCTATTTCCGAATTGCTCTCTTTTACCTATTTTAAATGTAACCTTTACTCCATTAACTATCGTAACATCATTTTCAGTTAGTTTGGTCATTTTCCTGCCTTCTTTGAATTCTAATGCGTTGCCATCGTTGCAGATTGCTTCTGCCATAACTGCTCTTACTGCAAAAGAACGTCTCATTCGTTCCATAGATGAATTAAGAGCAAGTGCACAATATCCTGCAAGGAGAACGCCTACAGAGGTTGCTGCTACAGTTGCCATTCCAATCCGTTTGAAAGAAAGTTTTTGCATAATTATTCACCTGATTAATATGCTGTCGAAGAAGTTTTATAATTCTGCTGACTCCATCGGAGTTCATCATTATGTTCAGAGGACTGACCAAAATAGGTTAAAATAGTTGGAAATCTGAACAAAATTATAAAACTGAATTCTAAACCTTCTCAGCGTTAGCAAACGTCCTTTTTACTTCAATTATCTTTACTTTGTACTTTTTGCCTTTTATCGTATCTTTTACGAATATGACGAAGCCATCTCTCGTGACTATGCCGTCATTATGTATTCCTTGGGATTCTATGGTTACTTCTAAAACGTCACCTACTGCTAGGGGTTTAGGGGTGTGATAAGCTCCTGGTGTGTCAGTCATAATTAGATTAAACCATAAATAGTTAATAGCTTTTCTACTGGGTTTAGGGTTAGCTTCCAGAACTCGATACTCAAGATCGATAAATTGTAACGACAATTTATGGTCCATTTTTTGTTCGAAACAAAAAATTGGACAGAGACCTAATTGCTTCTACTTTCAAGCTTCAATCTTCTAGTCTCTAGTAATAATAGACTGTCGCGACTGCTTAGAGCTAGGAAGCATTTTATAATAACTACCCATCCTCTTCGTAGCCATCGATAATATCTGCATATTCGTCGTCTCGGTTTTCAGGATAACTCATGTTCCCACCTTTAGTAACTGTTATCTACTTATCTATTGGCACACTTTTAATATAAAAAGCTTATCGATTAGCTTTATATATCGTCGGAGAGGTAACATTTATATACTCTATTTGTCGTAAAACATGGTTTTTTAAATATCAACTGTCTAGTATTATCATGGCTTATCTTGTTCGTGTTTTAAAATCAGGTTTACGTGGTCATGATCCACTGAGCCCTAGGAGAGATCTTTTTTATCCACAGCGTCCAAGAACTGACCCGGTAGTTGAAAATCTTATCCGTAGTATAAAACGAGCAGATATTGAAATTACCTCCCCTCAAGATATTCCTCCAGTTTACATGCCGCTTGCTAGACGATACTATGACATACTGGTAAACGACATTAATGCAGGACAAGTCTGTCGGGCTGAAAGTATAGTGCAAGAGCTTGATCGCATAAGACCGTTAGATGGTCATGATGTTAAGCCAGTGTTAAAATTGCTTTTAAGGGATGCTGGTGTTTTACAATATCAGAAATTTGGAGTTCCTTCCATGGCCATGTTGTCCGTTTGGGGTTCGTTTGCTCTCTATACTGGTATAAATATGGGAAGTGTTACATCTGCCATTCTTGGTGTAGTAGTAGGTGGTGGAGCAATAGGACTTGCAGTATTAAAAACTATTTTACCTAGAAGAATTTCCATATCCCTTAAACAAAAAGAAGTTACTCGAGCTGAAATGACAATCGATGATGCTGCTTATGTCCAAAATCAGGCAACAATGGCTCGCTTCAGAATGTATCAACGTTTTAGTAGAATTCCATCCTTCTAGGTTATTATTATGTCAAAACTTAAAGCAGTCTTGGTCTATGCACCAGAAATTGCATTACAAAGAGCAGTTCTTGTAGTTGAATGAGTAAGATTCAGAGCAAGTTATTTATGAGCGCTCCACGATCGCGAGTTGGATGGTCCACAAGCATATCTATCACTAAGAGAAAACACGTTTAGGGGTGCAATTTCTGTATTTGCTACGGAATGGAAACGGCAAACTACATTAAGTGAAGAACAATCTAGATGAATCAATTATTCAGTCTCAATTCTAGGAGCCAAATAGTAAACTACTCTTGCACCTTCTATTTCATACTCTAGCTTTAGTGGTCTGTCCGTTTCAAGGTTTATCGTTATCTGAGATTGTGCATTGGAACCTTTAACGATATCTTCAAGGTACTGTAACGGGAAAGTTGCCTTAGCATTGGCACCTGCTTTTATTTCGCTAACTTCGCCACCACCACTCTCGAATTCAGATCTTACATCTCCAGCTTCTCCTTTTACCTCTATAATTAGTGCACTTGGCTCTAACACAAATCTCACATGGGAACTTATAAGTTTAGCATCTTTGAATGCTTCTTTGAGTGCATCAGCGCTTATTTTTGCAAAACTCTGGTATTCTATCTTAGGTTCTTTCTGTATACTGTCGCCCATTTCTAGTAAAGGAATTTTGAATGTTCTTTTTCGTTTATCTGCATAAAATTTGACTACTAATCGTCCTTCTTCAAGGGTAAGTTCAGCTTTTTCTCCTCGCTTACCCCTTGCAAGAACGTTGCTTAACTGATTTATATCTACTCCTATTTTACGTTCTTCGTCTACATTGAATTCAACGAATGCGCTTTTAAGCATTGTAAAACTAACCATGGATATTTGAGAAGGATCCATTGCTTTTAGATGCAATCCATCTTTTTTTATTTCAAATACTCCTTCTTCTACAAGGCTCGAAATTGTATCAACGGCTGCTTTTAATGCCGGTGCTTCTTGGACAACAAGTTTCATAAGTACACCTCAAAAACTACAGTGTCGTAAGAAAAAAATGCGACACTACTAGCAAACTGCACTGAGATAAACTGCTATGAAAACAGTTACAATATCTAGCAGTTTGCTATAGCTAATTTTACTCCCAAATAACTATTGCGGCTAAATCTTTTATACCCATCGGATGGTTAAGGGTTTAAGTGTCGTTAAAAGATTCTATTGTTGATGTTTTAAAAATTCTCGACCTTCGGAACTTATACCCCACAATATCTCACCATTTTCCGAAATTTCTTTTGCTATTAGTTTGTTCTTTACTAAGTAACTACTCTTAGAATACAGCATTCCATTAATTTTTTGAGGGTACGAATTCAGTAATGAATATATCTCCAATCTATTCCTTGGTTTTTCTTTTAGTATTTTCAATAGTTTTGTAGGAAATTTAAGTTTTCTCGAAGTAAAATGGGTATATGAGTTTAAACCAATCTCCACTTTTTCTTTTTTCTCAGGGTGTAAATTTGTTATGTCAAATCTAAATAGTTTCTCAAAGTTTTCAAAACCAGTGACGTTTGCACAATAATAATCTGCTTTTTTTTGTTTTAGTACTACTCTACTTTCGATTCCGAAATGGTTAAGCATCACAGATATCCGTTTTGGTAGTTCATCTCCTTTTTGAGGAAATTGAATTGAATTTGGGATCACCTTTCGAATCTTTCCAGGAATTACCGCACCTTCTGCAGCAAAAAAACCTCTTAAAAATCCGCGTAAAACCTCTAGATTATTTGTATCTGTATTAATTATACTTTCTATTTCTAACTCAAGTTTATTTTTTAGATATTTATCGTGAATTGCTATGGTCATCCAGCCAAACTTTTTTTTTGTTTTATGGTATTTATTAAGTCTAAAACTAAAATTTCCTATTCTATTTTTCCAAAAATCTTTAACTTCTATATCATTGCTGTTTGTAGGTGCAGTTATATAATACCTAAACTGGTTCTTTTTAACTCCAAACACTATTGAGAAATTTTCCAATATTCTTGCTATGCACACCGGTTCACTATTTATGAAACTTATTCCATTTCCTTTTTTGGTGAGGTGTCCGTCTCCAGTTATAAGACCCAAAATCTCGCCGTATCGAAGATCTTTAGAATGTGATAACTCAGTAGCTACTCTTACGGTCATGGCCTCGCGGCTCTGCTGGGACGGTGTCGTCATTGTTATCACAATCATATCTCTCAATTAATATTTAAAAATTAGACGGTATCGTCATCGTTGCAGATAAATTATTGATAACTAGGCTATTTATTCCTATGGAAATTCTATTATTTTAATGAATCAAAATTAGGAAGTAATCGTGGTCGTTCATCTGTCAAACAATATAAGTACGCAATATATTCAGTTACGTACTCTGTAAACATTCTGATTATTTTATGTAACAAATTCTGTCTTTTGCCAGTAATTAATATCCATATTACCTGAAGTGGCCAAGCAATTAAGAGTAAAAATGATAGAATCATGCCTATAATATAATAAATTATGAAATAGCCTACTCTGTAAAGTAACTCCAGGCGTGGGGATTCTTCTTTATATATCGGATTTACTTCTACACCTTTCATATTTTGTCACCTCAAAATATGAAAATTTGAAAAATATTTTTTGGCAAATTTTTCAATCCTTTCATATTTTCACCCAAATCTCATTCTTTTTTCTCTTCCAGAGATCCACGTTCAGTGTATATTGCTGAAATTTCCGTTATTCTGCCAATTCGTGATAATTCGGTTTCCATATTCTATCGCCTTTGTTAGTAATTCAGTAAGACTTTATAAAGATTATGTCCTTCTCTTCCTCATTTTTTCCCTTTCAGCTGCCATTATATCTTTAGCTACTGCACGGCCTGCTGAGGCTGCTGCCATAAGCCTGTTATGTGTCGGGCGTTCTTTTTTCTCCACCTTGAAAGCTCCCTGCATACTAGCTGTCCATCTTTCTCTTCTTCCATCTCCTTCAAGTGCTTTTCTTAATTCTGGATCATGCAAAGCTGCAGCCATAGTTTCTATAAATCTCGTTCTTGTGCTTTCAGTGCGTTCTCTATCCATCGGAATGTCAACTTCCATCACTAACTCTCTTGCACTATGGTCTATTTCCCTTACAACTAATCTGTCAACCAGGACAGCTGCTTCCTCAAGAAGCCTGCACCTTTGTTCTACAGTATAGAATTCTTTTGTTCCGCCTCCCAGAGCTATTTGTAATACGGTCTCTAGGACTTTTTTAATGTCGCCTTCTTTTATTGTTGCGGTTAGCATTTCTAATTTTTCTTCATTTTTATAATTGGCAATCATAGCTGCAATGATCTGGTGGTTTGGTTCTGGAATTACAGTTAATCCGGAGTTTCTGAATACCATTACCTCTTGCAATGCAACTCTAAATTCTCTTTCTTCAGTAGTAGGATTTTGAATTGTTGCGCATGCCTGAACATACTTGTCATACCCCATAGTAACTGCGCCTTCAACAGCTCTTTCCATGTTGTCTCTGTTTATCATAGTCCCACCTCAGATAGTTTCCAGTTCTCAGTTGCCAGTTTTCAGGACTCTAGACCAAAAACACTAGACTTCAATATGCTCTACACTAAAGATATTACAAAAGTCTTTTATCTTCTCCTTCTGCTTCACATTCAGGCTATCTTTCACCACAAATACCTTCTTCACTGGCTCGACATTCTTCTTAATCGCCTGTTCAAACAACTTTTCATCAAGATTCTCTATTTGATATTTCGGCAAAATATGCCCAATGGCATACTCGCTCTCAAGTTCAATTTTATTAAATGTCTTTGGGTAATGCCCTTCACCAACACAAAAGACAGTTTCAAACTTCTTCTCGCTCTTAATCGCTTCAAGTACAGCTTCAGCCATTATCGCACCAGCTTTCTTGTCTTTCCACTGTGCTTCCTCACTACCAATCTCTGCAAATATGATTGGAACAGAACAAGTAGGTCCGTGGTGGTCTGCTTCAAGCGAAACATTCCACCCAAAGTTCTCGCGCTTGTTAATCTCATTTACATTCATTAAAATTGCCTTTAGTTTGCTTGCGTAAGCAGTATTAAGCGTCTTGTCATCTCCCCCGAAATCAGCAACGTTCCAGTTGCCAGGGTAGTGCGCAGTAAAAATCGTTTGCGGATTCTTACTTTTGTGCGTGCTCAGAACCACTAGTAATTCATCATTAAAATCAGTCGGAACATCGAGAATACTTGGAACTCCAGTATCAATCAGTTCGTAATTATAGCTTTCATTCTTCACTTTCAAGCTTCTAGCAATAATTGCATCCGCAATATTCTTGCTTGCGATATTATGCGAAGTAAAAAGTATTTTAGTCATTGAGAATTCACCTCATTAGTTGAATTCGAGATATTTGTACCACCAAGCTTGTTGCTTTGACGCAGCTGCGTCAAATATTGTCAGCATTTTTATTCCCTGCCGACAATGCTTTGAGCAACAAGATACAATCAACAACAAAGGTTGTTGATGCATTGACACGACGATTCGTGTCAATAATTGACGCGGAAACCGCGTCAATGCACGATTAACAACCTAGAAAATGTTGTTAATGTGCATTATTTTCTTTAGAAAATAATTGTACATTGTTTTCTGTTGAAAACAA
>JAUSHJ010000006.1 GCA_030648615.1 Microcaldota archaeon | reverse complement strand
TATAGTACCGTTAAGTTCAAACCGTAGGTTTTGATTCTTCGGCAAGAAGTTTTACACGCATCCACACACGCACTTTCCTATCTTGTGGAGTTGACTTTTCCCCCCATATCTTGATAAATGGTTTTTCTGAGAAAGCCAAGAGGTAACAAGCAGTGGAAATGCTCCCTCTCCTGATCTTTGTACCTTCATGAATCTGGTTGAAGGTGACTTTTCTTCTTTTTCCTGTTACTTTAGCATCTTTATCTAAAAAATCTAAGATTAAGTTGCAGATTGTCTTAGTGTCTTTCCTAACCCATACCGAGTTTCCACCCATCATCTTATAGAGAGTGTAGCCTTTTCTGCTTCTGAATTGCGGTTTAACTGGCATCTTTTGGTCTGTACACCTCTTGGAAATGATTAGCTGGACACATGAACGGAAAGAATTTCTGGATGGAATTATCTTCTCTAACTAAGATGTACTGCATGACTTTTCTTTCTTTATCAATAAGAAGTTCCCTGTTTTTCAGGATTTCAATAGCTCTTTTTGGCACGTTGATTGAATTTAAGCTGTCTGGGTTATTGAAGGAAGGTGTGATGATTTTGATTCGGTAGGTTTCTGCTACTCGGTTGTCAATAATACTTAATGACTGGACACTCATCCAATTATATAATCCAACAGTTCTGTACACGAACCCGATATTGAGGATTTCTTCTATTGCTAAGTTGTATTTGAGGATTTCTTTCTTATGTACCGCATAATGTCCACTGTCATCTAAAAAGGACATGATAGGTATTCTATTGTTTCGATCATGGAAATATCTGGCACATTGATAGATTTTTAATCCTATATCAAAACTCATCCACGTAAAACTGCATGAATTATATGATATGCAAATACTATTTCCCTGCTGGAAGTTAGAAAGAAGGTCTAATTCTTGGTATTTTTCGTTGATGAGGTGATAATCTAAATCACTGATGGTGGAATACATTGACGTAAACGATTGTGAATTTACTTGCTTTAACTCATATAATTCTTGGATTCTTCCTTTTAAGTATGCAGTAGTAACTTCTTTCCCTGCTTCCTTGACAATTTCATCAAATTTTAAGGAAGCTAAATCTGTTGCTCCCAATCCTCGCCACATCTCCTTTTCAGTGATGTTATGAAGCCTGATTGAGTATTGGTGGAAGTTATGGATCATGTGGTCAAAGTTCCTCGTCGCAAAGGTTGGTAGATAATGCTTTAATTTGATTCCTTCGGGGCTTATTTTGGGCGGTAGGCGATTCATCCCCACAGTAGTAGCTCTTCTTGCCCTGCCTGATTCCGTGCCTTTAGGATCAATGTAAAGGCAGTAATATCCAGCTTTCTGAAGGAAGAACCAAATTAGTTTCATGAGTTGAGATTTTCCATCACCAGAACCGCCAATGATTAATCCATTGAAGGGGTTTCTTTCTGTCGTTTGCTTAGAAATGGGATCAAAGTAGATGTACACTATCTCTTCTTCAGGGATTTCTTCCTGATATTCATAATAAGGTCTTTTTGTACCTAGCGGTATCTTACATTCTTTGATGTAGATGTTGGATTCTTCTTTATCTAGGCTTTGTAAGTATTTCCATGTCAGAGGGAAGAGAGTAGTCATTTTAATTAAATCTTCTTCTTGGTTCTTCCTGTGGTGGAGTAGCTTCTATCTTTAAGTTAGATAATGCTCCTGCTATTTCAATCTTCAAAAATTCATGCTCTCCTTTAATCAATTTTAAGCTATCTTTCAATAATACGTTCTCTTTCTTGAGTAGTTCGTTATCTTTGGCATAATCGGCGGTCTTTTGCTCAAATAAGGTTATCAATCTTCGTACTATCTCTTCAATGATAGTGTTTGCATCATCTTTCTTTTTGTTTTGTTTCAGCAGATGTTCACAGACTGCATGGATGTAGTAGGATAAATGTGTATCTCTTGATTTTATTTTTCCTACGATGGTCTCTACATCTAAGTTTTCTTTAGTTCTTTCCACAAACACTTTCTCATACGGTGAATTGACGTTTTTAACTAACGTAGTTAATAGGTTGTGGATGGTACTATCATCAAAATTCTTTATTTCTGATATTTTCATGAGTATCTCTCCTCCCTATCTTGGAAAGGCATATACGTTAGCCCAAATTGTTTTTTAATTTCTGCTAATCCCTTGGAAAGGCTGGTTACTCCCTTTATTCTCATATCTTCATCTAATCTTTCTAATGCCATGAATAGATCAATAATCTGGTTGTCTTTGACCGTTAATTGTGCTTTTAGGTTCTCAATCTCTTCATCTTTTCCAACCATAGAAGGCATATTCTCTAGTAATCTTTGGCTATGTTGTAATCGAGGGTTTAAAAAGAATAGTTTTAAGTATTCCCCAGTGAATTTTTCATCAAATATGTCGTATAAGGCAAAATCTCGGCTTTTGTACTTGTTAATGTCCAATCCGCCGAATTTATCTACTGCAACGTATTTTCTTCCTGTAAAGAAAGAAGTTATCCATTTGAAGATGCTTAATGGGAAGATTGTAGCTTTTATTTTTTCCCAATAATTTCCTGATCGTAGTAAATGTCCAGTGAATATTGAAGCTGTGCCATCATCACCTAAGAATACTGTTAATCTATCTTCTCTCATTTTAAAAAGCCTCCACATGATTATATTTTTTCATAAAATAGCGATAGAAAAAGATTGAACAGATTATTCCAGCTACGATTAAGACCGCCATGATAGTCCACCATTTATTACTTTTTTCTTTCTGTATTCTTAACGCTGTTTCGTTCAGTAATGATTCTTTCTGCTGGTCAAACTCTATCTGTTTCTGATCTAATTGAGACATGAAATGTTCCCTGTCTGACTGGAGTTCATCTCTTCTAGCTATACACATGGTATTACTTTCTCTTACGCTGGTGAGATCAGCAGTACAAGCATCATATAGCCCTTTCAGTTCTTTATCAACGCTTCCCACCATCACTAATTTCTCCATCTCTTTGATCTGGGTGAAGTTTTGTTGCCTTGCTCTTGCTAATGCGAAAATCTGGGCTAACGTCTCTTTCTGTAGTTCTAATTTAGCGTTGATACAATCTTCTACCGCCTGTAATTCTACTTTAGCGTAACATTCATCTAAGGATAGGTCGGGGATGATTATAGTTGGTTCAGTGATGTTGAACCGTAAAGTGACATTTTTTCCTTGCACCGTAAATATTTTCTCATATAGACCGATAAGTGTATTTTTTGGTACTGAATAACTTATATTAACTTTTTCTTCCTGATTGTTGAATATGAATGTGGAAGGGCAAGATAACCATTCTCCGCAAAAGTTTACTGTTGCAGTTGTCCCCACGATTCCCTTAAATAGGAAGGTTTGGCTAGAATTATATGGTAAAGTATCAAAACTAAGTTTGATGTTAGCAGTGTTATTGATGACTTGGAACTCTTCCACTGGCTGTGCATCAACGATTGTATGATTTACTGAGATTAAGAAAGTGATGTTTTTTATGAAAGAGGCAGTTGTTGAATTAAATAGTAGGGAAATGTTTAATGTTTTATTTACAACGATTGGAACGGTTTGTACTTGATAGTTTAATTCAAAAGGAATAGACGTTTCATTATCTGAAAATATGCCTACTGGGTAGTTGAGAGAAACTTTTTCATGGGTTAATAATGTGGACACAGTGTAATTTTCATAATTTGGGGCGGAAATGTTAAATGCAATTACTCCGCTTTTAGGAAGTTCTTGGTAGGGGATGATGATTGTTTCTGCTGATGCTAAACTTGCCAACATTATGATTAATAAGATTGTTATGGTTTTCATTTTTTAGGTTTTTGCTGTACTGCTTCCTCCATTTCTTTTCTCTTTCTGAGTTTTTCTAATTCTTCTTCTGGTAAATCTAATGAAGCTACTGGTCTTTCTTTCAACTTTAGATCATTGTATAACTTT
>JAUSHJ010000075.1 GCA_030648615.1 Microcaldota archaeon | reverse complement strand
TATATAAAACCATCGGAAAGCTTTAGGAACTCTTTAGAAAAATAATCTATTTAAATGAAGCCGAATTAACAAACTTATCAAATTATGATTAAAAGATTTGTCAGGAGGGCAAAAAATCCTGACAAATTTTAACACGCCTTGCGCGTTAATGGTGATTTTATATGAATGGAATGAAAAGTGTCTTTGTATTATTATTTGCATTTGTATTTTTGGCATCTTTAAGTTTTGCTGCTAGTAGTTATATTACTGCTCAGGTATTCAATTCAGCAGGTTCAGGCAGTTCCTGGGTTCCAAACATAAATGTTAATCTATATTATACTGATACTGGCGATATGATGTCAGATCTTTCTAGCACTACTTCATCCAGTGGTTCACCGGTTGGTTTTACTGTAGACGTTAATCGTCCATTCAAGCTCAATGGTTACAACTCTGATCGTTCTAAGTATTATGGAAAATCAGGTGGTGTTGCAGGAGAAGCTACAAAAGAATATATTTTGAAATTATCCGGTAGCAGTTACCAATTATGCGATTACAGAGCTAATACTTGTACAGGCACTTCTATGGTTCCTCTTTACCCTAATCAAGCTCCAGCACCAGTTCAACAATCTTTACCAGATGTTACTGTCACTTCGTTCTCATATAATCCTGATTCCACTGGTGACGGAATTTGTGATTCCTTTTCGATTAATTTTAAGAATAACGGGCCAGGTTCACTTAATAGTGTAGTAACTGCAATTGTAAAAGTCAATGGCGTTCAGAAATATGTTGGTACTTATAGTCCTGATAATTCAAATTATTTCCCTATAGCATCTGGCGGAACATGGTTTGACAGAATAACCTATAGCCAACTAGGTGCACATGCTAGCGATTCGGTTGAAGTTTATCTTGACTCTTCAAATACGATTCAGGAATCCAATGAAAATAACAATAATTTGGTTGGTACTTTCTTACCGGTTTCAGCTGGCGGATGTAGTCTTCCAACGGTAGCGGTTACTCCAGTTCAACCAACCTATCCATCAACTTTTAGTTCAACATTTAGTGTTTATGTTTACGGTCAGAATGGCGAGAAAATATCGAATGCTTATTTATCAATGTACAAAGTAAGCGACAACTCTCGCGTTCGTGGTTTTTACACTGATAGTAATGGCGAAGTAAAATTCACTGGTAATCACTTTGAAGATAATGTAAACGTTTATTTCAAAGCTGAAAAAGATGGATATACCTATGATAGTCTAGATGGCAGAGTATTAGCATTTGTTGATACTGGTACAACTGCTAAAGGATTCTGTGATATTGTTAATGGTAGACAAAATCAATGTAACAAGACGGGATATGCATTAACTAGTGTTACTGCTCCAGTATCTAGATCAGTAACGATAACTGTCTATGCTCAGCCAGATTCCCGTGCTTCTGACTATGCTTCTGGTGTTAATGTACAGTTGAAAGATTCGAATGGTAATGTTTTACAAAGTGGAACTACAAATGTCAATGGTTATGCGACATTTACAATCACCGAGAATACGCAATTTTATTTAGATTCAACTTCAGGTTATGGTGATTCGTGGAAAGCATTATTTGGATATTCTCCAGCAATAGAAAAATTGACTTACGATACAAATGGTATTGTGAAATTGGTTAGAACTCAAGACGGAGCAACCATGTCATCACCATTCAATCTATACATGTACAAATTGTCAGTGACTACTCCAACACCAACTTGCAGTGATTCTGATGGCGGAGAAAATGTTTATACGAAAGGTACGATAAGTGGTACATTTTCACCTGGTGATGCTGGTGCAGCTATAGTACGATCACATAATAACGATGAATACTGTGTTAACTCTAGAACTGTTGCAGAAAACTACTGTAGTGCAAGTAACTACATAACTGGAAGAGATATTACTTGTCCAACTGGTTATTCATGTAGTGATGGTGCATGTGTGCAACAAACCAACAACAAATTCCCGGTTTATGTATACTCGGAAACATTTGCTCAAGCAGATGCTGCTTATCCGCATTATAATCCCACATTAGTATCTGGCGTAACTGTCTATGCCTACCGCATATCTGATAATGGGTATGTAATGAGTGCAACAACGAATAGCAACGGCATAGCATACTTTACTTTGACAAGCGAACCGGTTTATTTCAAGGCATTTAAGGGTAGTAACAATTACCTTCCTCCAGGGATACTTGTATCTTCTGGTTATTACTATGATTCAAATCAAGGCAAAATGTGCGGTAAGTATAGTGATGGTAGAAGTGGATGCGAAGTTACTGGCATTATATTATATGGAGTAACATCGCAAACAACTACAACAAATGTTCAATGTACTGATTCCGATGGAAGCAACATTTATACAAAAGGAACAGTAACTGGTCTAGATTACTATGGAACTAGCACATTGACTATCGATGACGGATGTTCTCTAAGCTCAGGAGGTGCAGAAACTTCTTCTGGAGCCTACGTTATGGAAGAGACTTGCCAGGCAAACGGCAAAACTCTTGCTTCCTATTCTGCATGTCCAACTGGCTATTCCTGTAATGATGGTGCATGTAAGCAAACGACTCAGACTACCCCAACTACTCCGGTAGGCTCAGAAGTCAAATTCGAAGTAGGAGTAAATGGATATCCAGAAAATCAAAATAATATAGATGGTTACGTAAATATTTACAAAGTAACTTCTCCGATAGGAAAGGAATACAAAGGCTATTTAATAGAGACAATAAAAGCACCTGCAAGCGAAGGTGCAGGATTTATCGTAGGGTATAATCAGATCGTCAACTTCGTAGGTTTCAAGTCTTACGATAAGGCAGTTGCAGCAACAGTGTGGACATTTAATACGCCACCATACAAAAACTTTGGCGTTACAGATCAGCTATGTCAAACAAATTACGAGAACACTGCCCAGTATTTAAAAAATTCAAAAGATTACTCATGTGCGTCTTCTTTGGGAACTCCATATGCTGATGGACAAACAAATTCAGTAACCCCTGTTGTAGTAAATGCAACGGTAATTACACCTACCTCAAGTACATACACACTTGTACTAGAAAAAGGTTGGAATCAGCTTTCAGTGCCATTCATTTCCGGTAAGTTGACTGGGAATAGTTGTAGTGGTAATACTATTTTCTTATATGATACATTAGGGGGACAATACAAGAAAACAACTTTGACCGGAGATATTCAGGGTTTCAATAATTTAGGTTTCTGGATGAAAGCAACCGAGCCATGCAAATTGCAATTTGAAACTGCACCCGGATTTGATTTCTACTATTCAAGTCAGATAGAACAAATGAGAAATGATTATGGTTCAGGTGTCTATAAACTCTATGCAGGCTGGAACATGATCGGAGCACCTTATGATGGTGTTGATTTCTCTACCATTAAAGGTTCTTGCGAAGTCAAGAGTGGACCATGGAATTTCAACCCTTCTAGTAACAACTGGAAAAAAGCTGATGGCTTCAAGGCAGGCGAAGGATACTTTATAAAAGTTGCTGCGGATTGTACTTTAGGATCCAGCGATGCACCACCTGCACCGCCTAACTGAGTTTCCAGTTTCGTGTCTTGGGTCTAGAGTTTCGTGTACAGGGTTTCGAGTCTCGGGTTACGATGTGAATATATGAATACTAAACTATTCGTTCTTGTTTTTTTAGTTTTTGTTTTACTGTTCGGTTGTACTACTTTGAGTGAGAAGCTCAAGAATATGGCTCCAGATAATACAAATCCTTCTGTTATTGGGCCAGGGACAAATTCAACTGCTGTAGTCAATGATGATTTGCCTCCGTTACCTCCAGATGATTCCGGAAGTACGACCTCTTCAAATAATGAGGATGTTCCACCGCCACCTCCGCCTAATTGAGTCTAGTGTTTTAGGTTTAGGGTGTTGAGGACTCTTTCTCCTAATAAGTTTTCCTTTTTCTAATAGATTTATAAGCAGTTTAATCCTAATAACATTTACATGATGATATGAACAACCTCTGAGCCAGACGAATTGAACTTCGTCGAAGCAATGATTGAGTCGATAGCGTCTGATCCTGTATATTTTATTGTATACAGGTCTCATCTAATTTTATGCAGATTTTTCATTTGCTATAAATATTCCGAGTGGTTTATTTCCATCTACTGGAAACAATGCCGATTTACTAGGATCAGTTTTGCCAGCTCTCAAATCAGATACAATAAAATCTGCTATGAGGTGTCTAGTTACTTCTAAATCGCTTAATAACAAAGTACTTCCTCGAAATGCACTATCTGGCATTTCAGCACTCCTTCTGACTGAAAATTTCTTTGTTATCATGGGTATCCCTTTTATTTTATTATAAATTTTTTTTAGATTTATTCTTTTTATTTAGACCTCAGTCTAACTGATCGTAAATTTTCATTAATTGGTCGCAACAATACTATGTACAAACCATTTATAAAGCCTTGTCGTATTTAATATTATTGTATGACGCGTCCTTTTGCATGTGATGGGGTAATAATTCAGGATAATAAAATCGTTCTGATTAAACGTGGTTTCGAACCATTTAAGGGTCAATGGGCTGTACCTGGTGGAAGAATAGAAGACAATGAAACTGCGGAGCAATGCCTTATTAGAGAAATGAAAGAGGAAACCAATCTCGATGTAGTGCCGTTAAAGCTAATTGGAGTTTACAGTGACCCCAAAAGAGATCCTCGTGGGATAATTGTAGCTAGCTATCTGTGTAAGGTAGTTGGCGGAGAATTAAAAGCAGGTGATGATGCTGGAGATGCGAAATGGGTTTCTTTAGATAATTTGCCAAAACTTGCAAGTGATCATGCTAAAATTGTTCATGATGCACTAATTCTTCTGAAGTTAATAAATTAAAAAAAGAATATGAATCTATTTATCTTTCTCTATGACTCCGATGTCACCGAGAGTAAGCATTTCATTGTCAAAGCCGCCAAACTTTACCCCTCTTTTGCTTGCAGTACGAATCGTTTTTATGTTATCGTAGAACTGCTTGAGTTCTTCTCTTATAACCTTGAGCTTTTCTTCTATTGAAAGTATTTCTTTGTCAGCATCTAAAACATCCTGATCTACCAATTTTTTCTTTTTTCTTGCCCATTCTACTTCTCTAACTTTTACTAGTTCAGAATCTAGTGCTCTCATTCCTTTGAGTAATTCTTTTTCTATTTGTGGAGTATATGCTTGTGTAGCTATTCTGAATTCTAAATCACGTTTATCTTTTCTTAATGGGCCAATTCTGATATTTTTAGTTTCCTCTAGAAATGGTTCGAGTGCTTTCTGCTCGTATTTTTTGTACCTCAATCTTTTATTGAGTTCTTTTATGCGTTCGATGAGCTCAGCTTTGCTTTTTTCTAGCTCATTAACTTTTACCATCAATTCTTCTTCATTAGTCATAATTATCCGCCGTATTTTTTTTAAATAAAATAAGTTTTTTGTCATTTTTAAGGATCCTTAAATTTATAAAAAATCCAAGTGCTATTTTATGATTTATTAGGAGTAAAGTATTTAAACCAACCGATTTTCTATCAATAGGTTTATTTAAGTTATTCGCCAAGTCTGAATTAATACTAATAGATAGGAAGTAATTATATGGCAGTAGATCAAACACAAATCAATAAACTTGTTTCACTCACATTTGACGAAAATCCAAAAGTCAGGAAAGAAGCTGCAAAATCATTGGGAGAAATAGATGATCCTGCAGCTCTTTTCGCTCTAGTAGAACTTAGCTATGATAAAGATATCTCAGTAAAAAATATTGCCCAGAACCTTCTTCATAAGAAAAAGGAAAATCAACAGGATGTCATGTCATTTGCAGAGATGTTTTCAGCAGGGGAACAGCAGGAAGTTGCAGAAAATGCAATACTGCCAACGTTCGCAGATAGAAAAGAAAAAGTTCTTTATCCAATTACTCAGATATTCGAAAAAAGATTAGGTAAAGAAAAGGCAGAAATGGTAAGGAACAAGATGATGCCTGCCATAGAAAAAGTTTATATGCGTATAACTGCCAACAAACAAAAAAATACTGGATCTGGCAAACAGGCAATACAGGAATTCCTAACTAGTTATCTTGAAGCTATATCTGATCTAGATACCATCGCATTTTCACCAACAGTTCCAAATGCAGTGTTGCCACAGGAGCAGCATCAACCTGTTTCGCAACAACATGCTTCGCATCAAGAAGTTATTCAGCCAACCAAGACTCTTCAGGAGCATTTAGTAGATGAGCTAGGGGAAGTAGCTACAAAGAAAAAGGAACTAGGTGCAATATCAAAAGAAGTAGAAGAAATCGAAGCTCAGGAAGTCGAGGAACAAAAAGAAGAAGAGGAAATTTCTAATCTACCACAAACATTCTTTAAGAAGTCCTATGAAACCATGATGCTTTCTGGTGGTGACGATCGTATCATGCGTAGTGAAATGAAAAGAATGATGCGGGACGTGGAGAAAGACCTTAAGCTTGCCTATAGTTTAGCAAGAAAGAAGTTCAAGGAATTAAAGATAACTCACATATCAAAGATAAGAGATGGGATGACTAATATTAACACTGACCTTTTAGTAGTAAAGAAGGTTGAAAATCAGGAATATCCAAAAGGTAAAATAATCAAGAAAGTTACTCGCTTAATTGTCAATGATGAAGATGAAAACGAAGGCGTGCTATATCTGTTTGATGATCGTGGTCTATGGCTGAAAGAAGGAATGAAAATTAAATTAGTGAAAGGCCAAGTTAAATCATTCAAATTCTCAGGTGAAACTGCTTTAACTACTGGACCTAAAGGCAGTGTGAATATAATTTTGTAGCTTCTTCTAACCTTAAAATTTGTTTATCTTACTATTAATCTTAATTCATGCTTATGCGGACGAATTGAAATAGCTGGTTTTGGCGGTAATACTGTACAAGTGATATCGCCTTCTGTTTGAGTAGCAAGTAAAACTTTTGCTCTATAACTTATTGCAGTAAACAGGCGATGCGCTCGCATTCTTTCGTTCCTATCCTCTTTAACCGTGGTTCCTAGTTCCACTTTTATTTCATCAAGTTTCATATGGTCAGTGCATTTTTCAATTATCTTAAGTAAAGCCGCTTCTGCACTTTCTCTTAGATTACATCTATTATTTGCCTTAAGCGCCAGTGGTACAAGTGCTTTTATTGCAGCGATCGCGTTCATCTCTCCTAAAGCCCATGCTGCTTCGGAAGGTACTGTTACTATAACTAGTCAATGCTTTTGCCAATGCTGGAACTGCAGTTTTACCTATTTTGACAATATCATCAAATGCAGAACTTTGAAGATCACGAACTCCAAACATTTCTATAACTGCTTCTAAACACCTTTCATTTCCTATTGCAATCAGTCTTTTAATTATTCTAAGGGCTCTGCCAATATGTTCCATGCCTATTGCACTATGTAGTGCTTCTATTAACTTGTCAATCGTCTCGTTATCACTAAGACCGGATTCTATAAGCGCGGCTACCCTTTTCGCATTAGTTTCTTCTAGTTCCCATTCACTACGTTTGCTAGATCCACTAGAACCATGACCCCAAGAACCTTGCATAATCATTTGTTGATAATATCTTTATTTAAATGATGTACATATTGTGCTACTAGGTGACATTTTAAGCCTATCTAATCATAACTATTTATTCTATTAACAAGGTGTAAATATGGCTGTTGCTCAAATTCATGGAAAGGAATTGGTAAAAGTATGTGTTCGAGGTCAACTCAAGAATTTGGTAGTTCTCAGAGGTTTTGAACTAACAAACCCTTTTAATGCTCATCCATTAGTAGATAAATTTAATCAAGAAAACGGAACTAGTCTTAAGGTTGTATCTCATACAGCAGCTGATTCTGCACTTACTATTGGAGAAACCTGGAGAAATTTTACTTCAGGGCCTTCTACATTTGTATCTCCATTTGTAGTAGATACTCTTATTGCTCATGAAGGATGCCATACTACACTAGGAAAAGAAATAGTGTCTTATGTTCACGGGCAAAGAGTAGTTTTAGTAACAGGTAAATATCAAGGAGAACGAGATGTTGCACTTGTAGCATTGGGTATGAATTTAATCGATTTTAAGAAAGATGGGGATTCGGTTATTTTAGACATTTCTGATGATAGATTAACCCTAGTTCCAAAATTTCCTACTGAAGCTGGCTGGTACATGCCATATGCTGAAACAGGAGTTCCTTGTGGTGAAAAAGTAGCTAAAAGCTCAAGTGCTAGATATCTTCATAAATACGATGATCCTTCACATGCATACGTGAGTCTTTTGGTTCGTGTTGCCCAAATCTATGATAACATGAGGTGTGGAGTTTATGCATTGAGGCGCTTTGCTCGTTACGAGCTAGTAGCAGAAGTTCCAGATGTCGATGTTCCAAAAATAACTTCACTCATTGAGAGTGTGCATGGTAGATGGGAACATGCTGATGATGTTTAATATCTACAAATGACTAATATTATTATTTGAATATGCTCTGTTAAAGGACAACACTCGTCTTTAAAATTGTTACCAATCATACTATTATCCTTATTATTACTAGGTTAATCCCTGAGAGGTATCAATATGGAACTAACTAAATACGAATTTGCAAGAATTATAGGTGCAAGATCTCTTCAGCTTGCTCGAGGAGCTCCACCAATGCTCAAGATTGACGAGCCATTGAGTTTCATAGCAATCGCTGAATTGGAATTTAAAAAAGGTATAATTCCGCTTACTGTATTGAGAGAAAAAGGCGCATAAAATTTGTGTGTTTTAACCCTTTTAGTTGAGCCAATTAGCATTAATTAACAGGATTTCATATCCAGGTCCTTTTTCTTTTAAAATTACTCTTTTTTCCTTATCTATCCAACTTGTTACGGTAGTCTCATCTTCAAGGCTTTTTGTTTCCACCTTATAAGCAATTCTACCGCTTACATTTTCTGTTCCTATAGTTTTGAATTCTATGTCTCCTCTACTTACTACTACATTTCCTGCATTTACGCTGCTAATTACTTTCCATTGCCAGTTTTCTTCAACAGCTAGCATCCAGGGTCTGAACATAAATATAACCGGCTCAAGGATAGTTACATTGGACTTTGAGCTATCAGTACCATCTTTCCTGAGGCACACAGAAGTCCTATTTTCTGTATTCCTTAGTTCTATGCCTACACAGCCGGGTCCAGGTTTTGTAGTGAATGTTATCGGTAAGGTAACATTATTTGCAGTGTAATTGTAAATGTACGTTTCTTTTAGTCCTATTTTGAGTTCAGAATTTTTATGTATCTGCGCTTCTTCAAAAGTAAATGAAGGTGAAATTATGTCTGTGGGTTTTATCATTACTATTGCTATGGCCATTATCAAAAGAAGGATTACAGTAGTAAGTACAAAAGTTTTTGCATAATCTTTTAGCATATAATCACTGCACCTTAGCTATCTCGCCGAATTTTGCATACGGTTTGCTGCTTTTACTTTCCATACTATGGAATACTACCTGTGATACTTTCATTCCGGCATGGAGAACTACTGTAAAAGGAGCGAAATTTACAATTTCAAGTACCTGGTGATTATTGCTGCCTGGTTGAACAACTGCACTGGTTATATGTACGCTTAACCCCATTCTTGCATATCTTGATCTACCTTCTAATTTTCCCATGATGTCTGTAGGAAGAGTTATTTTCTCAACCGTTTTTGCAAGACACATCTCTCCTGGTCTCAGCTTTATGCTTTTGGCATGTTTAGTATGAGTTGCTTTATGGAAATCCACTTTTTTTAGATCTACTATTTTTCCGATATATTCTTGCTTGAAAAAAGACCATTCATCGCTTAGTGTTAAGTCTACACTTGCGCCGCCTATTTGGCCATCTTCAAGAGGCTTTATTTTTATCGTTCCATCTTTTAAAAGTTTTTTTATATCGACATCGCTGTATACCATAACATCATCATTTTAAGTATTTTCATCTAACAAGAGAGCACTTTAGCAGTAAATTTGTCCCTCCAGTATTTTCCATTCAGATATTTAGTAATCGTCCAAAACTTAGTTCTAGTAAGGAGTCGTTCATCTCTGTTAAACAGGATTTTTCCATATTTTAATACTTTATACTGGAATACCAAAGGCAATTTAGCAAATGGTAAAATATCTATTTTTTCTGAAGAGTATTCTAGTGCTCTCAGCTCTGATTTTTTACTGTCACCTATAATGCAGATGTCAGTATCAGAGTCATTTCTAGCTCTGCCTTTTGCTTGCGAGCCGAATAATATAGCTATCTTAATACCTTTAATGGTTTTTAGATTTTTTGCTATGTTTTCTATTTGTGCTATCTTAGTCATAATATTGTTTGGCGAATCTAGATTTAATAGCCTTCTCCAGCTAGCTTTATAAACTCGTGTTTACATTATTTATAACATGCTAGTAACATTAAAACCACCAGTCAGAGCAAAAAAAGAACTTATATGCCGAGGGGATGAGGCAGTAGTAAGAAGGATAAAAGATGGAGAATATGCTGGTATGGTAGAGCGGTTACAACGTGTGGGCAAAGAAACGGGTTTACAACTATTTTGGATCAACAGAAACATAGAATCCAATTCCCAGATTCCTAGTTATTCATTGCTGAAGTTTCTTGCAGGTTCGTTGGTACACACATTGTTTCCAGAAAATTTCGTGAATCTCCAGGAGCTACGTTTTTTTACTTATCATGGGGGTAAACGCAGATCCTATATCTATTCTGAATTCGTACCAGATGAGGACAGAGTAGTAGTTCGTAGACAAGCTAATATGGAAATGTTTTATACTTTGTCTTTACGTGATGGTATAATATTTAGAGATGAAACGGATGAAAGAGAAAGGAAGTTGAATCCATCACTGGGTGAACTCTCAGATCAGATGCTTCAATCAGGTATAATAGTTTCACATCCAGAAGCAAACTATCATTTTGCAAATAATCAAATTGTATTTTTCGAAGTTTCTGGTTTAGATCTGCAAAAGATATTAGTGATTGTAGAATCTTCTCATGCAAGGCTTGAAGCATTAGCAAAAATATCGGTAATCCTGGCAAGTATGTTTAAGTATATCTCTTTTCTTATAGTGGCTAGGGAAATGTATAACGCAAGAAGCTTTAGAAATGTTAATATTACTGAGCTTTCAAACATCGTTTACAAAAATATCCTGGCAGGAAAATTAAATCCGAACGAACCTATAAATGAATTAGTTAAGGCAGGTTTTCATCATTATCGAGATTTATCTTATCTTAGGTCGGAGACCATTCAATTTCCTTTAGATGATAGAGCATTTGATGCTATTCTTTCATTACCTGCACATAAAGTAGTTTTTTAATCTATTTAGTTAATTCTAATCATGCATATCTCCAAAGTTAAGGTTCTTCCCAATTATAATAAGCCCTGGGCAAAATCTCTAGCCCTAAGAGTAAAAAAATTCTTACGGAAACACAAATTCCAGATCGTTCGTCAAAACGAGGATATCGCAGTTTGCATAGGTGGCGACGGCACAATTCTCTATGCAAACCACAAAAGAAAATTCCAGCATACTGTTTTTGGCATAGGCACTAAGACAAGCTATATGTGCGCATTGAGAAAAGATAACTGGAGAAAGTGGCTTGTTCATCTGCTTAGGAATGGTAAATATGAGAACCGTCTTTTGGTCAATGCAGCTATCAAGGATAAGGATTACGAAGCAATGAATGACGTAGTCGTGCACAGCAACGATTTCAGAGTAATAACTATTTTCTTGGAAGTAGATGGAAAAAGCTACCAGTTTGAGGGTGATGGCATAATCATTTCTACTCCTATGGGTTCGAGTGCATATGCTTACTCTGCTGGTGGTAAGATGCTTAATCCAGCATCAAGGCAAATAGAAATAGTCCCTATCTGTCCCTACAAAAGAACAATAAAACCATTTTTGGTGTCTCCCGATTCTAAGATAACTGTTTCCTGCGATCGAACATGGACGCTCATAATTGATGGGATAAAAATAAGAAAAGTCGGGCATAAAGAAAAGTTGAATGTGACTGTTGGCAGGACAATCAGATTTCTTATCAGTTAACTAATTGTATTTACCAATTCTCCCAATTTAGGGCAGAAACCGGTTTCTTTATTTCAATCCCTGGGAGTATATCTATTCCCAGAGGTAATACTAGTACTGCATGATCTACAGTAGAGCTATTAGGAGGATAGAATGCTTCTCCTTTGAAACCCAATGAAATAAACCTACCATAGCCTATTTTCATCTCACCGGGACGCCATAAGGAATGCATACCTAAGTTATAAAATCCGAAAGAATCCAATTTATCAAGAATTCTGGAGTATCTGGTCCGCAATGTCTCATCAGGACACGCCGCCTTAAAAACAGGGTGTTGTGCAAATTCAGTAGAAGTGAAATTTCCGCCTTTTGCCTTTAGGTAATCCTCATGAGTCAGGCACGACTCATCGCGCATCGCTCGTATTGCTCTGTCTACCATGGAATCGCTAAGTTTTATGCCACCATCAGATAATTCGTGTTCAAATGAACTCCTAATCTCATCTTTATTAGCAAATGGATTTCCATCATGGAAAAATACAATATCTTTTCCTTCTTTATCAATTGCCCGTATCATTAGTGACATCGTAGTAATCCTTACAGACCAAATACCATATGTTTCAGGATCATCGCGAATTTTTTTGACAATATCCGGATCTTTCATATCAACTAATGGTTCAAGTGTACATATTCTCAAACGAACTAATTCCGGGAGAGTTGCTAATCTTTCTGTTTCACTATCTAATCCCTCAAATAATTCTTTGGGTGTTTTGGAATATTTTATTCTGCATTCTTCCCATTTTCCTCTAGCATAAATTCTTATTTTTGTTGGTCGTACGAATGCAGTCATATCATCACATTACATTTAGTTATTTATTGTAGCATAAAAAGTATATTAAATATTCTACAAGAAAATTACGCAAAATGCAAACTTTTATATATTTATTTTCATTTAAATAAAATTATGGTTGTAAAAATAGAAGAATTAGATAAGCTAGACCGAAAAATACTCTATGAGTTAGATGCGGACAGCAGTCAGACCTTTAAGAAACTCGGCAAAAAGCTCAGAATATCAAAAGAAACAGTTGGCTACAGGATTAAACGGCTTATCAAGGATGGTTATCTTAAGGATTTTCTCACTACAATAAATATTTCAAATCTCAACAGATTTTATTACAAGATCTTTTACAAATTTCATAAAACTACCAGAGATGTAGACAGGAAAATTATTGCATTCGTAAAGAGCTACAGTTCAATAGCATATTTTGCAAGTCTGGAAGGCAGATACGACATAACATTTCTTCTATTGGCAAGAAATATGAAAGATCTACGTAAGTTTCTTATAGAGTTTCGCTCGCAATTTGGAGACTACGTACTAGAACAGGAAATTCTTACTATGACTAACGTGCACAGATTTAACTTCCGTTTTTTTCTCGAAGGCGGTGAGCTTCACCATACAAAATATCCAGAAGATTTACTAGACCAAAAAATTGATGCTCTGGATTACAATATCATAAAAAATCTTGCAGCAAATTCAAGAATATCTCTAGTAGAACTTGCAAGGCAGTCTAAAACCGATATTAACGTAATAAAATATAGAATAAAAAAACTTAGAAAAATGAATATTCTCGGAGCTTCAGTTACCTCAGTAAATTTTGATAAATTTGGACTACAGCATATACAAGTTGATTTCTCACTTCGAAGTCCAGAAGTCGTAGACCATCTGGTTAATTACATTGCAGAATTTAATCGATCTACTTTTGCAACCACTACCATTGGGAAATACGATGTTGCTGCTGAATTTGTGGTGGAAAGCACCAAAGAACTAAGGCAAATACTGGATAAAATAAAAGAAAACTTTTCTAGTGATATAACTAGCTATGATGTATTCATCATGGAAGAGCATATCGTTAACTGGTTTCCCTATGAATTAGATGAATAGTCGCATATCTATTCTCTAATCTACGATATCACTTCATACTCTTTTTCATGTAATTCTCAATTCTATCAAGTGCTTCACCCAATTGTTCTAGGCTAGGTAAAAACACAATCCTGAAAAACATTCCATCAACGTTAGGTGCGAATCCTGAGCCTGGCACAACAACAACTCCTTCTTTTAACAATCCACGTACGAACGCCCAATCATTCTTCCAGTGCTTGCGTGCATGTTCTTCGACTTCAGGAAAAGCATAGAATGCCCCTTTAGGTTTGTACATCCTGAGTCCATCAATTTCTTTTATTCTATTGTCTAACAGATCAGCACGTTTTTTTAGTTCGCTATTGAATTGTTGAGTATGTTTTTCCCCACCTTTTATCGCTGCAATAGCACCACGTTGCATCTCCCAATTTACACTTAATCTTTGATTGCATAATCGTTGTACGGCATCTTTAACATTATCCCATCCTTCGCCTCTGAATGCAAGATATCCCACTCTTGCACCTGGATAAATATAATTCTTAGAAATTGAACTTCCGCTTACTAGTGGGACATCTTTATGTAGATCTCTAAGGTTTACACGTTCTCCTTCGAAAACAAGCATTTCGTAAGCATCATCTGCGATAATGGGCAATTTGAATTCTCCTGCAATGTCTACAATTCCTTGCAATGATTTTCTTGAATAAACTGCTCCTGTGGGGTTGTTTGGTGAAATAACCAATATTGCCTTGGTATACTTATTTATTTTTTTTCTCAAATCATCAAGATCCGGTTCCCAATTTTCAACGCAATTATAGAATACTTCACTACCAAAACTCAATCTTTGCTTGGTGAGGTAAAGCGGATAAGTCGGAGTGGGTAATATAATATTTCTTCCTGGATCAAGTAATGCCTGGTAGAGAAAATCTATACCTTCGCTCAATCCGCTGCATACGAATACATCATTTTCATTCACTCTTTCGTATTCAGCAATTGTTTTTTTGAGGTCCGGGTCACCATCGCTTGGTGCATAGCCGGAGTAATTTTGTTTAAGTGCTTCGCCTACCGCATCCATTATGTGTTGTGGTGGTCTGAAACCGAAAGGTGCAGGATCTCCTATGTTAAGGTATATCATGTCCCTTCCTTGTTTCTCAAGTAATTTTGCTTCCTGAACAATATCTCTTATCGGATAGCTTACAAGTTCGCTTTTTTTAGATGGTTCAATCATAAGTAATTCACCTTGACTCTAGTCTGTTTTCCATTTAAATAGCAACTTTATTTAAACTGCGGCACTTTTCCATCCGGTTTGACAACTAGGCCGTTTTTGGTAATCTCAAATGGTGAAATACTCGTGGAGTGCTTCGTGTCTCGCATTTTTATTATTTCAAGTGCTCTTACTCTGGAAGTATCATTTCTTAAATAATAAAAATTTATTATTCCATCTGTAAAAAATCCCAGTCTTTCGGTGTCACCATCATTAGGATTAACTGATTTTTCAGAAGTTACCATGGTAGTACAGTTCCATTTTCTGAGCATTTCGAAAAGGTTCAATACAGATTCGTTTGAGCGATATTCACTTTCAAATAAAAGCGCATAAGCAGTTAATGAGTCTATGACCATTCTCTTTGCTCCTATCGCTTCTACAGTATCTCTTATCGTTCCTCCGCCTTCTTCTATTATCTTAACTACTTCGTGCGGTGCGTATTTTATGAATACAAATTTATTTTTCTTTTCAAGTGCATTGAAATCCCAGTCGAACAATATCCCGTGCTGGTAGATCGCTTCCTTGCTTTCTGCAAAACTTATAAATATTCCAGGGTCATCATTTTCTTTTGCCCCATGGTACAAATACTGTAATCCGAACAGTGTTTTTCCAGTACCAGTTCCTCCTCGTACCATGAGGACACTGTTTTTTTGGATGCCGCCGTCAATTATTTTGTCAAAACCAGGTATCCCGCTAGGGATTCTTTCTACAGTGTACTTGTCCATGGTAGTACTTTCCATTACTATTTTTAATCTCTTTCGCCTAGTTATCTTTTCTATGTTGGACGAAAATGAATTGAGTAAACTCCTAGACCTTCTTGAAAGTAAGCATAAAATCTATTCAGCATATGCTCAAACTTTGAGGAGTAAAAAAATATTCGACACAAGTATTTTGGAAACTGAAATAGCTAATTCAGTTAAACAATCTATTTTTTCCGGTCTTATCTGTGCTGTAGATTCTGGAATTTACTCCGAAGCATTCCATGGTGCTGACGTGGTGGTTGCAAGGACTGCAGCTGTGCTTTTTAGCTATGACACGAATTCGTTAACATCAGTTTCTTATCTACCTTCAAAGTTTCCAAAGATGAAAACATTTGCAAAAACAGGTTTAGATGATCACGAAGTTGCGATATTCAAATCTCTGATTAGGTTGCGTGAGGAAATAAGTTTGGCAATAGAATCTCTGGAGAAAAAATCACCACAAGTATTACTTATAGATGGCTCACTACTGCCGTTGCCAAGTGACAGGCCAGATTCTGGTAGTTTGCTCATGGAAGAATATAATTTACTTGTTGCGCTTTACAAAAATTTATTCACTCTTGCCAGAGAGAAAAAGTGTCTGCTTATTGGCATAACCAAGGATTCGCGCGGAAGACGTTTCGTAGAAATGCTTGAAAATGAAGAATGTAAATTAACGTGTGATAGCTTCTTTCTGGATTTTCTGTTGAATGCAGGAGAACGAACGTTTACTATGAAATATTCTAGGGAGCATGGAAAGAGCAGTATAATGAAAGACATCGGAGAAGATGCTGGCAAGATATCACTTTTTTACCTGAAAACGAGCGAGGAGGATCGTCCAATGAGAGTGGAGTTTCTAGAAGGAAATACTACTTTCGATAGTGTGGCTTCGTTAATATATTCACTTTCACTTATCAATAAATCATATACTTATCCGTCTGTACTTATAGAAGTAGACATGTGCGCTGCTTTAGGTAGGAATGAAGTGGACAATATACAGAAATCTTTAGCACAGCGGTTCAATGTTCTTAAATCACTGAAGAGGAATTCACGGCCGTTTAGGTGACATTTTTATAATATCTATTTACAATATTCTAGTTTTGGTTGTCTAGTGCCAGCTATATCAACCATTTGACTATTTCTATTTTTATCGAATTTTATTTCTGCAATTCCACCAACTGGACTACCATTTGATAATGGACTTTGTCCATTCACTGTGATACCTACGAACAATGAATTATTCATTGAACCATTAAATATTCCAAATTCAGGAGTATATCCTACTGTTGCTCTGACCCTCGTTGTACTAAATAAGTCTATTACAGCTCCGAAAGTTAAATTATTTCTTCCTGTATTTCCTTGTAGTTCAGTAGAATCAAAAGTATGTGATACGTACGGACCAATCCCGTATTTGAAATCTAAGAAGTAATCCCTAGTTACTCCAGAGTTTATGAACACTGTCGGGCCAAATAACTGGCTGGTGACCAACAATTTATCATTTGTCGTGTTAGTCAAATCTGCAAGCATGTAACTTAATCTATTCCATCTTCCGTTTACTTCCAATTCCAATGGCCCTAAATTATTACTCATTATTTTCCATGCATGCGGAAGTTCAAAAGCAAAATTTGCGCTTCCACTCGCTCCAATTGCAGTGTTTGTAGATGCTTGGCCCTGAAGTGCAAACCACCCTAAAGGTAACCATTCAAAACGTGCTTCACCTTCTAGTTTTTTGCCATTTGTACTAGCTCTACTTCCTCTGTTCACAACTTTATCGAAAGTAGTCGCAATGTTATCGGAAAACCTCATTCCTCCAACTGTTTCTAATGTAAATTTATCTCCTAGGTTGACTCCTATCCCTACTTCAGGAGTATGAACTAGTCTATATTCTGCTACATCTCTGTGATTCCCGTGCATGTCAGTTAATAACTGCCAGAATCTATATTTTCCAAGTAAAAACAATGCACTTTCATATTTTTCACTATAGGTAGGGCTCCATAAGAATGTAATATCAGAGTTTAGTGGATTAACACTACTCTGTTCACTACTCCCATTTAACCTAAATTCAAATTGTTTTCTGTAGCTGGCAAAATGTCCTGGTAGTTGCAATCCATGATCAAAACCATCTGATAGCGTACCGTTTTCTGTTCTTTCATGTGCCATATTTACATAACTTGTACGAGTACTTTCTAATAATCTAAATTCATGAGCATATCCATTTATTGCGCATCCATTGCCAAAAAATATCGGCACAGTTTGTGTACACATTGAGCCATTATCATAAGGCTTTGGTTTTTCACATTTCAATGATTCCAAATACTCATCTACAATTCCGCTGGTGACTAATACATACTCACAAAAAACAGGTTTTCCACTTATACGGTTGCGCATTTCGTTTGCAGGTATCTTTACATATATCTCTCTGTCTAAATACTTTGTAAATGTATCTAATGTTTCAATATTCATGCTTCCATTAACTTCTATTGCATGACCTTTACTAACAAGAAACTGTTGTAATGTTCGTACTTGTTCTTGTGAAGAACTCTTTGGATCTAAGCCATCTATTAGTCCAACTGAACAAATTGATTGTAGAAATTCCGTTATTTCGCTAGTTGCATCAAGATGTTTATCTAGTTTTTCTTTCAGTTTTTTCATTATTTCAGCAAAAACTTTCCAAGATTCTAGTGGGGCTGCAATTATTATTCGTTTATCTTTATTTTCAGTTGAAGTTGGTTTCGAGTTACCATGGTCGTTATCCTGAGCTCTGGAAATTAAAGGTGCAACTGACAAGAAAGTACCAATTACTGTAGCTATTGCTATTCGTTTAGCATTTCTTACGAAACTATTAGTTTTCATATTCTAACCTATTATATATTATCCACAATAATATATCTATTAGAACAAATAATATTTAAATGTGTGTTTTAGCTGAAAAATAGGTAATTATATTATTTGTTTTAAACAAATGACTTACTTATGCTTCCTCACAACAATTCCAGCATTTCTCAATAATTCAAAAGATTGTTCCGCTAGAGGGTAATCTGCGTTATAAATTACCTCTCTTATGCCCGCATTAATTATCATTTTTGTACAGAGCAGGCATGGGGAATATGTCGAGTACAAAGTAGATTCTTTAATTGCAATTCCATGATAAGAAGCCTGCACTATTGCATTTTCTTCTCCGTGGGAACAAACACAATCAGCAAGGTTCTTGCCGCTCTCTGTGAAATTATTACAGCGTGCGCAACCGCCTTCATTGCAATTTCTCACGCCACGAGGAGTACCATTATAACCAGTTGAAATAATTCTTTTATCCTTAATTATTACTGCAGCTACTTTTCTTTTCATACAATTGCTGCGAGTAGCAACTACCTGTGCAATACTCATGAAATATTCATCCCAGCTTGGTCTTGAAACTTTAAATTCACCGGATACTTCTGCAAGCAAATGATCTACGTCATCATGCAACTTTGCAAAATCATCTTCGTTAACTATTGTTTTTACAGCTAACTTTACAGTTTCCTCAATATTTTGTTTTTTGTCATCTTTGTTCTTTCGTTCAGCTTCTTCTAGTCTAAGAAATTCTATGTAATCTTTCGGGTCATTTTCTCTGCCACGTTGCTTCATTCTTTCGAATCTTAATTCAGCAGGTGCAGTAACGTATACGAGAGTAAATTGTTTTAGTTCCATCAATTCCTTTGCTTCATGAGTGTTGCGTATGGAATCTATCACGTAATTTCTATCATTGCTTAATTTTTCCGTAATTTTCTTGGCAAGTACGCTAGGTCCATGTTTTTTTCTAAGTTCATTGCCTTTTTCTATGAGATTGTCACGATTTAGCTCTTTTTTATCTTTTTTCAATTCGTCACGTATAGCATCGCTTAGTGAGTAGTAAACAAATCCTTTTTTCACTAGGTATTCTGCAATTGTTCCTTTTCCAGAACAATTTTCTCCTGTAAGTCCGATTATCATAAAATCACATTTTCTCAATAACTTGACTGTCCAAATTTCATCTGTACTTGCTGTGGTCCGCTTCCGATATCTACATTATAGATAATCCAGAAAAAATCAATTTTTCCGTTGCTTTCTTCTATGGGTCCGCTCCAATCTGCACCGTTCCAATTATGCACGACTATTTTTCTAGTTGGTCCATACGATGTGGTTTCCCATTTTATCCAATCATTTTCGTCTATTGGTTGTATTTCCCAGGTGCCAGATGAACTGCCGAAAGTCCAACTTTGACCGTTAATCTCCAGCAGTTGTGTTGGTGCTGAGTAATATCCATCTGTGCTGACATATCTGGTGTTTGAAAGGATTCTCCATTTTCCAGATAATTCACTATTGCCGGTGCAACCGAAGAAAAGCAATACTGCAAGTAATAGAATTACACATCTCTTCATAACTATAGTTAATTATGCTAGAAATTAAAACCCTTAGTAAGACATCTATGTTGAAGATTACTGGTACGAGCTTAAACAAAGGGAACTAGAATTAACTGGAATTGACCTATCGACATTTTGTCGATAACTGAAATTACCGTCTAAAGATGGGAGAAATTATGGCATAATAGTGCTGATTCCAAGCAATACGTTAAAAATATTAGAAGGAGATATCCTGTTCTTGATATTTACTAGGGTACAATTTGTACCTCTCTTGAACTAGGTTCAAATTCAATTAGGTTCAAACATCCCAATTACCTTATCTCCATAATAAAAATAATACTTCTTCCTATCTGCTCTTTTTTCAAAATAGAACGTTGCATTTACTACTGCTCCTTTTAACAATAATGGTCCAAATGCTGTTGACCTTCCAGCATCAACCGCATAAAACTGCTTCGCATCATCCTTCATGTAAAAATCATCTCTGATTAAGTATTGGTGCTGTGGTTTTGCATTAGTCAATACTGTATCGAATCGTATCAGTTCCTTTTTGTTAGGGCTATAGTCAAGATAAAATCCTGCATTCTTAACAGTGAATGTAAAACCAACGTAATTGGTGATATTTCCTAGAGTTACCATATTATTTGAAAATAACTTTTCTTGTTCAGTAAGTATCTCTTGTTGATTATATTTATTCAAAATTAAATCAGACTTTCTATCATATTGTTTATTGTTCGCATATAAAATAACTGAGACACTTCCGTTATTATAGAAGGATTTCTTTACACCAGAGTAAGGTACAAGTATAGTTAATGTTTTTCCAGAGAATTGTCGTTCATCGAAGTTTCTTGCAGAATAATATAACTCACTATCAGTATCTGTAATAGTTATTGAAAAATTTCCTTTTGTTGGGTTAATCTGCTTACCATTTCCATCAAAAAATCTTATGTTTATTGCGTATTGTACTTCGTGAGAAATAGGTTCAATCATTATATATCCTGTGCCGGAAGTCTGTATTTTTCCTTGCTCAGCATAAAATGTTTCGTTTGGCAAGTACAGTGTTAAATTTGCATAAGTAATTTGATTGTTATTCTCTACTTTTAATTGCCGCACTAAAGTTGTTTGATTTCCTCGAACTACAAATTCATTGCTCTTAACAGAAAAATCTCTGTCATAAATGCTTTTGCCATCTTTGTCAAGTACGGTCATCTTTCCATTTACTTTATCAGGAATATTATTTCCAGTTAAATTAACTGATAATGTAATTTGTTCATCTCCTCTAATGATAGAAAAAGTTTCTCCTTGGAGTGGTGTTTTTTCAAATGTACAACCAAACAATAAGGCTAGTGTTAATAGTAATAAAATAAATCGCATAATATCTTTAGTTCGTTCAACTTTAAATTCCTAGTTGTATTGTAAATTCTATTGAATTTTCAACAAGCTTGTTGCAATTGGCAACAAGATGTCCACACGATTGTCGCACGGCGACAATGTGCATATTGTCCCGCTGGACAATAATGTTGTCCAATATTTTGGACAATTGGGTGCCAAGAAATTTTTATGCAAATTTCTTGCGCTTAAGAAATTTTTCCATTAACTTTTACAGCAAATCCTTCAAGTGCGTTACCATTGCAGTATGGGGCAGGATATTGTTCATTGCCAGCATCACCAGAAATAAAAGTTACTACTTTATTTCCTTTATGGAGATTAAACAAGTATGCTTCTACTCCACTCATTTTAAATAAGACTGCATAATCTCCGAGTTTCGGTTCTTTCAAAACTTCATAACCTGAGCTTTGAAATGTTGTTCTTACAATTGATCTATCATTTTCACTTTCTATTATACTGAAAGGTCCTTCACTAATTGTGAGTAATGGCAGATCTGCTTCTATACCGCCAAAATTAACTTTTTGCATATATGCACAATCTGCACTTGTTTCTGATGCCCGAATAGTAATACTGCCTGTACCGCATGCATTCGCAACTTCAGAAGTACTTAGCCATGCACAGACATCTTTTCCAGTAAAAGTAACTGTTGATTCTGTATTAACTTCTTCATTTGTTCCAGTATTGGTTTCGACATTTCCGTCTGTTGTAGTGCCGGAGTTGTCATTAGTTCCTTCCGTACTAGTATTAATTTGGGTTTGGTCTGTGCCTGTAGTTGCATTAGTTTTAGTTGTTTCAGAAGCTCCTCCTGTACAACCAAACAGCAATAATCCAATAATCAATAATGCGATAACGATGGTTTTCATAAGTAGTTTATACGATTAGAATATTTATATTGCTAGGTTTTTTTAGGTGCTAATTTTCGTCAACGTTATCTTTATAACTCTAGAAATGCATATCTAATAATGGTCGGAGAACTCGAACGTTTAGCAAACATTAAGTTTTCGAAATTGCCAGTAGAACTCCAGTCAGAAATCAGGGAACTTGCGACTGAAATAAGTCCTGAAACTACTATTAGCAGTAAGACAAAACTCGAAACTATTTATGCGATATTCAAATCATCAAAAAGACAAAAATCAAAAAGAGCAGAGAAACTGCTGAAAAAAGCAGAACGGCAAATACTAGATGCTCATGCTCTCAGACGAGGAGATGTCGGAGAGGCAAAGGCGCCCCAGAAGATAAAGAAGCCTAGTCTGATCGAGACAATAACCAGAGTTGCACTGAACGAAGAGCAACGCATTGTACAAAGAGATGTGCAAGAGGGTGAAAGAAAATTCAGGGAAGTGCTTGCAGAAGTTGCTAAAAAACCCCTAAGAGCACTAGTTTTTATCAGAGAAATGAAAAAACTTGAAAAGGAATTGAAGTTAAAGCATGGGTCAGATGCAGCAAAGCAGTTGCGTGCTAATCTTGCAGCTACAAATATGCCCATTGCCTTGGCTATGGAATCAAAGGAAATCGCAAAAAAGGAGTTTGGAGATGACAAGACCTGGACTAAACACCTGTCTACCTCTATTGCGATATCTGCAGCAGCAGGTTGGATCGCAAAGCATAAGCCTACAAATATTCCTGCTTGTTTTAACGATTTATCCGGTCAGATCATGCGATTATACGGGCTGCTGAATGCTGATTATTACGATAAAAAACGAATTGTAGAAGTCGTGGATATCACACTAAAAATATTCGATAAGTTCGGTCAGCATTCACATCAAGTCATAGCTGCAGTCCTTGGTGCTGGTTTTAATGTTAATGATTATCGAACGAGAGATATTTATGTCACGTTGCTTGAAACTTCAACCAGGCTGAACAATGCCGATGAAGTGCGGGAACTGGCTGAGATGGTAGAACCACTTACCAGAGATGGTCGTGGGCACAAGCGTGACGTTTTTCTCGATTCCTTGAGATTGACACGTAATCTTGGAGAAATGCAAGCCATGCATTCAAAAATAACTGCTCTCAAATTAGAAGAGTATCGTAAACTTCCATTCGAGGCTTGCAAATCTCGAGAAGACCACGGTATTCTTCTTCGTTTCCAGAAAGACCTGGAAGATATGAAAGGTGCGAATGAAGGCAAAAATATTTTTCATGAACTGCATATGGCTATTAGTTGGCCACACTGGGCAATGCATGATTTTGCCGCATTGAAACAGTTATACGAATATATAAGTTCTTCTGTCGGATGTCAAGATGTTTTTTCTACAACTTCAGATAATTCACTATTTACTATCATTGTTAAGGAACTGGGGCTCAAAGAACCTCCAAGTGGTGCAAGTCAAAACGAGAGGGATAAATTCAATGAAGGACAGGCAGCCAAAGTGGAAGAGGCAAAAAAACAAATGACATCGTGCCTTGAGATTCTAGGTTCTGTTTCACCAAGGACTGCCATATTATCTGAATTAACTGCACTTGCTTCACTATACGGAGTCAAAAAAGCCATAGCTATAATAAACGAGGATAGGAAACTAGCAGGTCAAATTGAGCAAGACAAAACACACTGGGTGCACGGAGTAGAAGTTGAAGTTTGGGGATTCAATGTGCCTAATAGCTATAGAAAAATTAATGTTTTCGAAGATTTTTTTATCTCCGATATTAATCGTCATCACGGTTTAGGTAAAAGCGAACTTAAAGAAAAAATAGCACAAGATAGGAAAGAACGGCTAGCACTGCTCGCATATTGTGATGCTGAATTTGTCGAACGTCGTTCCAATCGCGTCACTTCAACATACAGAGTTTATGACACATTCTTCAAAGAAAAAGCAAGAGCGGAAGTCTTACATGAACTAGATGCACTAGTAGGCGGAAAAGACAAAAATCCACTGAGAACTGAAAATGGTCTGAGACGAATAAGTGGTAGCGAATTGAACCAACTCAAAATATTCAGAGATATCTACGAACAATTTCCACAATCCGCGTGGCCAGATGTTTTAACTTACTGCAATCATATTTATCCTTTAGCGGACTCTGATTTTCGGGACGTTGCAGTTACTGCTGTCAGAGCGGGAATCGCGAGAAATGGTAAAATACAACCCTTTGAATTAGGGGCAATTGTTAACTTTGCCTATCGGGTTTCGCAGGGAACTTCGAAACGAGTTAAGCCACTTGAAACTCTGGATTTTTCACTCCGGTTGTTTGATCAGATTACTTCGAATGGAGGCATGAAACAATCTAACTTATATAAGATGTTCCAAGAATCAAAAACCAGGGAGGAGTTGCTGGAAGCACTTGACAATATTGGTAACATAGAAACTGCAGTAGGGGAGGGGGTCAATCATGCATATTCAAGCAATGCACGTGATCTTACCCCGGAAATCCTGCGGCATGCTGTGAATAATAAATATGGTTTGCCAGCTCACATAGCACTTTTGGTAATTACTAATACATACAGCGGTAGAGACAAATCTCTAGCAGCAGTTGCAGAAATATATACTCCTCTTAGTGGAGAAGAAAGAAAAGTTTTTGATCGGTTGTACGTTTCCTATTGCAGGGCTCCAATAATTCGTGATGTGCTTCTTGTATTTGACTGGACCTCAGAAGAAAGAATTTCCATAGTCAGGGAACTTAGTCGTTTGAATATTATCCATCCAGGTATGATTTATAATCAAAGTACTGTGAGCGATTTAGGTCCTTTAAAAGATCTTTCATACGAGAAGCTTCGTGATCAGCTGAGAGCAAAAAAATTTGAGTTTGTCAAATATCTTAGAGGGGATAGGGTATATCATGATGGAAACAAAGTTCCAGATAGCGAGTTTTTGGCTACCATAGAACCAGCTTTGGATGCTGTTATAGATCAGAACGCTCCTGGTGCAATCCAGCATGCAATAAATCTGCAATCTCTCCTCTCAAAAGAACCTCGTGAATTTTTTGAAGAAACCCTTAAGGCAATTATTCCGGTTCAGAAAAGATTACAAGAAGCTGGAAGAAATACAAAAGATGACTCCAATATTATTTATCAAACTGCTTTTGATCTTACTCAAAAGTACGGGGATAAGCTATCTGCCAGAAAAAAACTAGAATATTTTGTAGCATGTAGTGATAGGTTGGCATCGGTGTTATGTGAAAAAACCTCAGATGGAAGATTCAGATATGCTGCTCTTAGGGAAACCGGCGTATTTGGAAATATTATTACAGTAGCTTCCACTTATAGTGAATTCGACAGTCCAGAAGGAATAACTACTGTAATTGATACAATTAATTCTGAACTTAAGGATTTTCAGGTTGTTCATTTGCCATTGGTGGTACGTTTACTGGAAAATGCCGTGCTTATCAATGTTAATAACGTAAAAGTAATGACTGGGGCAGTTTCAGAGGTAGTTAAATATGCAAATGATTTGGGTCTGGCGGTTGAAAATCAAACTACTATTCTTCATTTGCTATGTGCATTTTCATTTCATCGTCCAGCTGATCTTTTAACTCTAGGCAAGGAGATGGTTAAAGGCATCAATATTGCTGTAAAAAGAGGAACATATCCAATTAACGCAGTATCTCTAAGCAACACAGTTCATACTTATTATCTTCAGCCAAATGTAAACGGACCAGATTCGTTAAGAATTTATAGAGATCCGCGTTTGAAGCACATCGTTGATTTATGCTGTCGTGCTCATGCTCTTAAGGAAAGGGCAGGAACCAACCAACAGAATGATGCAGAATTATTCGTGAAAGAATTGGAAAACGAATATTTAGAAGGTGGATACGTTCCCGGATTGCTAAATATTGCACGTATTAATGAAACGAGAGCTGGCACGTTGTTCATACTTCGAAAAATGGAAGATGAAACGGTGTTCGACAAATCGGAGCATCCAGAATTATTTTTCAGATTATCAACTGCTTCTGCAGTTGCAGCAGAATACATACAAAGAAGAGTGAAGGAAGATATACCTTTAGTAGCCAAACGAAATCTAAGGTCTATATATAATGCTCTAGGTCAGTCAGGTTCAGCATCTATCAGACAGGAATTCCAGACACTAGAAAATGTTCCAACTATAGCTGGTGAAGTTGCACATACCATGGCATTTGCAGCATTCAGAACAGAGCAGACGATAAACAGAGTGTCAAAAGAGGCTGGCAGACCTGCATTATGTGCATATGTGCTATCAACTGGCTTTGCACTCAATGCGCCAGGAGATGTGGTGGTGAAACAATATCTGAGAAACGCCCAACTGCGCCATGATACGTGGACCAAGTTTTCAAGCGATAGTGCCAGGGAAAAATGGAGAGGACAAATGTCCAAAATAGACAAAATGTCAAATGGAAGGAGAATAAAATCACAAGCAAAACTACTAAGAGATATTTTTTTCGATGATGTCAAGAAAACAGATGCGTGGGAAAATTCAAAAACTGCGACTGATAAAACCGAGAAAAAGAAATGGAACGCAGTAGCATATCTTGAGACTGCAAGAAAATGGATGGATTCTGGCTTATTGGAATATTACACTTATCCAACTGCATATAAAGTTGCAAGTGGTGCTGGTGGGATTGAAGAAGGAAGTTCTGCTGCTAAAATAACTGATGCTATTAGAGAAGCATGCGAACTTGCAGGTGCAGATACTATAATCGTCGATCATTCGACTGTCAGGACTACTGATCATCCAACATCTGCGAAAGGAAATATTGCGGATACAAATCTTGGGCGTGCCATTGCACAGATTCTCGATAGGATAGTGACGAAATCTACAAATCCGGAAAAGGCAAGAGCAAACAGTGGTTGGCTTACTACGGTCAATCACTGGAACGTGAGAAAATTGCATTTGCGGGAAACAGATGCGCCACATTTTGTTGGCTTAAATCTTTACAGTGGTATTGAATATCAATCCTCTGT